>JASJBE010000045.1 GCA_030066655.1 Woeseiaceae bacterium | reverse complement strand
CTTAAAGAGATCGCGCTAAAGAATCGCGACTGGGAAGAAATCGTAAAGCGATCACGATAGAAAATCGCGACCTGGGAAGAGAGTTTGACGCGATCTCGCTAGAAATTCCCGCGCGGGCTGCAACGGTTCCTTTCTGGTTCACAGCCCGAAGAATCGCTCGGCATTTTGCCGCGTAATCTCGGCGACATGCTCATGCGACTGCCCGCGGCAGTCCGCGACCATGCGCAGCACCTCGGGCAGGTACATCGGCTCATTGCGGCGTGACTTCGGCCGAGGCCGGATGCTTCGCGGCAGCAGGTAGGGGGCGTCCGTCTCGATCATGAGCCGGTCGTCCGGGATCAGGCCGACGATCATCTGCAGCTCCGTACCGCGTCGTTCATCGCAGACCCATCCTGTAATGCCGATGTAGAGATCGAGCTCTACGTAGGCCTTTAATTCCGACTCGGTGCCGGTGAAGCAGTGCGCGACGGCCGGTCCGAGTTTGCCGAGGCGTGGCTGCACGATTGCTAGAAAGTCGTCATGGGCATCTCGCTGGTGCAGGAACAGGGGCTTGCCGGATTCTTCGGCAATCTCGAGCTGGCGCTCGAACGCCTCGATCTGCGCGGCTCTTGGCGAGAAATTACGGAAGTAGTCGAGCCCGCATTCTCCGACCGCGACGACCCTGTTCGAGCTGACCAGTTCCCGGATCAGCGCATCGCTGGCATCCGTGTAGTCCGACGCGTGGTGCGGGTGCATGCCGGCGGTCGAATACAGGAACCCCGGTGCGGACTCGGCGAGAAGCGCGGCGTCACGGTTGCTCGCATCGCTGCTGCCGGTCAGGACGATCTTCTCAACGCCGGCTTCACGCGCGCGCTCGAGCACCGCGTCGCGATCATCGTCGAAGCTGTCATGCGCCAGGTTGGCGCCGATGTCGACCAGGCGCATCAGGCCGGGTCCCAGCGGAAGAAGCGGGCGCCGAGGGCGAGGAAAACGACACTCATCGTAATCAGCACGGCGAGGCTGACCCAGATGTCCGCGATGCCGGCACCGTCGAGGATGACGGCCCTGGAAGCATCGAGGATATGGGTTAGCGGAAAGATCTTGGCGGCGTTCTGGACGAATTGCCCGGCGCCCTCCAGCGAGAACCAGACGCCGGACAGCAGCATCATCGGCCAATTGATCATGTTCAATAGGCCGCCGGCGAGTTCCTCACTCGTGACGCGTGCGGCGACCAGGAGTCCCATGGCGACGAGCGATACCGCGCCGAGGAAGCCGATCAACAACAGCGTCAGGTAACTGCCGTCCATGCGTGTGCCCAGCGCCCAGTGCGTGCCGATGAAGATAATCGTCGTAATCGTCAGCGTCAGTATCAGTCGCGACGCAACCTGGGCGATGATGAATTCCAGCGGCCGTACCGGCGTCGCCCTTAAACGCTTTAAGAAACCATTCTTACGGTAACGAACGACGACGTAGCCGACGCCGAACAGGCAGCTGAACATCATGTTCATGCCGAGGATGCCTGGCAGCACCCAGTCGACGTAATCGATAGCATCGCCGTCGATCTCCGACTTCTGCAAGTTGCCGCCCACCAGGGAATCCGTCTGCAGCAGCGCCAGTTCTACGAAGTAGCCCTTCGGCGAGCTTGGATTGACCCAGTACTCCTCACCTCCTTCGAAGTCCACGAGCAGGTCGAGCTGGTGTCTCGCGACCTTGCGCATCGCCGTTCCGGCATCGTCGACGGTGACGAAACGAACGTACTGCGTCGAAAGGAATGGATGTTGCTCGCGGTCGATCTCATCGGCCTGCTGAACGACGCCCACCGTGTATTGCGTCCGCCCGTCGCCGCCGAAAGCGAGCGACAGGCCGGCCATCAAAGCGATCGGCAACAGGATATTCCACGCCATCGTGCCTCGATCGCGGATGAACTCGAGGTTGCGTGCTTTGAAGATCGCGAGGATTCGTTTCAGCATGCTCAGGTCCGGAGACTGTGGCCGGTCAGGTCCAGGAACAGGTCTTCGAGGTTGGCCTGCCGAATCTTGATGCGGTTGGCGTCGAACAGATGCGGGCTCAGCCGCGACAGACTGCCCGGAATGTCCTCGGTGAGCACCTCGACGATGCCGAGGTCTTCGATGGTCTGGTGCTCGATGCCGGCCAGCTCATCTTTCACGTTGTCTATCGGCAACTCGATGATCAGACCCTTGTAGCGTTCCTGCAGCAGCTCATCCGGTGGACCCGACGCGATGATCCTGCCCTCGTCCATGATGGCGATTTCATCGCACAACACGTGGGCCTCGTCCATGTAGTGCGTCGTCAGGATGATCGTCGTGCCATCGTTTTGAATGCGCTGCACGAGCTGCCAGAAGTTGCGTCGTGCCTGCGGGTCGAGGCCCGTCGTTGGCTCGTCGAGGAATACGACGCGGGGTTTGTTGACCAGTGCGATCGCGAGCAGCATTCGCTGCCGCTGTCCGCCGGATAGCTTGCGATTATCCCGCGCCAGCAGCTCTCCCAGCGAGCAGGCCTCGATGATGTCGTCGAGGCGGGCCTGCCGGTCATACAGCGTCTGGAACATGATCAGGGTTTCCATGACGGTCAGGTTGTCCTGCAGCGCCGTATTCTGGAACTGGATACCCGCTTCCTCGCGAAATCGGCGGCCTGCGATCTCGCCCTGGTAATAGACCTCGCCCGACGTTGCCGGCGTTACGCCCTCGATGATCTCGACGGTCGTCGTTTTGCCGGCGCCGTTCGGACCCAGCAGACCGAAACAGATACCTTCTCGCACGCCAAAGCTGACGTTATCGACAGCGAGCACGTCGGGATAGGATTTGACGAGATTTCGGGCTTCTAGAGCAAACATTCGGGCTACCAGGGTGGGCGCGGCAAGGTTAACGCAATTTGCCCTGACGAGGCTATGGCGCGGCAGTTCCAACCATTTCCCGCTTTGTGGTATCCAATAGATACAACATCACTCCAGGGGCACAAAAATGATTGGAAAAAATGCACGTTTGATCGCCGCGACCTGCCTGCTGGCGCTGGCCGTACCGGCTTACGCCGGTTCGGTGAACAAGAGCGTCAAGATCGAGCCGGGTACTACGGCTGATGGCGCGAGTTCAGTGAATGGCAGCGTCACGGTCGGCGAGGGCGCCACGGTGACAGGCGACGTCGAGACCGTTAACGGCACGATCCGTGTTCGCTCGACAGCTATCGTCGAAGACGTATCGACCGTGAACGGATCGGTGAAGATCGCGGACAACGTGCAGGCCGACAGCCTGTCTACCGTTAATGGGTCCGTCTCCGTCGGCGCGGGATCCAGCATCCGCAGGAATATGGAAGCCGTGAACGGCCGTTTGTCCGTCGAGAACGGTGCAACGATCGGTGGCTCGGTCGAGAACGTGAATGGCGAGGTCGACATCGACGGCGCCTCGATCGAGAAAGACATTTCTACCGTGAATGGCGACATTCAGCTCAAGAACGGCGCTCACGTCATGGGCGACATCATTGTGAACAAGCCGAGCGGCTGGGGCTGGAACAACAACAAGAAGCGCAAGCCGAAGATCATCCTGGGTCGAAACGCGCGAGTAGACGGCACGATCGTCGCCGAGCGCGAAGTCGAGATCTATATGCATGAAACGGCCGAGCTCGGTGGCGTATCTGGCAAAGCCAGCATGGAAGACGTGGTTCGCTTTAGCGGAAACAGGCCGTAAACTAGGTGCTGTGCAGAGCGCAGCATCCCAATTAACCCTTTTCAAGGAAGTCGAGAAGCCCGACGCTGATCCGTCGGGCTTTTCCGTGCGCGTCTCCGGCCGGGCCAAGCGTATTTCGATCAAGGTATACCCGCGCGGTCGCGTCGAAGTCGTAGCGCCGAAGCGGGCGAGGGCGAAAGACGTGCAGGCCTTCGTCGCGGAGCACCGTGAGTGGATACACAAGACGAGAAAGGCGTTTGCCGCGGATGTGCCTCACGAGGCATTCGAGCTGCCTAAAAGCGTAGAACTGCCGGGCGCGGGCCTGTCGGTTGGAGTCGTCTACCGACAGAAGGCCGGGGTCAGCCGAATACGATACCGCCGTCACGGTGACAGGCTGGTCCTGACGGGCAGCGTCGACGACGAGATGCAATGCGTCGAGGCGTTGAAGCGCTGGCTACGCGGCGAGGCCAGGCGCACGCTCGAGCCGCAGCTCAAGATGCTGTCGACACTAACCGGGAACGAGTACAAGAAGCTGCAGATACGAGGCCAGCGGACCTGCTGGGGCAGCCACTCGAGCACTGGCACGATCAGCCTGAACTACAGTGTCTTGTTCCTCGCGCCGGAGCTCGTCCGCTACCTGCTGATCCACGAGCTGTGTCACGCGCGGCACATGAATCATTCGGCCAGCTACTGGTCGCTGGTCGGCCGCTTCGAGCCGGACTACAAGGCGTTGGATCGCCGGCTGTCCGAATCCTGGAGAGATATCCCGGTCTGGCTGGGTCTGCACTGAACCGGGAGTGTCGACTTCGAAGGCGCGGGAAACATCGTCGGCATGCCCGACCCGGCAGGTATACCCGGGTTTACGCCCCCGTACTGTAGAACGAGTAAAAGACGGTCACGATAAATCCGAGCAGGATGAGCAACTCCACCGATTCCACAAGCCACTCGATCGTCTGCCTGGCCTTCGTTCCGAAGCCGTTCGTGGCTTCGAGTCTTTCAGCATGTTCCTCGAGTTCGGGCGGAACCGGGCGGCCTGCAATCAGTGCGAAATAGACGCGCATCCTCGAATTTCGGAACAACCAGAAAAGGGTTGTGCCAGCAGCAAGAAGAACGACCGAAGCTCTGATAGCTGCCACGTCCGTTAACGAGCCCAGCAGACCGTATCCCAAGGCGGTGGCAGAGCCCAGAATCAGAACGTAGACCGCCAGTAGCGGCCGGCTTAGAGGGCTGTTCGCAAAGATGCTGTACGAGATACCGATAGGAAGCAGACAGTGCAGTATCGCGATGTACAAGCCATCAGGCAGGCTTGTGACCGTCGAGCCGGTATGCCCAAGCGCGTGTGCTACGCCGTAAACCAGCACGCCGGCTACGGAAAAGAACCCGATTCCGGCTACCAGTCGGAGCAGAAACGGCGGAGAGACGTCCGCTCGATTCGTGAACTTCGGGGACCAGAACGGGATTTTCGTGCCGGGACGCATCAATGACATACTGGACACCGGCGTTCGAATTGGACGACTAAAACGCTGCCCGGCGTTCGCATCATCCCTGGTCGAGTAACTCTCTTAAGTTGATCACGGCCGCGTTTGCCCGGGCCAGGTAGTTCGCCATCACCAGCGAATGGTTCGCGAAGATGCCATAGCCACCGCCGTTCAGGACCATCGGCGATCGGAGCGGCTGCAGGCTCGCTTCCAGTTCACGGATGATCTGCCTGACGCTCGCGGTTGCATTCTTGTCGTCGAGCACCTGCGCGAAGTCCAGTTCGACGGCGCGGAAGAAGTGCAGCAGCGCCCACGCAGAGCCGCGGGCTTCGAAGAAGATGTCGTCGATGTCCCACCACGAGGTCCTGACGTCGACGATGTCCGGCTGTGCCTGTGCGGCCTCGGCGGATGGGTCGCCTGCGAGTTCCTCGTTGATGACCGTCGTCACGACGCTGTTGCCAAGACGACGAGAGAGGCTGCCGAGACGCTTCTCGACCTGCGAGAGCCACTCCCTCAGGTTGTCGGCTCGCGCATAGAACTGCGCGTCCGGCTGCACCTGGCGAGTGAGTCGATCGCGGTAGACCTTGAACCCTTTGATCGCCTCGCGGTACTCCGACTCGGTCGGCGGGAGGATCCACGAGTTGTTATCGAAGAAGAACAGTGGCTCTGCGCCCGACACGTCCGGGTCCTCGCTCGACTGTGACTGTGTGCGACTGTAGTCGTTGCGAATGACTCGCGCGAGGTCACGCACCTGCTGCAATGCGCCGAACTCCCAGTTGGGTATGTTATCGAGGAAGACGCTGGGCGGCGTGCGGTCGTTGCTCAGGTAACCGCCCGGCTTTTCAAGCAGGGTCTCTGCGACCTTGATCAGCGTATCGGTCGTCGCATACCCGACGACGTGGGAATCGTCCTCGATGTACTCATTAACCCAGAAGACGCCCGGCGTCCGAGACCAGTAGATAGCGATTACGATCATGAACAGGGCGACGACCGCCAGAATGTACAGCGAAGTCTTCAACACTCTCGGTCGTTTCATGATTTTTGCAGCGGTTGCATCAGCCACGTCAGCCCCTCACTTGTCGGTTTATTGTTCCAGAGATGAGATCAGTTCCGGCAAAATCAATCCGGACGGGCCCGCGATGACGAAATTGAACTCCGGCCCGCCGGTCGGCTCGGGATTGATTTCCACCGTCACGGCCCCGTTCTGCCTCGCGAGCCCGCTCAAGCCCGCGGCCGGGTAGACCTGCGACGACGTGCCGATGCACAGCATCACGTCACAGCGCTCGGCGGCCTCGCTGGAACGGTACAGCGCCTCCTGCGGGATGGCCTCGCCGAACCAGACGACGCCAGGGCGCAGGAAATTGCCGCAGTGGTTGCAGAAGGGGATCTCATCATCGTTGGCGGCCGGGTCCGCGCAGCCGGCGATGCAGATATCGGCGAACAGGTCGCCGTGAAACTCAATGACATTCCGGCTGCCGGCGGCCCGATGCAGACGATCGACATTTTGCGTCACGAGCGTGAAGTCTTCATAGCGTTCTTCGAGCTCTGCAAGAGCGAGGTGCCCCGGGTTGGGCTCTGTCTTCGCCACCAGTTCGCGGCGCCAGCGATACCACTTCCAGACGAATGCAGGGTCGGCCAGGAAGGCGTCCATCGTTGCCAGCGATTCCGGTCGGTATTGCTCCCAAAGGCCCGTCTGGGCCTCGCGGAAGGTCGGCACGCCGCTTTCTGCAGAGACGCCGGCGCCGGTCAGGACACAGACCCGGCTCGCTTCCCGAAGCGCCTTGACGAGCGCTTCGGGTATTTCGGCCGAATCGGACATCGGTGGTCAGGCGGCGAGTTGGCGAAGCACGTAGTGCAGGATGCCGCCGTGCTCGTAGTAGTCGCGTTCCTTCGGCGTGTCGATGCGCACTCTCGCTTCAAAGCTTTTCGTTGAGCCGTCAGACGCCGTCGCCGTGACCGTGACGAAGTCCGCATCCGGGTCGGTCTGGCCCTGGATGTCGAACGTCTCGGTACCGTCGAGTCCAAGGGTATCGGCGCCTTCGCCGTCCCTGAACTGCAGCGGCAGAACACCCATGCCGATCAGGTTGGAGCGGTGGATGCGCTCGAAGCTCTTGGCAATGACGGCCTTGACGCCGAGCAGCAGCGTGCCCTTGGCCGCCCAGTCGCGTGACGATCCGGTGCCGTACTCGGTGCCGGCAAGGACCACGAGCGGTGTGCCTTCCGCCTTGTATTGCAGCGCCGCGTCGAATATCGACATCTGCTCGCCACTGGGCTGATGCTTTGTCCAGCCGCCCTCGGTGCCCGGAGCGAGCTGGTTGCGCAGGCGAATGTTGGCGAAGGTCCCGCGCATCATGACCTCGTGGTTGCCTCGCCTCGAGCCGTAGGAGTTGAAGTCCTTCTGCTCGACCCCTTCGTTGCGCAGGTATTCAGCCGCCGGGCTGTCGGCTGCGATACTGCCGGCCGGCGAGATGTGATCGGTAGTGACGGAGTCGCCTAGTAGTGCGAGAACACGAGCGCCCCGGATGTCCTCGACGTCCGCCGTGTCCAGCGTCATGCCGTCGAAGTAGGGCGGGTTCTTGACGTAGGTCGAGTCGGCGTCCCACTGGTAGATTTCGCCCTCGGGAGAGTCCATGCCTTTCCAGTTGGCATCCCCTTCGAACACGCTGTCGTAGCTCTCCTTGAACATGTCGGAGCTGACGTTGGCGCCGACGACATCCTGGATTTCCCGCTGCGTCGGCCAGATATCGCGCATGTACACCGGGTTGCCATCGGCATCCTCGCCGAGCGGGTCGTTGAACAGATCCACATCCATATTGCCGGCGAGCGCGTAGGCAACGACGAGGGGCGGAGATGCGAGGTAGTTCATTCTCACGAGTGGGTGAATTCGGCCCTCGAAGTTACGGTTGCCGGACAGCACGCTGGTCGCGACGATGTCGCCCTCGTGAACGGCGTCTGCAATCTCCGGCAGCAGCGGCCCGGAATTACCGATACAGGTCGTGCAGCCATAGCCCACCGTGTGGAAACCGAGCGCCTCGAGGTCATCGAGCAGATCGGATTTCTCGAGGTAGTCGGTCACGACGCGTGAGCCGGGCGCCAGGCTCGTCTTGACCCAGGGCCGGGTCTTGAGACCCTTCGCACTGGCATTGCGCGCCAGCAGGCCGGCTGCGACCATGACCGCCGGGTTGGACGTATTCGTACAACTTGTGATGGCGGCAATCAGCACCGCGCCGTCGCGAATCTCGACGTCTTCGCCATTGATGCTTGCGACCGCCGTGCCGGGCTTCTCGCGACCCTCGATTTCCTTGACGACCTGCGATTCGTACATGCTTGCGGCTGCCGACAACGCTATACGGTCCTGCGGACGCTTCGGGCCGGCGATCGACGGCTCGACCGAGCCCAGGTCCAGTTCCAGTGTGTCCGAGTACAAGGCATCCGGCTCTCCGTCCTCGCGCCACATACCCTGCGCACGGGCGTAGACCTCTACCAGTGCAATCTGCTCGTCGCTGCGACCGGACAACGCCAGGTAACGCGTGGTCTGCTCATCGATCGGGAAGATGGCGCAGGTCGATCCGAATTCCGGCGACATGTTGCCGAGCGTCGCGCGATCCGCCAGCGGCATGTCGGCGAGACCGTCGCCGAAAAACTCGACGAACTTGCCAACCACGCCTTTGTCACGAAGCATCTCGGTGACGGTCAGGACGAGGTCGGTCGCGGTTGCACCTTCCTTCAGCCTGCCGGTCAGTTTAAAACCGATCACGTTCGGGATCAGCATCGTGATGGGCTGGCCCAGCATCGCGGCCTCGGCTTCGATGCCGCCGACACCCCAGCCGAGTACGCCTAAGCCGTTGATCATCGTCGTATGCGAGTCGGTACCGACGACGGTGTCCGGGTAGGCGAGGTGACGACCGTCTTTCTCGACGTTGAAGACAACCCGGCTCAGGTACTCGAGGTTGACCTGGTGAACGATACCGGTGTTCGGCGGGACGACGCGGAAGTTCTCGAAGGCCGACTGGCCCCAGCGCAGGAAGGAGTATCGTTCCCTGTTGCGCTGGAACTCGATCTTGTTGTTGAGGTCGAGCGCGTTGGCCGTACCGTACTTGTCGACCTGCACCGAGTGGTCGATAACGAGCTCGGCCGGTGACAGCGGGTTGATCGAATCTGCCGTACCGCCGAGTTTGACGACGGCGTCGCGCATTGCCGCAAGGTCTACAACGGCGGGAACGCCGGTGAAGTCCTGCAGGATAACCCGGCTGGGTGTGAAGGAAATTTCGGTAGACGGCGCCGCTTTGGGATCCCAATTCGCGAGCGCGAGGATGTCGTCGCGCGCGACGTCGCGACCGTCCTCGTGACGCAGCAGGTTCTCCATCAGGATCTTCAGCGAGTAGGGCAGTCGGTCGACGTGTCCTTCCTTCACTGCATCCAGTCTGAAAACCTCGAATTCGGTTTGGCCGACGTTCAGTGTCGACCGGGCGCCAAAGCTGTCGCTCATCGTGGGTATCCTCTGTGATTAGTGTCCGCAGCGAGTGTGCTGCGAGGCCGGCCGTAACGGCCGATGGTCAATATGCGAGTCAAATCTTCCATTCAGGTCCCGACGTCCCTGATCGGCTCCGCGGTCGTCATCGTGCCGCGACGCAGACGGTCAATGACGGCGCCGCCGAGACAGCGATCGCCATCATAGAATACGACAAACTGCCCGGGCGTCACGGCTCGCTGCCGCTCGTCGAAGTCGACATGCAGCGTGCCGTCGGCGTTCATTGTCAGCGTGCAGGCCTGGTCCGACTGCCGGTAGCGAACTTTCGCCATGCATCGAAAGCCGTTGAGGTCAATGGGCGGCTTGCCGATCCAGCTGGCGTCACTCGCGTCGAGCCCGTCGCTGAACAGCAGCTCGTGTTCTCCCTGCGCGACGACCAGCACGTTCTCGTCGATGCGCTTGTCGACGACGTACCAGGGCTCGTTACCGGCATCGCGCCGGCCGCCGATGCCCAGGCCCTGCCGCTGGCCCAGCGTGTAGTACATCAGGCCTATGTGTTCGCCAACGTCGTCGCCGTTGGGCGTCTGCATCCGACCGGGCGACGCAGGCAGGTAGGTCTTCAGGAACTCGCGAAACGGCCGTTCGCCAATGAAACAAATGCCGGTGCTGTCCTTCTTGCCGTGGACCGCCAGTCCGTGCTCCCTGGCGAGGCGGCGAACCTCGTCTTTCTGCAGGGCGCCGAGCGGGAAGACGGTTTCTGCGAGGCCCTCCTCACTGACGGCGTGCAGGAAGTAGCTTTGGTCCTTGTTCTTGTCGACGCCCTTCAACAGCGCGGTCTCTCCGTCGATCTCGACGCTGCGGGCATAGTGACCGGTCGCCAGCAGTTCGCCGCCCAGTCGTTTCGCGTACTGGCGGAACACGCCGAACTTGATCTCTCGGTTGCACAGGATGTCCGGGTTCGGTGTGCGTCCGCGTCGATACTCATCGAGAAAGTAGTCGAAGACCCGATCCCGGTACTCGCGGGCGAAATTGACGTGGTGCAGCGGAATGTCGAGCTGCTCGCAGACGCGTCGGGCATCCTGCAGGTCTTCCGCCGCCGTGCAGTAGCCGTCATCGTCTTCCCAGTTGGTCATGTGCAGGGCCTGGACGTCGGCGCCTGCCTGCTTCAGCAGAATCGCGGCGACGGCCGAATCGACGCCGCCGGACAGGCCGAGGATGACTGATCTGCCGTCGAGAGAGGAACTAAACATAGCCCGCAATGATATCAAAGCCCCCGATACTGAGGGCGGAAAGACGCGCTTCAAACGATGAGAAGCGGGTTAGACGAGGTCTGCGCGCGCCAGCACGGCTTCCACGTTGTTCTGCAGGGACAGCATGCCTGAGAGCAGGGTGTCTGACTGGCGCTTGCCCTGCTCGAAGTCATGGATGCAGCGGAGGACGACCGGTGTACGCAGCCTCGGTCTGGCGTGTTCGAGATCGTCGCGCGACATCCAGAGGCGTTGGATCACACCGCGGTCGAGGCTCCGGGACTCGTCGCAGCTGACAAAGTCCGAGGCATAGACCAGTTTCAGGAACTGCTGGCGAGTTTGCGGGTGAATCCACAGGTACACGCCGATCAGTTCGCGTGGATAGACCTTGCAGCCCGTCTCTTCCAGGGTCTCGCGAATGACCGCCTGTTCCGGCGACTCGCCCGAGTCGATATGGCCGCCGGGCTGGGTCAGCACGCGGCGACCGGAGGAGAGCTCTTCGATGATCAGGTAACGGTCTTCGTGCCGGACGACGGCCGACACGGTCAGGTCGGTCGGAAGCATCAGGCGTTACCCTCGCCGAACGGTTCCGTCAGGACAATGAGTGAGGAATGGGTCTTGATTCCGCGGCGCTGCCTTGCTCGTCGTTTCATTGACGTTGCCAAGTGTCTCACTCCTTGAGTCTTGATAGTCGCCTCCGGGGCCACGTGCACGAGCCTGCGTGCAACGTAAGCGAGCCTGCTAGATGCCCAGTTGGCGGAACTCCATTTCCACTTCGCTGGCGAACCAGATCTCGTCGAACATCTTGCCGTACAGCCGCGCGACGGCAGGCTCGTACGTATCCGCGATGCCTTCCCAGCGACTGGCCTGCAGTCGGTAGACCAGCGCCGTCTCGTCGGCAATGCAGAAGGACTCGGCATGCGTGCGCAGATCCTCGCGGACGTGACGGAATTCGATATAGGTGTTGAGCCGGCGTCCCAGGTGCACGAAGTTGTTGCCGTTCTTGATTGCGCGCATCGGGTCGGCGATCAGGACACGAATACGGGCGTAGGTTTGGGACAGGACGAGTCGCTTGATGATCTCCAGGAACTCGGGATCGTCATAGATGCCGGGTTCCAGGTCGTGGGTAAAGATAGAAACCTTGCGCTTCGCTTCGCGCGCGGTCTCAATAACGGCCTGGCGCATCTCCTCCCGCGTAGAGATAACCCAGCGCTTGCCTTTTTTTCGAGCGTCTTCCATCTGTGACAGCCAGCATTCCCCGTTTGCGATCAATTGCACTTAATGCCTGACAAGTGTACCCATCGACCCCTGTAAAAATTGTCGACTGGTTCACGTAATTGCTCGATATATTCGGGGCTTGCGCTACTTTACTGAGCAGGCACTCAAAAATCCGGATCTCGCGCGAGTTGGCTGGCCAGGCCGATGTAGGTCTCGGGACGGAGCGCCAGCAATCGCTCGCGCTCATTCTCGGGGATGTCGAGGGAACCGACGAACTCCCGGATGAGCGCTTCGTCGACCGGTCGGCCGCGCGTGAGCGCCTTCAGTTTCTCGTAGGGTTCAGGGATGCCGTAACGGCGCATGACCGTCTGAACGGCCTCGGCGAGGACCTCCCAGGCACCCTCGACGTCCGAGGCTATCGCCTCCGCGTCGATCTCGAGTTTGCCGAGGCCCTTCCTCAGCGAATCGAGCGCGATCAGCAGGTAGCCGATGGCGACGCCGAAGTTGCGCTGCACGGTCGAGTCCGTCAGGTCGCGCTGCCAGCGAGAAACCGGCAGCTTTTCCGCCAGGTGGCTGAGCATCGCGTTCGCCAGGCCGAGGTTGCCCTCGGCATTCTCGAAATCGATCGGATTGACCTTGTGCGGCATCGTTGACGAGCCAACTTCGCCTTCCTTGACCCTTTGCCTGAAGTAGCCGAGGGAGATGTAGCTCCAGATGTCGCGCGCCAGGTCGATCAGGATCGTGTTGTAGCGAACCAGCGCGTGCGCGTACTCGGCGGTCCAGTCGTGCGGTTCGATCTGCGTCGTGTGCGGATTCTGCGTGAGTCCGAGCGATTCAACGAACTGCCGGCTGACCCCGGGCCAGTCGATGTCCGGATAGGCGACGTGGTGCGCGTTGAAGTTGCCAACTGCCCCGTTGAACTTGCCGAGGATCACAACGTCGTCGAAGCGACGCTGGGCGCTCTTCAGGCGTGCGGCAACGTTCGCCATTTCCTTGCCCATCGTCGTCGGGCTCGCCGTCTGGCCGTGCGTGCGGGACAGCATGGCCGTGTCGGCCTGCTCGGCGGCCAGCTTTTTCAGGGCGAGGCGGATATCGCGCATCGCCGTTGACAGCACCTCTTTGCGCGCAGAGCGCAACATCAGCGCGTAGGCGAGGTTATTGATGTCCTCTGACGTGCAGGCAAAGTGCAGGAAGTCTTTCAGGCGGTCCGTCTCCGGGCCGTTGCCGATGCGCTCGCGGATGAAATACTCGACCGCCTTGACGTCGTGATTGGTTGTCGCCTCGATCTCCTTGACCCGCTTGGCATCGTCGATACCGAAGTCGTCGACGATGCTGTTCAGGACGTCTTTCATGACCGATGAGACCGGCGGCAACTCGTCGATGCCCTCGTGGTCGGCCAGGCACTGCAGCCAGCGAACCTCGACGAGCACGCGGAAGCGGATCAGACCGTATTCACTGAAGATATCTCGCAGCGGCTCGACTTTGCCTGCGTAGCGTCCGTCGGCGGGCGAGAGCGCTCTGAGGGTAGAGACTTTCATGGCGTTAAAACCAGCATGGATCACATTAGGGTGTAAAATGGGCGACGCGAATAATACACGAATGCGGCTGCCGTCCGGCAGTCCGACTCACCAGACACAAAGGCCCAGCATGAACGACAAATCGTACCGTACCGAGCACGACAGCATGGGCGAGCTCAAGGTACCTTCCGATGCGCTGTGGGGTGCGCAGACACAGCGTGCGGTGCAGAATTTCCTCATCAGCGGACTGACGATGCCTCGACAATTCATCCAGGCGCTGGGACTCGTCAAGTGGGCGGCCGCCGGCGCCAACGCCGAGCTCGGCCTGATCAAGAGCGACATTGCGATGGCCGTCCAGAAAGCGGCGCTGGATGTAGCCGGCGGAGAGTTCGACCAGCATTTCCCCGTCGACGTGTTTCAGACCGGCTCGGGCACGAGCTCGAACATGAACGCGAACGAGGTCATCGCCCACCTCGCGACGACTGACCTCGGGCGGGACGTGCACCCAAACGATCACGTCAACATGAGCCAGAGCAGCAACGACGTCATTCCGACCTGCGTTCACCTGAGCGCGTCGATCGGTCTCCAGCAGCAGCTGCTGCCCGCTCTCGAGAAGCTCTCCGGCGTGCTCGAGACCAAGGCCGACGAAGTCCGTGACGTCGTAAAGACGGGACGCACGCACCTGATGGACGCCATGCCCGTGACGCTGGGCCAGGAGCTCGATGGTTGGCGCGCCCAGGTGGACAACGCTGCCGAGCGCTTGCGGGGCACGCTGCCGCGGATCTCGGCGCTGGCGCAGGGTGGTACGGCGGTCGGCACCGGTATCAATGCGCACCCGAAGTTCGGTGAGAAAGTGGCCGTTCTACTCAGCGAGCAGACGGGGTTCGAGTTCACGTCGAACGACAACAAGTTCGACGCGCTGTCGAGTCAGGATGCGGCCGTCGAGGTGTCCGGCCAGCTTCGCGGGCTTGCAGTCGTTTTGACGAAAATCTCCAACGACCTGCGGTGGATGAACTCCGGGCCGCTCGCCGGCATCGGCGAAATCGCGCTGCCCGCACTGCAGCCGGGTTCCAGCATCATGCCCGGCAAGGTCAACCCGGTCATTCCGGAGGCCGTTGCCATGGTCTGTGCGCAGGTTATCGGCAACGATGCGACGATCGCGATGGGCGGCCAGTCCGGCAACTTCCAGTTAAACGTCATGCTGCCGGTCGTGGCCTACAACCTGATCCAGAGCATCGACATCCTGTCGAACGCAGCGGTCGTGCTGGGCGGCAGCGCTATCGCCGGCTTCACGGTCAATGAAGACAACATCAACCGCGCGCTGGGTCGAAACCCGATTCTTGTGACCGCATTGAACCCCGTTATCGGGTATGAGCTCGGCGCCGCGGTTGCCAAGAAGGCGTATGCCGACGGCCGTCCGGTCAAGGAAGTCGCCCGCGAGATGACGGACCTGACTGACGACGAGCTCGATCGCCTGCTGGATCCGTCCTCCTTGACCGAAGGCGGTATCAAGAACTGAGCGCCGTTAGCCGCAAGCGGTCACCAATTCGTCCGGATGCCGACGAACTGCGCGAGCTATTCGCGCCGACGAGCAAGCCCGAGGACCCGATGGACATTGAGTTGCCGCCCGGTAGCGAGCGGTGGCCGTCGCGCCTGCGTGAAGAACTGTCCACGGATCTAAAACCGGCCGGCGTCCTGATACCGATCGTCCAGCGGCGTCGCGACCTGACGATCCTGATGACGCGGCGCGCGGATTACCTGGCCCATCATCCCGGTCAGGTCAGCTTCCCGGGCGGACGCATGGAAGAGGCCGACGTCGATATCGTCGAAACGGCCCTGCGCGAGACCGAAGAAGAAGTCGGCATCGCACGCCACCAGGTGACGGTCATCGGTCACATGCGACCGACACCGACCATCACCGGCTACGCCGTTACGCCGACGGTCGGGTTGATCGAAGACGACCTGCAGCTGACGCCGGACCCGGGCGAGGTCGCTGACATATTCGAAGTGCCACTCGAGTACCTGATGGACATGAGCAACTACCAGGAGTCCTACCGTGACTTCAAGGGGCAGAAGTTTCGCGTCATCGAGGTGCAGTTTGAAGGCCAGCGGATCTGGGGCGCCACCGCATTTATGCTGTCTCGATTCATAAACTACATAAAAAACAATAGTTAATGGTGAAGATCGAGAATTTACTTGACGTTATGTCCGCGCTCAGGGACCCACAGACAGGTTGCCCGTGGGACCTTGAACAGGACTTCGACACGATCGCCCCTTACACGATCGAGGAGGCCTACGAGGTCGCCGACGCCATTGGCGAAAAGGACTACGAGGCCCTAAAAGGCGAGCTCGGGGACTTGTTGCTGCAGGTCGTTTTTCACGCGCAGATGGCGGAGGAGAAAGGCCTGTTCGCCTTTGACGACGTCGTCGAGACCATCACCGACAAGATGCTGCGCCGCCATCCGCACGTATTCGGCAGCGAGGAAGAGCGTGCACGAGGTCCGGTCCCGGGCAGCTGGGAGGCGATCAAGGCGTCGGAGCGTGGGGCGTCTGAAGATACCAGCGTTCTTGCGGGCGTCGCCCGCGCACTGCCCGCATTGAAGCGCGCCGAAAAGCTCGGCGAGCGCGCGGCGACGGTGGGATTCGACTGGCCGGACCAGCACGGCGTCCGCGACAAGATCGAAGAGGAACTCAGCGAGGTCGCCGACGCCGTCGGGACCCGCTCTCCGGAGCTCGTCGAGGAGGAGATCGGTGATCTGCTGTACTCGGTCGTCAACCTGGCCAGGCATCTCGGCGTCGACTCGGAGCACGCGCTGAGCCGCGCCAACCGGAAATTCGAACGCCGCTTCCGCTCGATGGAAGAGGAGATCGCGGCACAGGGCGAAGACATGAAGAAAATGTCCCTGGCAGCGCTGGACCAGGCCTGGCGCAGGGCCAAATCTCGCGTCTGATCGTTCGATCCACTCTACAAGCCCCGTCGTTACTGGCTTTCGGCGGTTCTCCGCCAGCATCTGAAATCGGCTATCGGTTGTTCAGGAAGCGTTCATTGCGTCCGCCGTAACCTTGTCCACAAGCTGGCAAAGGGCCAGTTCATCGACAACAGGACAAAGGACAAGACAATGAATGTGAAGACTGTAACGGCGGGCCTGGCCATAGCTACCCTGGCGTTTTCAGCTGCGGCTTCTGCCGATCCGGACCGTGGCTACCGAGCCAAGAAGGCACAGTACGACTACGCCCGGGTCATCAGTGCTGAGCCGATTATTCGTTATGTCACCGTCAAGACACCGGTTCGCGAGTGCTGGGAAGAAACGCAGTACCAGGTCGTCGAGCGTGGCGGTACGGGCACGGCGGCAGGGACGCTGTTTGGCGCCGTCATCGGTGGCGTGATTGGCCATCAGTTCGGAAGCGGTCGTGGTAACGACGCGGCGACCGTCGCCGGCTCGCTCATCGGCGCGGCTATCGGCAACGACGCGTCCAAGCGCGGCCATAGCGAGCAGGTGCGATACGAGCGACCGGTTGAGCGTTGCTCGACAACGATCCGGGAGCATGAGGAAGAGCGTATTGATGGTTATCGCGTGGTGTATCGCTACAACGGCCAGAAATATTCGACCCGTATGCCCTACGATCCGGGCCAGACACTGCGCGTGCGCGTCGACGTACGCCCGGCCGGGTAAACCGCCATAAACTCCTGATTGGATTGTGATGTATCACGTTGCATTAAGCCTGCCGACATACGACACTTGCCGGCAGCGCTTGATGCTCGAAACCGGACTCTGACGTGAAAAGCCTGATTGCCATCATCACCTGCATACTCTTTGCCCTGCCGGCGGCGGCCTTCGACCTCGAAGCCGACCTGAAGCAGCTTGCCAACGGCGATACCCTCGTGGAGCAGCCGCTGGTGGTCGTGCAGGATGGTATGTCGTTATCCCAGGCGGTGGATTCGGTCCGCCGACGGGGTAACGTCGAGAGAATCGTCAGCGCGCAGACCAAGGTCGAGGGCGACCGCGAGGTGCATCACATCCGTTACATGACAAAGGACGGCAAGGTCCGTACCGCGAAGGTGCGGGGCCGCCGGGTAAGGTGAGATCACCATGCGTGTGCTTGTAATTGAAGATGATGCAGTCTTAAGAGAATCACTTGTCAGCCAGCTCGAAGAGGGCGGCTTCGCCACGGAACAGGCGGCAGACGGCCGGGAGGGGCTGTATTTTGCGCTCGAGTACCCGGTCGACCTCGCGATTATCGACCTCGGCCTGCCCGAGGTGTCTGGCCTCGACATCATTCGCCAGGTTCGAGAGCAGGACAAGGCTTACCCGATCCTGATCCTGACGGCGCGCGATCGCTGGCAGGACAAGGTGGATGGCCTGAGCGCCGGTGCGGACGACTATGTCGTTAAACCGTTCCACTTTGAGGAAGTCAGCGCGCGAGTCAATGCACTGCTGCGCCGTTCCGGAGGCTGGGCGTCGTCGGTCCTGACCGCCGGCCCGGTGCGTCTCGATATGGGTCGCCAGGAGGTCAGGGTTGAGGACAAGACCGTCGACCTGACCAGCTTCGAGTACAAGATCATGGAGTACCTGATGGTCCGAGCGGGCCAGGTGATCTCCAAGTCCGAGCTGACGGATCGACTCTACGACCAGGATTTCGAGCGTGACAGCAACGTCATCGAGGTCTTCATCGGCCGTCTGCGCAAGAAGCTCGATCCGGACAACTCCCTGAAACCTATTGAAACGCTGCGAGGGCGCGGCTACCGGTTCGCGCTCGAGCGTGCCGGCGGTCACTGAATCTCCTGAATGCGCTCGCTCAGCGCACGACTGCTGGTTTCTGTCAGTCTGCTGCTGATCGTCTTCTTCGGCGCCACGATCGCTGTCCTCGACTACGCGTTCCGTTCCGCCGGCGAGGAGGCGCAGGAGAACATCCTCGACGGTTACCTGATGCAGCTGCTCGCAGCAGCCGAACCGGATGCGTCCGGCGGACTCACGATGCCGCTCGGATTGCCGGAGGCGCGTTTCGACGCAATCGGGTCAGGTCTCTATGCCGAGCTGCGGAACGACGACGGCAACCGCGTGTGGCAATCGCGGTCGGCGCTCGGCCTGACGCTGCCGCAGCACCCGGCCCCGGCCGCCGGTGTACAGGTTTTCGAACGGGACACGTTATCCGACGGGACGCCGCTCCTGACGCTGCGCCTTGCCGTCGAATGGGAGTTCCCGGACGGCCAGCTGCGGCCCTATGTGTTCGAGGTGCTCGAGAGTCTCGACTCGTTCAACGCACAGGTCGCCGAGTATCGTCGGCAGCTGTTTACGTGGTTCGCCGCACTGGCCTCGATCATGCTCGTCTCACTGGCGATGCTGCTGCGCCGGATGATGCGTCCGCTGCGCCAGATCGAGGCGGAGATCGGCGAGGTGGAGCAGGGCGATCGGACGGCCCTGTCCAGCGAGCTCCCGACCGAGCTCACGGGCGTCGCTCGAAATATGAACCTGTTGATCGAGTCGGAGCGCGCCCGCTCAGACCGTTATCGCAAGACCCTGGACAATCTTGCGCACAGCCTGAAGACGCCGCTCGCGGCTATCCGGGCGTTGTTCGGCGATGCACGCATCGACCCTTCGCAACGCGAGCGCTTCGACGAGCAGATCGATCGCATGGACGAGATCGTCCGCTACCAGCTCAGGAAGCCGTCAACGTCGGCGTCCGAGAACCTCGTGCTGAAGAATGTGGACATCCGCTCAGAGTTCGAAAAACTGGTCGATGGGCTGTCGAAGGTCTACCGGGACAAGGCGCCGGCCATTTCGGTTGAGATTAACGACTCCGTCAGTTTCCGGGGCGATAGCGGTGATTTCCTGGAACTGGCTGGCAACCTCGTCGACAACGCCTGCAAATGGTGCGATTCCCGCGTTCGGGTACAAATCTCACCGTACGCTGCAGACGCGCGAGGCGGCTTGAGGCTGGTCGTCGAAGATGACGGCCCGGGCGTACCGGAGGAGGCCAGCGCCGCGCTGATGCAGCGCGGCACAAGGCTCGATGAATCGACGCCGGGTCACGGCATCGGGCTGTCCATCGTCAAGGATATCGCCGAGTCCTACGGCGGCGGCCTGTCGGTCGGCCGTTCGGAACTCGGCGGTGCGCGATTCGAGCTGGCGATTCCCGCAGCGAAAGCCTAGTCGGTTTTGACTCTCTCGCTGATGGCTTTGCTGACATCGAGCAGCGGCTCGACGAATTCCAGCGGCATCGGGAAGACGATCGTGTTCGTTCGCTCGTTCGCGATTTCCTTCATCGTCTGCATGTAACGCAGCTGCATCGCGCCGGTCTCGGTGGCCAGCGTGTGCGCGGCCTCGGCCAGCATCTGCGCCGCCTGGCGCTCGCCCTCGGCGTTGATGACCTTGGCGCGTCGTGAACGCTCGGCTTCGGCCTGCTGGGCAATGGCGCGGATCATGCTCTCGTCGAGGTCGACGTGCTTGATTTCGACGTTCGCGACCTTGATGCCCCAGTCGTCGGTACGCTGATCCAGCAGCGTCTGGATGTCTTCATTCAGTTTGTCGCGCTCGGACAGCATGTCATCGAGGTCGTGCTGACCAAGAACCGATCGGAGCGTCGTCTGCGACAGCTGGCTCGTTGCCTCGAACACGTTCGCGACGCGGATGATGGCCTTCTCAGGGTCGATGATGCGGAAGTAGATGACTGCGTTGACCTTCACGGACACGTTGTCCTTCGAGATCACGTCCTGAGTCGGTACATCGAGGACGTTCACTCGCAGGTCGACCTTGATCATCTTTTGCAGCCCGGGGATCAGGATGATCAGGCCGGGGCCTTTGACCGTCTGGAATCGACCGAGGAAGAACACGACGCCACGCTCGTATTCCTGCAGGATCTTGATCGTGTTGTAGAGGACGACGACGATTAGTGCGGCGACGAATCCTATAAGCGCAATAGGGAATTCCATATCTTTAGGTCCTTTAGTTTGTCTGGCCTTCGGCCGAAACGGTGCCGGATACTGGCCTGACGATCAGCGTCAGGCCATCCATTTTCTCAACGATGACTTCCTGGTCTTTCTCGATGGCCTGGCTGGATTTGGCATTCCACGCCTCGCCCTCGAGCCATACTTTTCCGCTGCCCTGGAAACTCCTCATGGCTGTGCCGGTGCCGCCGATGATCGAGCCGGTGCCGCTGACGGCGCCGCGCTTCGTTAACTTCAGCAGGTAGCTGACCAGCCAGACGATGAACAGTGCGGACGCTCCGGCGATGACGAGCACGAAGGCAAGTGAAATACCGAAGCCGGGGATGCCACTGTCAAACATCAGGATTGCTCCAAAGGTAAACGCGGCCACGCCGCCGAGCCCCAGCGCGCCGAAGGACGGCGCGAAGGCCTCCGCTATCATTAATCCTATCCCGACCACGATCAACGCCAGCCCGGCGTAGTTGACGGGAAGGATCTGTAAGGCATAAGCGGCGAGCAACAGCGAGATGATCCCGACGATGCCGGGTAACAGGCCGCCCGGGTTCCAGCCTTCGATCAGCAGTCCGTAGACGCCGATGAGCCCCAGCAGGAGCACGATTTCCGGGTTGGCAATCAGCGACAGGAACTTGATGCGCCAGCCGGGCTCGAATTCTTCGACCTGTGCGCCTTCCGTAATTACGGTGGTCTCGCCGGAATCCAGCTTCACGGTCGTGCCGTCGACGCCTGCAATCAGCTCGTCGCGATTCTCAAAGACAAAGTCGATGACGTTCTGCTCCAGCGCCTCCTTTGCCGTCAAAGTGGCAGCTTCGGTGACGGCCAGTTCCGCCCAGTCGGCATTGCGGTCATAGCGCTCGGCCAGCGACCGGATGTAGGCGACCGCATCGTTCAGCACCTTTCGGTCCATCGCGCTGCCGCCCTGGGCAGGCTCTTCTTCGGCCGGCAGTTCCCTCGGGTTGGGGACTTCGCCCGGTTGCCCGGGGACAGCCGGCGGTGTCGTGTCGCCACCGGTAATCGTCACAGGCGTCGCGGCTCCAAGATGCGTCGTCGGCGTCATTGCTGCGATGTGGCTCGCGAACATCATGTACGTGCCGGCGCTGTCGGCGCGAGCGCCTGCCGGCGTGACGTAGGTGGCGATCGGCACTTCGGAGGAGAGCATAGCCTGAACCATGTCCCGCATCGGTTTGACCAGTCCTCCGGGGGTGTCCAGCTCAATGAGCACGAGCGCCGCATTGTTGTCCTCGGCGTACTCGATGCCACTCAACAGGTACTCCCGGGTCGCGACGCCGATGCCTCCCTCGATGTCGAGGACGACGACGTCATTCTCGGCCTTCGCGGGCCCCATCGCGAGCATCGACAGGGTCAAAGTCAGTAGAGCAAACGCTAGTCTTTTCATGTCGGTATTCTACCAGTCGCGCCCGTTTCTGCGGTGTATTCACGAGGCGGCCGTGGCATGCTCCTGTTGTTTATTCTGACGGCTGATTCCATGCAGATTCGTTTTGTCACTACCGGCGGTACTATCGACAAGATCTACTTCGACGCGTTGAGCCAGTTCGAGGTGGGCGAATCCCAGGTCGAACACATTTTGCGTGAAGGACTTGTCCAATTCGACTTCGACGTCGTCCCCCTGTTCAAGAAAGACAGCCTCGAAATCAGCGATGTCGACCGTCGCAAAATCCGAGTCTACGTGCGAGACGACTCGGCCAGTCATTACGTGATAACGCACGGGACTGACTCGATGGTAGAAACTGCGGCCGCACTGGCCGGAATTCAAGGGAAGACGATCGTTTTGACCGGCGCGCTGACGCCGGCGAGATTCAGGACAACGGACGCGACTTTCAATGTCGGCATGGCGGTCGCAGCGGTACAGACCCTGCCAACCGGAGTCTACATCGCGATGAGCGGGCAGGTGTTCAGGGCCGATGAGGTGCGGAAAAATCGGGAGCAGAATCGGTTTGAATCCACTTAAGAAAGTTCTCTTAAGCAACTGTTTTTAATTAATAATGATAAAGTTTTCGGCAGCACCATTTGCTGCCTGACCGGCCCGGTGGCATCCTGCGGGCCTGCTCTGCAGATGAGCGAGAGGAGGATAGTCAGTGTCCGAGCGTAACTTCGAGCCCATGTCCAAAGCCGAGGTCATTGCCGCGCAGCGCGAATGGGCCAGGTGCGTCACCGAGAAGGATGTGGACGGACTTCTCGCGCTGTATGACTTCGGGACGCCAGATGAGCCCCTGTTGTTCAAGCCGACACTGGCCGACGTCATTCGACTCGACCGCGCCGGCGCCCGCGCTTACTTCATCGGCGGCGATCCGCACTATCCCCACGACCAGGGCTTTCTCAACCGGGGCTGGAAGCGCGTGGAGTTCCAGAGCGAAGTTGGCCCGATCCTCAAAGCCGGTGGACTGGGCTACAAGGACATGGGGCATTACACCTTCGTCGACGCAGAGGGCAACGCGACCCGTGCCGACTACACCTTCGCCTACCACAAACTGAACGGGCGCGTTCTCATCTCCCTGCACCACTCTTCGCTGACCTGGTTTCCTCCTGCAGAGGCCAGGTAACCTGCAACGGCAGGGCGGAGCGTCATCGCTCCGTCAACAGCCGCCATAGGTCTCGAGGAATCGAACGACCAGCAACATGGCGTTCTCGTCCTCATAGCCGGCCTGGTTCTCTTCGATGAAGCGGATAATGGCGGCGACGTCGAACAGTAGCTCCGGATCCTTGCAATAGATGTCTTCGACATAGTCGGTCGCTTCGTGCAGCGTCGCAACAAGGTCGAGTGCGCCGCCAACATAAGCCTTAAGGATCGGGATCTCTTCGCACTTGCGTTCCGCCTGCGCACAGATTTCCATGAATCCCTCCGTGGTCAGAGCGTCAGCGGGGTCTGATACGAGCCCCAGAACAAGAATGGACAATGTCGCTAACCAGGCTGGTTTGGTTCCCATGAGATGCTCCTCAGAAATGACTGGATTAAAATAAAACAATAAACTATGATTGTAAAACATTAATCATTGGACGCTCTCACATGACGCGAACGCTAGCCTCACTGGTAGTTTGGATGTGTGCCGCCTGGTTGCTGCTATTGCCGGCAGGCGCGCTCTATTACCTCGTCAACATCGATAGCCTCGGAGCACTCGCGTCGAGAAACCTGGAGTTGCCGATCCAGTGGTTCACGGTTGGTCGCGGCCAATGGTACGCATTGTGGGGAGCAACGGTGGTGTACCTGTCGCTCGGTTATGCCGGTGTGTGGTATCTGCGCAAGGCCTTTCGAAGCTTCGCCAGCGGCGACTGGTTCGATGCCCAAAACAGCCGCTACCTGCGCCGTTTCGCGGCCTTGCTCGTGCTGCAGGGCATAGCCAAGCCGCTGCACTTCGGGTTGGCGAGCGTCATCCTGTCGATGAAACACCCGCCTGGTGAAAGGATGTTGTCGATTTCACTGGGC
The DNA here is from genome assembly GCA_030066655.1 of Woeseiaceae bacterium. Taxonomy (GTDB): domain Bacteria; phylum Pseudomonadota; class Gammaproteobacteria; order Steroidobacterales; family Woeseiaceae; genus UBA1847. The sequence continues at coordinate 14,408 of JASJBE010000045.1, read as the reverse complement.
AGCAATGAAGCGATCCTCATCGTGGCCGGGCTTGTTTTCTGGGTCCTTGCAGACCTGCTCGTGGAAGGCACCAAAGCCGATGCCGAGAACCGGCAGTTCGTCTGAGAGGGATCGATGATCAAGTCACGCCTCGATGTTGTCATGGCCGAGCGGCGGGTGACGGGACGAGAGCTCTCGAGGGCTGTCGGTATCACAGAGCAGAACCTGTCCCTGCTCAGGAACGGCAAGGTCAAAGGCGTACGCTTCGGCACGCTGTCGAAAATCTGCGAGGTCCTCGAATGCCAGCCTGGCGACCTGCTGGTATACGAACCAGACTCGTGAAAGGCTGATGACTGGTGCCTTGAGCGTGTGGCTCAGTGGTGTCGTCTCATCCGATTGCGAGACTGCATCAGGAAAGCGCTAACTCTCCATTGCAATGCCGACGATTCCGCCAGACTCATCGAGCTCGACGCTCAGGACGTAATGGCTGACGTCACCGGGAAGTGCAAAATCGAGCAGCATGTTCTCTTCGTCGTCCGGGTCGACTCTGATCTCCAGTATGTCGAGTACCTGTTGAGCCGTCGGCTTACCATTGCCCGTGTGCTTCACCCAGTACGACGAATCCAGTTCAGCGAGATGATGCGAGACGAACAAGGTCACATCCTGCTCATGGCCCTGCTTGCCCCACGCTGCGCGGATGAAATTTCTTGCGCGAGTCTCGCTGTCTGAATTTGACGCGCGTCCGGACGAACTGCCTGAGCGACGATATTCACGAACGGTAAGCGCTATCAACGCCATCGTGATGACGATGACGACGATCCTTATCGCCGGCACGATCGACAGATAGGCCTCATTGCCCGGCGAGCGTAGCAGCGCGACGCCGAACAAGTAGTAGAAGCCGGCGGCAGAAACCAGGCCGATCAGTAGTTTCAGGTTTCTCGACAAAGCGAGCTCGGAATGCTGACGAAGGCGCCTAGATGACCTTCGAATAGCGCTGCTCCGGGGCAGGTTCACGCAGGTAGCGATCAAAGACCATCGCGACGGCCCTGAGCAACAACTGGCCTGTCGGCGTGACGTAGACCGCGTCGTCGTCGATTCGTACGAGGCCGTCGGCGGCGAGCGGCTTCAGCGACGCAAGCTCGTCGGCGAAGTAGGCCTTGAAGTCGATGTCGAAGCTATTCTCGATCGCTGCGAAATCGACCTTGCCTTGGCACATCAGGTCCTGGATGACATCGTCCCTGAGAATGTCGTCATTATCCCTCCTGAGTCCCTTGACGATAGGCAGGCGCCCGGCCAGCACGGCTTCGCTGTAGCGATTCGTGTTTTTCTCGTTCTGGTAGAAGCTGTGCGCGACGTGCCCGATCGCGCTCGCGCCGAGACTGACCAGGTCGCAGTAAGCGTGTGTGGAGTAGCCCTGGAAGTTTCTGTGCAGGTGGTCCGACTCCCGGGCCTTGACGAGCTCGTCGTCGACCAGCGCGAAATGGTCCATGCCGATGTACTCGTAGCCGGCGTTACACAGTGTCTCAATGGAGAGTTCCAGCAGCGCGAGTTTTTCGCCACCGTCCGGCAGCTCCGATTCGTCGATGAGTTTCTGCGCCTTGAACAGCTGCGGCATGTGCGCATAGCTGTACAGGGAAATACGATCCGGGCGCGCCTGTATGACGGTCTCCAATGTTGCTGCAAACTTCTCAGGCGTCTGCTTGGGCAAACCGTAAATCAGGTCGACGGACACGGATTTGAATCCGTGTTCTCGTGCCGCGTCGAGCAGTGCGAGCGTTTCGTCGCGAGATTGGAGCCGATTCACTGCCGCCTGCACCTCTTCATCGAAGTCCTGCACGCCGAGGCTCAGGCGATTGAAGCCCAATGCGGCGAGCGACTCGATGCGTTCCGGGGCGACGGTGCGCGGGTCAACCTCGATTGAGCATTGCAGCTTTTCAGGCGGTGCAAAGGTGAACTCCCGGCGCAGCGTTTCCATCAGCTGCCCGAGCTGTTCGTCCGAGTAAAACGTCGGTGAACCGCCGCCGAGGTGCAGCTGCTCTACCTGCCGACTGCGGTCATACAGCGGGCTGTGCAGCGCGGCTTCCTTCTGTATGACGTCAAGATAACGCTGAGCGCGGTCTTCGTTGCGCGTGATGATCTTTGTGCACCCGCAGTAATAGCAAAGCGTGCGGCAAAACGGCAGGTGCAGGTACAGCGACAGGGGCGGCGGCGCTGCGTCCTCGTCGCTGATCGGCTTGTTGCTTCGGATCGCGCGCTCGACGTAGTGGCTTTCGCCGAAGCCCGAATGGAATTGCGGCGCGGTGGGGTAGGACGTGTAGCGGGGCCCGCGCCCCCCATATCGCTGAATGAGCTCGCGGTCAAAACGCACCTTGGACATCGGCAGAGATTCCCCTGGGATCGATCATGGAAGTCGTTCTGAATGCTAGGGCCGGCGCCGGCCCGGCAACCATTAGTACATGCCGCTATTCCCTGCAAAGGCCCTGCGGTTATTGCGTATTGTCCGCGTGTCAATGTTCCTTAACGCTCTTTTGTCAATAAAAAGTGACGTCAGGGGATCCAAATGCGAATCGTTTTCGTTCATCCGAACTATCATTCTGGCGGAGCTGAAATCGCGGGCAACTGGCCGCCGGCCTGGGTTGCCTACCTGTCCGGCGCGCTCAAGACGGCCGGTTTCGACGATATCCACTTCCTCGACGCGATGACGAATCACATGAGCGACGAGGAACTTCGCGCGCGGCTCGACGAGCTGCAGCCGGACATGGTCGGCACCACGGCGATTACACCATCGATCTACGCGGCCGAACGTGTGCTCGAGATTGCCCGGGAAGTTGCGCCGACGGCGCTCAGGGTCCTCGGCGGCATACACGCGACGTTCATGTACAAGCAGGTTTTGAGCGAGAGCGACGCGGTTGACGTCATCGTGCGGGGCGAGGGCGAAGAGATCGTCGTCAATCTCGTGCGTGCCTTGCACGAAGGCCAATACCTGCAGAATCGACACAGCATCCAGGGTCTCGCGTTCCGCGACGACGAACAGATCATCGCGACGCCCGCCGCTCCAACCGTCAAGAACTTCGACGCAGTCACGCCGGACTGGTCGCTGCTGGAGTGGGAGAAATACATCTACGTGCCGCTGGGCGTTCGGGTCGCAATTCCGAACATGGCGCGCGGCTGCCCGTTCACTTGTTCGTTCTGTTCGCAGTGGAAGTTCTGGAGAGACTACCGCGTTCGTGACCCGATCAAGGTCGTCGACGAGATCGAGACCCTGGTCAATGAACACGACGTCGGGTTCTTCATCCTTGCCGACGAAGAACCGACAATCAACCGCAAGAAGTTCATCAAGTTCTGCGAGGAGTTGATCGCGCGCGACCTGCCGGATCGCATCAAGTGGGGCATCAATACACGGGTCACGGACATCCTCCGCGACGAGAAACTGTTGCCGCTGTATCGCAAAGCCGGTCTCGTGCACGTGTCCCTCGGCACCGAAGCAGCCGCACAGATTAAGCTCGACCGGTTCAACAAGGAAACCAAGGTCAGCGACAACAAGCGTGCGATCAAGCTGCTGCGCGAGGCCGACATCTTCGTCGAGGCGCAGTTCATCGTCGGGCTGGATAACGAGACGCCGGAGACGCTCGAAGAGACCTACCAGATGGCCTGGGACTGGCAGCCGGATCTCGCCAACTGGGCAATGTACACGCCGTGGCCGTTCACGCCGCTCTACCAGGAGCTGGGAGACAAGGTCGAGGTCTTCGATTTTTCGAAATACAACTTCGTCACGCCGATCATGAAGCCCGCGTCGATGGAACGTGAAGAGCTGCTCGACCGGGTCATGAACAACTATCGCCGCTTCTACATGAAGAAAGCGCTGTTCCACTATCCGTGGCGCGGAACCGGATTCCGGCGCCGCTACCTGCTGGGTTGCCTCAAGGCCTTCCTGAAGGCCGGCTTCCAGCGGACCTTCTACGACCTCGGCAAAGTGGGTTACTGGGGACCGCAGTCGAAGAAGAACGTGGACTTCAAGTTCGACCGGACGCGGCGGATCGCGAAAGCCCAGTTGGAAGACTGGGAGGCAGCCGCCGATCGTGCAGAACGACTGCGCGCGAGGCGAAAGGGCAGCGGATCGGATGCCGACGTTGTTACCGAGACGGCGATTCCGCTCGAGTCGATCAAGGCCTGCGGAGGCGGCGACCAGCAGATGTCGGATCAGGAAATGACGAGAGCCGACCAATCGGAGAATCTGCGATGAGTTCGTCGGCCGCCGCCATACCCGGCGCCGGTGTTGCCCGGGTAGGGCCAAACGCGATACTGCAGTACCTTCCGGTCCTCGAGAAAACGATCGGGCGATCGGCGCTGGACGCATTCCTAAAGTCGGAGCGCCTCGAACAGGTACCCGATGGCTCAGTGATGATTGAGGAGGGCCTGGCCGCCGATTTTCACCAGGCCGTGCGTCGCCGGTTTCCTGAAGCCGCAGTCCAACTTGCGAGAGAAGCCGGCTCGGGCACGGCCGATTACATTATCGCCAACCGGATTCCAGCCTTCGCCAGGGCGATCCTGGCGCTGCTGCCGCGGCCGGTAGCCGAAGAAATGCTGAGCCGGTCGATCGCGGAACACGCATGGACCTTTGCGGGCTCCGGCGAGTTCAGGGTGCATCGGCAGCCGCCAATCACCTTCGAAATCATCGGCAATCCGATCGTCAGGGGAGAGCGTACCAACCATCCGATCTGCGAGTGGCACGCCGCCGTGTTCGCGCAACTGTACGGCAGGCTGGTTGGCGGCGCCTACGAGGTGATCGAGCGCCAGTGCTGTGCGAATGGAGCCGAGTCCTGCCGCTTCGAACTCCTGCGAATCGGGACGTAAGCCGACCCGCGGAGCCTGCCTAGACGTCGAAGGTCAGGCCCTGAGCCAGCGGTAGTTCCGATCCCCAGTTGATCGTATTCGTCTGCCGCCGCATGTATGAGCGCCAGGCGTCCGACCCGGATTCCCGGCCGCCGCCGGTTTCCTTCTCACCGCCGAACGCCCCGCCAATCTCGGCGCCTGACGTTCCGATATTGACGTTGGCGATGCCGCAGTCAGAACCCAGCGCCGACAGGAAGTGCTCCGCCGTCTGCAGGTTGTCGGTGAAGATCGCGGACGACAGTCCCTGCGCGACGCCGTTCTGCATCGCGATCGCGTCGTCGAGCGTCTTGTAGGGGATCAGGTACAGCAAGGGTCCAAAGGTCTCCTGCTGCACGATGTCCCAGTCGTTACTCGCAATGGCGATCGCAGGCGTCATGAAGTTGCCCGGCCTGTCGATCTTCTCACCGCCGCACAGGATCTCGCCGCCCGCGGCCTCAACCGCCGCCATGGACGCCTGTACGCGGCCGATGGACGTCTCGTCGATCAAAGGACCGACCAGCGTGTCAGGATCCAGCGGGTCGCCAATGCGCAGCTGGCCGTAGACCTTGACGAGCGATGCCTTCAACTCTTCGAGCCGCGATTCTTCGACGAGCACGCGTCGCGTGGTCGTGCAGCGCTGCCCCGCGGTGCCGACCGCGCCGAACACGATGGACGGGATCGCCAGTTCGAGATTGGCGTCCTTGTCGACGATGATCGCGTTGTTGCCGCCGAGCTCCAGCAGGCTCTTGCCCATCCGTTCGGCGACGCGGACGCCGACCTGGCGCCCGACGGCCGACGAGCCGGTGAACGAGACGAGGTTAACGCGTCGATCGTCGACAAACTTTTGCGCGAGGCTGTTGTCGGCGTCATTGAACAGCAGGCTGATAACCGGCAGGTCCATATCGGCCATCGCATCGTTCATGATTTTCTGCACGGCGACGGCGCAAAGCGGCGTCTTCGGCGATGGCTTCCAGATGCTGACATTGCCGCACACCGCGGCAAGCGCCGTGTTCCAGGCCCAGACGGCGACGGGGAAGTTGAACGCCGTGATCGTGCCGACGACGCCCAGCGGGTGCCACTGTTCGTACATGCGGTGCTCGGGGCGCTCCGAGTGCATCGTCTTGCCGTACAGCATGCGAGACTGGCCCACGGCGAAGTCACAGATGTCGATCATCTCCTGGACCTCACCGTCACCCTCGGCTTTGATCTTGCCCATCTCGAGCGTCACGAGGCTGCCGAGCGCGTCCTTGTATTTGCGCAGCTCATCGCCGAGTCGGCGCACGGCTTCACCGCGCACCGGCGCAGGCACCTTGCGCCACTCTGCCGCCGCCTGCGTCGCCGCCTGCAGTACTTTCTCGTAGTCTGCTTCGCTCGTGGATTGCACGCGAGCGATCAGCTCGCCCGTGGTCGGGTTGATCGACTCGATCCATGGCGCGGCGTCATCGGTCAGTGCTTCGGCGCCGATCCAGGTTCCGGGGTTGTCCGCCTCGAGGCGTAGGGATGTCAGGATGTCTTTCATTATTTCGCCCCTTTCTTGGCGCGCTGGTGGCCGGTCTCGCCGCGCGCGACGAGCTCAGCCGACGTGATATTCGTGCCGCCATGTTCGTACAGGCGCCCGAAGTGGTTCTTTAGAATATCCTCGAGCAGAAACTCTTCCTGCGCGACGAACCCGCTGTACTTGTTGTCGCCGTTCAGGATCAGGTCGACGACGCTGCAGATGCCGGCGGCGGTCGTGACCTGGATCGCCGACCACAGTCGACCCGCAACCTGCTGCGGGTAGATCTTGTTGACGTAGTTTTCCTCGCGCAGCTCGCCGTCCTGGAAACCGGTTACCGCGGCATAGATGATGACGACGTCCTGCAGCGTTTGTGGCACCGAGTTCTCGAGAATACGCTTCAACGTATCGCGATCATGGTTGAGCTTCAGGCCATTCATCAGCAGGCGCATCTGCTCACAGTGGCCGGGGTAACGGATCGTCTTGTAGTTCATGTTGACGACGCGATCACCGTAGGTCTCGCCGAGAGAGCCGAGCCCCCCGGAGGTGTTGAACGCCTCGTAGAGCTTGCCGTCGATCTCGATTTCCTCGAGGCCCTCCAGCGGCATCAGGTCGACCTCCTTGCCGTCGACAATCGCCTTACACATGTTGCCGTACTCGTTAATGACGCCGTCGGTCGACCAGGTCAGCGAGTACTTCAATACGTTGTTCGGGTGCTGGGGCAGGGCGCCGACGCGCAGTTTGACGGACTTGAGCTCATCGAAATGCTGGATCAGCTCGTTTGCAGCGATACTGATGAAACCCGGTGCGAGACCGCATTGCGGGACGAAGACGGTCTCCGCACCGTCGGCGATCTTGCGGACGGCCTCGGTCACCTCGACGTCTTCCGTCAGGTCGAAGTAGTGCAGGTTGTGATCCCTGGCGACCTGTGCGACGACCTCGTTGCAGTAGTAAGGCAGGCTGGAAATGACCGCGATCGGCTTGTGCCTCTGCACGTGACGAGACAGCGCCTCGGCGTCCGTCGCGTCCAGGTTGAATGCCTTGATGCTGGTCAGTTTGTGCGCGTCGGCGACCTCGGTGGCGGCGCCCCTGCGCGCATCGCCAAGCTGTACGTGATAGTCGTCGCTTTCTGCCAGCAGACCGGAAATCAACGCGCCAATCTTGCCGGCGCCCAGAACCAGAATTTCGTGCATAGTGATTGTCCCCAAATTCACCGCCTGCAAACTGCATCCCCGGCGGTCATCCGGCGCGCATTGTGCCAAGCCAAACGCGCGGCCGCTATACCATTAAGCGCTAGCGTCCGGAAATATTCGGCCGCGCGATTGCAGGACTCAGATCGGTTCGTCCGGCCTGTCGAAGGCATTTCTGACAAAGTAGACATAAGCAACTGATTTCATATGAAATTGCCATAGAAGCTTTGTGATGCCGCAAAACGCATGGCATAGTCGGATCTCGAGCGCCATCAGGCGCTTTTTTTTAGGAAACAGACGCGGAAAGAAACGTGAGCAGAAACAGAGCGGCAACGGACTGGCACCCGGCCAGCTGGGAAAGCAAAGTAGCGGCGCAACAGGCGACCTACCCGGACAAGGCGGCGTTGGAGCGCGTCGTAGCCGACCTTAGTCGGTTGCCACCGATTGTGACCTCGTGGGAAGTTGACGCGCTGAAAGACGAGATAGCACGCGCCCAGCGTGGAGAGGCTTTCATCCTGCAGGGCGGCGATTGCGCCGAGACGTTCGACGAGTGCACGTCCGAGGACATCGTCGCCAAGCTCAAGATCCTGCTGCAGATGAGCCTCGTCATGCTGTTCGGCATGAAGAAACCGGTCGTGCGCGTCGGTCGCATGGCGGGCCAGTACGCCAAGCCGCGCTCGGCGGATATCGAGACGCGCGACGGCGAGTCGCTGCCGAGCTTTCGCGGCGACCTGGTCAATCGCAGCCCGTTCACCAGCGACGACCGCGTGCCGGATCCAAGCCTGATTCTGCGCGGATACGAGCGCGCTGCGCTGACACTGAACTTCGTACGCTCGCTGATTGACGGCGGGTTCGCCGACCTTCATCACCCGGAGTACTGGGACCTGGGCTGGGTCGGCCACTCACCGATGGCGGACGAGTACCACAAGATCGTTGCGTCGATTTCTGACTCGCTCGATTTCCTGGAAACGATCTCGGGAAGCCCCGTGCACAAGACGCGTCGGGCCGACATCTACGCCGCGCATGAAGGACTGCACTTGCACTACGAGCAGGCGCAGACGCGCTACCTGGATCGCCGGCAGCGCTGGTATGACCTGACGACGCATTTCCCCTGGATCGGTATGCGCACCGCGGCGATGGACGGTGCTCACGTCGAATTTTTCCGCGGCATCGCCAACCCGATCGGGATCAAGATCGGTCCGGGCATGACCCGCGACTGGCTGCAGGACCTGATTCGTGTGCTGAATCCGAACAATGAACCCGGTCGCCTGACGCTGATCCACCGATTCGGCGCCAAGTCTGTCGAGGACCACCTGCCGGAGATGATCTCGGCGGTCAAGGAGACCGGCTCGCCCGTTCTTTGGGTGTCGGATCCGATGCACGGCAATACCGAGAGCACGCCTGACGGCGTCAAGACGCGTCGCTTCGACAATATCCTGTCCGAGCTTGAGTCTTCGTTCCGAGTGCATGAGTCCATGGGCAGTCACTTGGGCGGCGTCCACCTGGAACTCACCGGCGATAACGTGACCGAGTGCACCGGTGGCGCCCGTGGACTGACCGATGGCGATCTCGCACGGGCGTACAAGTCGACGGTCGATCCGCGCCTGAACTACGAGCAGGCGATGGAGATTGCGATGCGCATCTCGGGCCTGCACAAGTCCCAGTTCAAGGCGTCCTGATCGCTCGTCGTCAGCGCCGTCGGTAGGCTTTCAGCTCACGCCAGGCTTCGTTGTTGGGGATCTCCCGGTGTTGGCCGGGAGACAGCCCGTCGAGCGTCCACGGACCCACACGCCATCGAATAAGCCGCAGTGTTGGAAGCCCGGCCGCCGCGGTCATGCGGCGCACCTGGCGGTTGCGGCCTTCGTCGATGCAAAGCTCGATCCACGTGTCCGGGATGGACGCCCGGTAGCGGATTGGCGGATCTCTCGGCCACAGTTCCTCAGGCTCACCGATCTCGCTGGCGGACAGCGCTCTCGCCGGACCGTCCTTCAGGCTGACACCGGATCGAAGTGATTCGAGCTGTGCATGATCCGGTGCGCCTTCGACCTGGGCGTAGTAGCACTTGTCGATCTTCGCCTTCGGGCTCGAGATCGCAGCCTGCAGGCGACCGTCGTCGGTCAGGAGCAGCAGGCCCTCGCTGTCAAAATCGAGTCGGCCTGCCGGGTAGACGTTCTCTGTCTCCACGTAGTCGGCGAGTGTTTGACGATCGCCGTCGCTCGAGAACTGGCTCAGGACATGAAAAGGCTTATTCAGGATGAGTAGTGGCACGGTATTTCTGTAAACTTCGCCCCTCAATTTAATCGCAGGACCCGCAATGCAGTACGAACACATCAAGGTGCCCGCTGACGGCGAGATTATCACCGCCAACCCGGACCATACGCTGAATGTGCCTGACAAGCCGATCATTCCGTTTATCGAGGGCGACGGCATCGGTATCGACGTGACGCCGGTCATGCTCGACGTCGTCAAGGCCGCCGTCCGTTTGGCCTACGGCGACGAACGCGAAATCAAGTGGATGCAGATCTACGCCGGCGAGAAGGCCACCGAGGTCTACGGCGAGAACGAGTACCTGCCCGAAGAGACGCTGGACGCGCTGCAGCGCTACGTCGTTTCGATCAAGGGACCGCTGGCCACGCCGGTTGGCGGCGGCATTCGTTCGCTCAACGTGACGATCCGACAGACGCTGGACCTGTACGCCTGCGTTCGACCGATCCGTTACTTCCCGGGCGTGCAGACGCCGATGGCGGATTCCGAACTCGTCGATATGACCGTGTACCGCGAGAACACCGAGGACATCTACGCCGGCATCGAGTACCCGACGGGATCCGAGGAAGTGCAGAAGCTGATCCACTTCCTGCAGTCGGAGCTCGGCGTCAACAAGATTCGCTTTCCGGCGAGCTCGGGCATCGGCATCAAGCCCGTGTCGCGTGAAGGTTCCGAGCGACTGATCCGCAAGGCGATCCTGCACTGCATCGCCACCGATCGTTCGTCGGTCACGCTCGTGCACAAGGGCAACATCATGAAGTTTACCGAGGGTGCTTTCCGCAACTGGGGGTATGAACTCGCGAAGACGGAATTTGGCGCGAAGGAAATCGACGGCGGTCCGTGGCTCAGCTTCAAGAACCCGATGACGGGCCGGGAGATCGTCATCAAGGACGTCATCGCCGACAACTTCCTGCAGCAGATCCTGATGCGTCCCGAGGACTACGACGTCATCGCCACGCTCAACCTGAACGGCGACTACATTTCTGACGCGCTCGCGGCCCAGGTCGGTGGCATCGGTATCGCGCCGGGCGCGAATATCGCGGACTCGGTCGGCGTCTTCGAGGCAACGCACGGCACGGCGCCGGGCTTTGCCGGCAAGGATCGCGTAAACCCGGGCTCGTTGATCCTGTCTGCCGAGATGATGCTGCGCTACATCGACTGGACCGAAGCGGCAGACAACATCATGCGCGGCGTCGCCGGGGCGATCGCACATGGCCAGCTGACTTTCGATCTCGCGCGTCTCCGTCGCGCCATGAAGCAGCCGGTTCGCAAGGGCCGACCGAAAGACAAAGACGATGTCGTGCAGGAGCTCGCGCAGATCATGCCCGGCGCCAAGCTGGTCGGCACAAAGGGATTCGGCGAGGCCGTGATCCACTACATGCAGGCGAAAGACTGAGCCGCGTGACCAGGGTCGCTTTCGATGTCGATTGCAGGCGCTGCCCGCGGCTGGCGGCGTTCCTTGATGACGTCAAGGAGAAGCACCCGGACTACCACTGCAGGCCGGTGCCGCCCTTTGGCGACGCGAAAGCGAGACTGCTGATCGTCGGTCTCGCGCCCGGCATGCACGGCGCCAATCGCAGCGGTCGGCCGTTCACCGGCGATCACGCCGGGCTTCTTCTGTATGAGACGCTGCACCGGCACGGATTCGCGACTGCGCCTGAGTCTTTGCACATCGACGATGGCCTTGAGCTGCTCGATGCCCGTATCACAAACGCCGTCAAATGCCTGCCGCCGGACAACAAGCCCGTCGGCGCCGAAATCAACACCTGCAATGACTTTCTGGCGAACGAAATCGCCTCGCTCGCCGATGGCTCGGTCATCCTCGCGCTGGGCGGTATCGCACACCGGGCGATCGTCAAGGCGACCGGTCACCGCCAAGCCGACTACAAGTTCGGTCACGGCAACGTGGCCGAGCTGGGCTCGCACCGCCTGCTCGACTCGTACCACTGCAGCCGCTACAACACGAACACCGGTCGATTGACGGCCGGTATGTTCGATGACGTGTTTGACAAGGCCAGGGAACTGCTCGGGGCCTGACCGATGACAGAAGAGACGGCGTTCGACCACAAGACTTTCTTAAAGAGCCTGACGCATCTGCCCGGGGTGTACCGCATGCTCGACGCTAAGCACAAGGTGCTCTACGTCGGCAAGGCCGCGGACCTGAAGAAGCGGGTCTCGAGCTACTTCCAGAAAAACCTGTCGTCGACGAAGACGGCCGCATTGATGAAGGCGGCCGAGCGAGTCGAGGTTACGATTACCAACACCGAAGCCGAGGCGCTGCTGCTCGAGTACAACCTGATCAAGCAGCATCGGCCCAAGTTCAACGTCGTGCTCCGGGACGACAAGAGCTACCCGTACATCTTCGTGGCGACCGACGCGAAGTTCCCGAGGCTGCAGTTTCATCGCGGCGCGCGCCGTCGCAAAGGACGCTACTTCGGGCCATATCCGAGCGCGGGCGCGGTCCGCAAGACGCTCAACGAGCTGCAGAAGCTCTTCATGATCCGCAACTGCCGCGACAGTTACTTTAAGAATCGCTCCCGTCCGTGCCTGCAGTACCAGATCAAACGCTGCACGGCGCCCTGCGTCGGCCTGGTCAGCGAGGAGGAGTACGCGGCGGACATCAACGCGGCGATCCAGTTTCTCGAGGGCAAGAACAACGAGGTCATCAATCGCTTTGTCGAGCGCATGGAGTCGGCGGCGGAGACGCAGGACTACGAGCAGGCGGCTCGATACCGGGACCAGATCACGAAGCTGAAGAAAGTCGAGTCGTCGCAGCTCGTTTCACGTGATTCAGGCAAGGACCTCGACATCATCGGCTTCGCCTCCAACCAGGCGATTCACTGTGTGACGGTATTCTTCGTACGCAACGGCGCCGTGCTCGGCAGCCGGGATCACTTTCCGCGGGTGCCCGGCGAGACCGAACCGGAGCGATTGCTGAATGACTTCGTCTCGCAGTACTACCTCGGCGGCGACGCGCCGCCCGAGATCATCCTGCCAATGGCCATCGCCGACGGGGAATTGCTGGGCGCCCAGCTGTCCGAACGCATGGGCTTCAAGGTCGAGCTTCGTGACAAGGTCCGCGGTGATCGCAAGCGCTGGTTGGAGCTTGCGCATGCAAATGCAGAGCAGGGGCTGAGCCTCAAGGTTGCCAGCAACGCGACCATCCGGCGGCAGTTTGAATCACTGGGCAAGATCCTCGGTCTCGACGACACGCCGCAGCGGCTCGAGTGCTTCGACGTAAGCCACACATCCGGCGAGGCGACCGTCGCGTCCTGCGTGGTCTTCAACCAGGCGGGACCGCTCAAGAGCGATTACCGGCGCTTCAACCTGACGCCTGAGTCGGCGGGGGATGATTATGCGGCGATGGCGGAAGCGCTGAGGCGCAGGTACGAGCGGATCAAGAAGGGCGAGGTCGCGGTGCCGGATGTGCTGCTCATCGACGGTGGCAAGGGCCAGCTGTCAGAGGCGATGCGGGTGTTGCGCGACCTCGAGCTCGACTGGATCAATGTCGTCGGCGTCGCCAAGGGCAGGGCACGCAAGCCCGGCGCCGAGCGCATCTTCGTGCCGGGCGAGTCGACGCCGCTCAACGTCGCGCCGGATTCGAGCGCCTTGCTGCTGATCCAGCAGATCCGGGACGAGGCGCATCGTTTCGCGATCACCGGCCATCGCCAGCGCCGAGCCAAAGCGCGTAAGACGTCGACGCTCGAGAGCATTCCCGGTCTCGGGCCCAAGCGCCGCCGCGAGTTGCTGAAGCAATTCGGTGGTCTGCACGGGGTCGTTGGCGCAAGCGTCGATGACCTGTCGAAAGTTCACGGTATCAGTCGAACGCTGGCGGAAACCATATACAATAGCCTGCACCAGGACGGCTGAACGGACCCCGAGTTGAAACTCAATCTGGCAAACATACTGACGCTGTTTCGAATAGCGGCCATCCCCGTTGTCGTCGTCTGCTTCTTCGCCCCGTTCGAGAACGCGCGGCCGGTTGCCGCCGTGTTGTTCGGCATTGCCGCCGTCACCGACCTGATCGACGGCTGGGTAGCCCGCAAGTTCAACCAGATGTCACGCTTCGGCGAGTTCCTCGACCCCGTGGCGGACAAGCTCATGGTCGTTATCGTTCTGGTGCTGCTCGTACAGGCCCAGTCCAGCCTGTGGGAAGACATCATCGCGATGATCATCATTGGCCGTGAAATCACGGTTTCGGCTCTGCGGGAATGGATGGCGACGATCGGCGAGCGAGCCACGGTCAAGGTGCAGCTCTCGGGCAAGATCAAGACGACGCTTCAGATGTTCGGCATCGCCTTCATGGTCTGGCAGAAGCCGATGTTCGGCCTGGACGTCTACAAAATCGGCTATTTCCTGCTGATCGCGGCGGCAATTATGACGATCTACTCGATGTACGCGTACCTGAAGGCCGCCTGGCCGATGTTGAAAGAGGGCGCCGAGAGCCCATAACTGCTTTGAGATTCGACGGTTTTTCGCGTTTTGTCCCTTGACAGTTCGCCGGCAACCGATAGAATTCTCGTCCCTCGCGGGAATAGCTCAGTTGGTAGAGCGCAACCTTGCCAAGGTTGAGGTCGCCAGTTCGAACCTGGTTTCCCGCTCCAGAC
>JASJBE010000044.1 GCA_030066655.1 Woeseiaceae bacterium | reverse complement strand
CTGGCGATAACGGGCACTCGTGGTATTTCGAGGACCGGGCCGTTCTTCTGGATATCGTCGAGACGCTGTCCGGGGAGAAAGGGCGCCGGGTGATAGCGAGTCGTCGGGTCGATTCCAGGGGTGATGTTCACCTTGTGTGATCAGTATCCCGTGTAAGACGTTGAAACGTGAGTTATTATGTGAAAATCGTATCGGCAGGAGCGGAACAATCAGGACAGTGATGTCATCGAGCGCACGCCGGCAAAGCCTGAACAGGGTCGTGATCATCAATCCGAAAGGCGGCTGCGGCAAGTCGACGCTGGTCACCAATATCGCGTCCTGCTATGCGAGGCGTGACCAGTCCACGGTCATTATGGACTACGACCCTCAGGGTTCGTCGATGGCCTGGCTCGAGCGTCGTGACCCTTCCCTGCCCGAGATTGCCGGAATCGCCGCGTTCAAGCAGAGCATGCAGGCGACACGCAGCTGGCAGCTTCGAGTCCCCGGTGAGACGAACAACCTGCTCATCGATTCGCCCGCCGGCCTCGGACACGACGAGCTGCGTGAACTGACCAGGGACGCATCCAGCATTCTGATCCCGGTACTGCCATCGCCGATGGATATTCATGCCGTGTCGCGATGCATCGCGGACCTGTTGCTCGTTGCTAAGATCAATCGCAACGAGAGAAAGCTCGCCGTCGTCGCAAATCGGACGCGCAAGAACACGAAGAGTTTCACACGCCTGATGAGGTTTCTCGATTCACTGGGCATCCCGATCATTGCCGTGTTGCGAGACAGCCAGAATTTCATCCACGCGGCGGAAACCGGGACAGGTCTGCATGACATGCATCCACCGTCCCGCGTAAAACTCGATATCGAACAGATAGACCGCATCGTCAGATGGCTGGACAACTGGCAGCAGCGACGAAAGATGGGCATCCAGGTTGCGAGCATTGCCGGCAAGACGGTGCCGCGGCTTGGCCAGTCGACAACGCAGTCAGCCTGACGGATCGCGATTCGGCCGTCTCAGGCCGACGTCTGCACGTCCGAAAACAAGTCCACGTCCACGTTGCCGCCGCTGATGACGACGGCGGTGACGGCATCGACGGTCGGCGCCTTCCTGAACATGACCGCCGCCAGCGCAACGGCCCCACCGGGCTCGACCACCAGCTTCAATTCGCGAAAGGCGAAGCGCATGGCCTCGCGGACCTCTTTCTCGTTGACGACGAGTCCCTGTGCGTTCATAGCTTGCAGCAATGCGAAAGTAATCTCACCGGGTGACGGTGTCAGGATGGCGTCGCAGAAGGAACGCGCCGACTCGTCGACGGTCTGACGACTGCCTGATCGCAGCGAACGGGCCGTGTCGTCGAAGAACTCCGGCTCGACGGTGAAGACGGCTGCGTCCGGAAACCGGTCCTTTAACGCCAGCCCGGAACCGGACGTAAGCCCCCCGCCGCCGCAGCATACGAACAGCTGGTTGGGCGAGATGGCCATCGCCTTCAGGTCGTCTGCGAGCTCAAGCCCGACCGTGCCCTGGCCTGCAATGATGTGCTCGTGATCGAACGACGGGACGACAGTACAACCCCGGTCTTCTGCAATGGCGTGTGCGATCGCCTCACGATCCTCGCTATAGCGATCGTAGGTCACCACGTTGCCGCCGAGTGTCCGCGTGTTGTCGAGTTTTGCACGCGGCGCGTCCGAGGGCATGACGATCGTCGTCTCGATGCCCAGCAGCCGTCCCGCAGCGGCGACACCCTGCGCGTGATTGCCGGATGAGAAAGCCACGACCCCGGCAGCCCGGTCTTCGATCTGGCTCATCATGTTGTAGGCACCGCGGATCTTGAACGAACCGGTGCGCTGCAGACACTCGGGCTTCAGGAGCACGCGGCCACCGGCCAGCTCGTTGAGCGCGGCGCTTTCCAGCAGGGGCGTGTGTATCGCAACGCCATCGAGTCGCGCAGCCGCCGACTCGATATCCGTGATGCTAATCACTGATCACAGTGCTGGCGCATTGGTCGATCTTGGCGGCGCAAATGAAATCATTGTCCGTCAGGCCGCCGACCGCGTGCGTCGAGTAGTTCACGACGCACTTGCCGTAGGAAACGACAAGGTCCGGATGATGACCTTCATTGGTGGCAATCCAGGCCACAACGTTTGTGAACGCGATCGTCCGGCTGTAGGCCTTGAACTCGAACGTCCGGGTAATCTCCTTGCCGTCACTGCGCAGAGTCCAGCCGGGATGCAGCGCCTCCATCAGTTTCGTGGCCTGCTCCGTCGTCAGCGCCGGTACGCCGCCCTCACAGGGTTTGCAGTGCTGTTCAGCAAGACTGTCTGTCATTGGCTCATCCTTTGCGTAACGCTCGGACTATAAACACGTGCGCAGACGAAAAAAAGCCGGCCCTTGCGGGCCGGCGGTGCGGAGAGGCTCCTAAAGGAGCCAGGGACAGCAAGTCAGATCTGCCAGGCGTCTACGGTGTCGATGCCACAGCCTCGTTCTCCGACAGAAACAGCTTCAGTGTGACGCGGCGTTCCAGCGCAAGGCTGTCGATGCTCGCATCCTGGGCGATGGACTCACCGTGAGCACGCGTGCTGATCCTGTCGCCGGGAACACCCGCCTGCACGAGGTGGTCGCGAACAAAGTCGACGCGCTGCCCGGACAGCGCCAGGTTGTAGGCATCGTCGCCGCGCTCATCGGCGAACCCGTCCAGCTGGATGTGCACATTGGGCATTGACGCCAGTGCGGCGCCCAGTTCGGCCAGCCGTGCGCCAGTCATGTCGGTCAGCACCGCTTCGTCGGTGCGAAACAGCAGGTCCATCGCGATGCCGGCCTGCATCAGGTCGACGAGCTCCGGCTGCGCCAGCGACTGCAGTCGACGAACCTCGTCGCCGAGCGCGTCATTGCTCTTTCGCGCACCGCGAATCGCGGCCTGCAGGCGATCGACTTCCGTGTCCTTCGCCTCGAGTGACGAACGAAGGCCATCGATATCCTCGTTCTTGTTGTGCATCGAGTCGCCAAGCTTGGCGCCGATCGCCGCACCAATTACAAAACCGAAAGGACCGCCCGCGACGGCGCCGATGATGGCGCCACTGCCGACACCGACAAGCTCTTCCTTTGAGGCGGGCTCGGCCGCCTGGACCTGGGAAACGCTGGCGAGCGCCGCGAGGGTGATTACTGATACTAGTTTGCGCATGTTGATTCTCCGTTTGTGGCCGTCACAGCGACCGCCTTCAGGAATCATTTAAAGGCGCAATTGGGGACGCGAAGCGAATAGCTGGTGTCCATTCACCGATGAATTGTGACGAAATGTGCCAGGGCGCCATCCGCTAAGGCGACACGATGCCGCACATGTGTCAGCCGCGGCGGTCGTAATCGGTCAATGCGACAAACGTACCGCCGTTGCGTTCACAGAGCACTCGCATCAGCTGTGAGAAGCGATAGGCGGTGGGTGGAATGTTGTTATTGCCGCGGAACAGGAACGGGAACCCGACGGCGTGAATGCGAACCAGCCGGTCGCCGGATGCCCCGACCCGGTTCACGGCATCGACCTGTCGCACGACTCTCTCGATCGAGCGTCCGCTGAACTCGTCACCGAAAACGTAGATGCTGATTTTTCGGTCAGCCCTCCAGTAGGTGCTGATCGCGTAGATGATTCCGTCGACCGGGTTACTGTCACTGAACGGGCGCCAGGTTCGTATCGTGTTGACGATCGCCTCGCGCCGGCCGGGCGTATCGGGAATCCACCGACCACGATACTGGCTGAACATGTAGTTGCCGTTGTCGTTCATGATCTGGATGCCCTTGACCTGCGGATAGACTTCCAGCGTCTCGGTCAGCTTTTCCTGCACGCGGTCCCAGTTGTACTGCTGCATGCTGCCGGACGTGTCGATGATAAAGATGATGTACTCGCTGTCCACCGGGATACCGGCGACGGCGTCATCGTCCGCGCGGCGATAGTACGGCTGCAGCCGCTGCATCTCCTCGGTCAATCGCTGCTTGGCACGCGCGAGGGCGCCCTCGTCGAGGATGGATTCGGATTCCTGCTGAGTCGCCACGTACTGACCCTGCACCGTGCTGAGTTCGCCCTGCAGCCGCGCCAGCTGCAGCTTGGACTCGGATGCCTGTGTCCTGACGGCGTCCAGTTCACGATTGATGACCGTCGTCTCGCCACGGATATCGAACAGCTCCTGCTGCAGCAGCGCAATGAGCTGCTCAAGGTCATCCTGGGTCTTCTCGAGAATCACCGGCTCGTAGATCTTCGACAGCACCAGCAGCAACAGGATCGCGCCGAATCCACAGCAGATGCAGTCGAGGAACGACAGGCTGAAGGCTTCGACGTTACGGCGTTTTCTTCTCATCGTGCCACTCCTACGGCCAGTCCCGGCTGACGCTCATGAAAGATCCGCCGGTCTGGTAAGCCAGCGTCCAGTACGCGATAGCGGCGTCGTAGTCGCCTTCCATCGGGTACAGCAATACGTTAACGGGAATGCCGGGAGGCAATTCGCGAATCGCGTTGACATGCAGCCGCTGGCGCTCCCGACCGGTGACCGTGCGTTGGTTGCTCGTTTCCTCTTCCATGGTTGGCATGCCGTCAGCAAGCAGGATGATGTTGTCCGGTCTCGGCGACAGCTCCGCGGCGATCTCGTAGGCCGCACGCATATTCGTTCCGGCCTCCGGCGGCGTTCGGCGGAGCACGCGCAGGGCCTCATCGAGCTGTGCCGAGTCGTCGACGTCCAGCCAGATCCCCTCGCTGCCCTTGATCACCGGCTCGGCCCGATTATTGAACATGTAGATCTGGAATTGGCTACCGGGTGTGAACTGCGCGGTCAGCCAGTCGACGCTGGCCACGACCTGGCGCCACTTGGATGCGCGCAGCTTGTCGTTGATGCCCATGTTGCGCCGACGAATGATGTTGACGATCTTGTCGTCGAGCATGCTGGCCGAGCGGTCGACCAGGATAAGCGTACGCGTGCCGCCAAGCTTCAGGCCGGTCAGGTACTGGCGGTCACCGTCGCCCTTGAATTCACGTACACGGCTGCCCGTCTCTTCCTGCTCGGCCTCGAGCGCCAGCAGACGCTTGACCTCCTCCTCGAGGCTCTTGATGTCCGACTGCAGGGCCTCGACACGCTCGATACGAGCCAGCGTCTCGTCATCGTACTCCGCCAGCTCCTCGCGCAGTTCCGCGATCAGGCGAATGATCTGCGCGATCTTGCCCTCGGCGTCCTGGGTCTCATCCTCCAGCTCCTCCTTCGTATTCCGAGCCAGTACGAGGTTCTTTCGGCCCTCGAGAATCTCGACCTCGAGTTTGCGTGTCTCGGCCATCAGGTCCGTCGGCTTCGGTTCGGTCTCTTCCTTAACCTGCGCATTGATGATCATGAAGAACAGGATGACGGCGCCGAAGCCACAGCTCATGCAGTCCAGGAAGGACAGGCTGAAGACCTCGTACTGTCGTCGCTTGCGCGCCATTTAGAGGACCACCTTTTTTATCGAGCCGCCCACTAGCCTTCCGCCCTGATTAACTGCAGCTCGACGCCCGGGGTGCCCAGCCGAATGACGTCTCCGTTCTGCAGGACCGACGAGCCATCGATCTGGTGCCCGTTCAGAAACGTGCCGTAGCGGCTGTGGTCCTCGAGCAGGCACTGGCCGTCACGTCTCGAAATAGAACAGTGGCGCCTCGATACGCCCGGCATCTGCTGCTTCAAATCGATCCAGCGCCCGTCGTCTGACGCCTGCGAACCGAGGACGATGGCCGCGTCGTTAATCGGGTACGCGACACTCTGGTACAGCAGGTGCGTCGGCTGCCCTTCCAACACCTCGGCAGGCTCTGTGCTGACGACCGCCGTCGAACGGTCCCACGCCAGCTGCCGCACCAGGTTAATGGCTCCGCTGCCCGCCTGCATGTCTTTGCAACGCGCGAGGAGTCCGCGCGTCGTCGCGCCTCGTTCGAGCAGGAAGATATCGCCGCCAACGCGAGCCTTCAGGCTCTCCGCCAGGCCGGGCATGCTGGCCGCCCGGTCCGTCAGCTGCAGCGCGGCGGTTTCCCCGGCGCGCAGCAGCGCCCTGAGCTGGCTCGCGATTCTCTGGTACACCGGCGCCGCTGCCGAAATCAGGTCGATCGACTCGATCTCGGCGTGATGGCTGATGCCGCGGTAGTCGACATCCAGTATGACCGTATCGGATGACGCCGACTGCTCCAGCCACTGCGGCAGTCTGTCCAGCAGCATCTGCTCGGTGTCGGCCGTGTGCAGCGGATCGAAACGGGATTGACGGACGAATGCATCCGATATCTTGCGTATCCACGCATCGCTCAACTGATTGACGCCGGCCGAGTCGATGATGACCGAACGCTCGAGTTGTGCCGCCGACGGCTGCAACAGGCGCGACAACATCGTCGCGTGCAGGCTCAGGTCAATGTGCACCGGGACCGCGTTCTCGTATTCGCGCCGGGTCGCCGCGACGGCAGCGTCAACCATCCCCGCGACGGGAATCCCAAGCTCCGCCGCGATACCGAGGAACAGGGACAACTGATCGCTCTGCATGTAAGGCGGTACGGCAACGACGACTCGGTCGCCCGCAGACGACGCGCTCGTCCATGCCTGTTCGAGCTGGTGGCTGACGAGATCCGCCGACGTCAGGTGCGAGAAGCGCCGATCGCCGATCGCGTCTGTCGACAATCCCGACCAGTACGCATTCTGGATCTCGCGCGGGCGAAGCCGGGATTGCCGTCGCGCCGACTCGCCGGTAATGACACTGCCGTCGTCAAGCAGCGCGAATCCCGGCTCGCGATACAACATACCGTCCGCCGTCGATATCGAGATCGATGCGTCATTGATGTGTAACGCGAGTAACGCCATACAGGCCTCAGTCCGCCTTCATGTGGCGGATCAGTTTCTCGTCGCTGTAGGCCTCGACATCGAAGACCAGCCGCTCCTGCAACAGCTGTAGCTGGTAGACCAGGAACATCAGGAAGATACTGATCAACAGCGCGATGAACGTCGAGTTGAATGCCACGCCGAGGCTTTGCGTCACGCCGGCGATGTCGCCCTGCACGGCCTTGTCGGCCTGGGCGAGCGCCTCACCGATACCTCTGACGGTGCCGATGAAGCCGATAGACGGTATCGCCCACGAGATGTAGCGGATCATCGAGAGTTCTGACTCCAGTCGCTCTGCCTCCGATTCACAGAGCGTGTGCGTACTGCTGGACACGTCCTGGATGTTCTCAGTCGACGCGAATCGCCGCAGCGCATTCAATAACGCCCTCGGTAGCAACATACGCTGGCGATCGTCCGGCAGCGCCTGCACCTGCCTCGCGAACTCTCTCGTGTCCTCCGGCAGGATGCGCATGCCGTCTGCGATAGGCACGAGGTCCACGTCCAGCAGACGTCGCTCCGACAAGACTTTGGTTGCTTTGAACCCCATGATGGCGAGCGCCCAGATGGCGAGTATGAAACAGGCTTCCTGCTCGAGATCCTTAATCAGGACCCAGACGTGTCGCTCGCGGACATAGTCAGGATCCGCGGCGGCGGCCGCATTCTGTTCCTCGATAATCTGCGTCGCGTTAGGTCGTACCACCGAAACGTAGAATGCGTGAACGATGATGACGGCGATGATCAGCGCGAACAGCTGAAAGACGAACTCGACCGGAATGTTCTTTTTCTTCATGGCAACCCAGGTGCGTTAGATATCTGTCGGAAAAGGGATGGATTGATCGGTAGGAATGTCTTCGGTCGGGACGAAATCGTCGTCGTCTTCTTCTTCGAAGCCCTGCGCGTCAAGGCCGGATTCGTCGATCTCTTCCTCGGACGCTGCGTCGTCCTCCTGCTGTTCGGTCGCCTGCTCGTCGTCGGACGCGTCGGGGTCTGATTCCTGTGCCACCGCGGCCGACAAAAGCGCGACCAGGGCGAGGAACATCACAAAGCGTTGGATCATGGCTGGCTCTCTTTCAATCCTGTTACTTATCTGACCTGATCGGTACGAAAATTATCACTATGGGCTACGGTAAATTTCTCGCGATTCGGAAGCCCAGATCGGGTCGCGCCGCAGTTCCGGATTCGCGATAGCTCAAGCGCAATTCAGTCTCACTGGGGTGGCGCCAGCTCGATCCGCGGATCACGTTGGCATTGCCTCTTGGCGGACCGACCGGATCGATCACGGGCGTCGTCAGGCCCGGCGTCGGTACAGTGTAGAGGTCATTGACCCATTCAGCGACATTGCCGGCACCGTCGTAGAGCCCTAATGCATTCGGCTTGAACTTGCCAACAGCGGCTGTCGACGCGAAGCCGTCGTCGTAGCGAGGAATCACGGAAGGCACGAGTTCCATGGCCGACTTGTCGGCGAAGTTGCCGCTGTCGCGCTGCGGCGGCCATCGGTCACCCCAGGAAAAACGGCGCGCCCCGGGTGTGCCCGCATAGCGGACAGCCCAAACCCACTCGGCTTCGGTCGGCAGTCGGTAGCCGTCCGGGAACGGATAGATCGGCACCCATTTGCCAAACTCTTCCTTATACACCGGCGTCAACCCTTCCTTGGTGCTCAGCCAGTTGCAGTACTGCACCGCCTGCTCCCACGTCACGTTGGCGACCGGATTATTGTCGCCGGCCATCGACACGTGCACGTCAGAACCGGAGTCATGGCTCGTGCTGAACTCGCGGAATTCCTTATTGGTCACTTCACGCGTGCCGATAAGAAACGGATTCGTAATCGTGACCGGGACGATTACCTCGTTTGCCCGTCGACCCGGTTCGCTGCGTGACGCACCGAGCGAAAAAGTCCCGGGCTCGACGCGTCGCATGACGGCGTCCTGCGATGTCTTCACTTCCCTCTCGATCGATGCCTGCCGGATCGACTCGAGCGATCGAATGCTGGCGTTGACCGTCTGCGGATAACCGGGACGTGGCGTGAGCGTGCGGGTCCACGTCTCGTACCCGTCCTTGCGGACCTCGATGCGATGCGGCGCGGAACTGAGCTCCAGCGTTCTCGAGCCGGTACCCCTCGGCCGACCGTCGACGAAAATCTGCGCGTCGGACGGCGAGACATTAACGGTCAGCCTGCCAATTCTCGCCGTCATGTCGACGGTTATCGTGTCGCTTGCGGCCGGCTCCAGCCGAACCTGCCGTGTCGCCCTGCCGTAACCGGCCCGGGTCAGGCCAATCTCGTAGTCAATGCCGGGCGACAGGTCGAGCGTGATCGGTGACTGTCCGCGATAGCGACCGTTGACGGTCACGTTGGCGCCGCGCGGAATAGAGTTGACACGCAACTTCGCGTCGGCGGGCTCCAGGCGAATCAGTGGCAGCACCTGCGCGACGTCCGGCTCGGCAACGACGGTTCCATCCCAGGCCCGAAAACCGTCCGCGACGACGCTGAGATCGTGGGAGCCTTCGAGCAGCTCAATCGTCAGCGGCGTCACTCCGAGCAACGTCTCATCGGCAATGACCTGCGCGCCGGCCGGTTCCGACGTAATCTCGACGTCCGCCCAGCGCGGTATCAGCTGAACATTCATGATCGAGGTCATACCGAGGCCTTCGATACTGATGACATCAGAATACGGCAGGTAACGATCAGAGCTGACCGCGACGCTGTGATCGCCTGGCTGCAACTCGACCGGGCCCAGCGGCGCCGGCCCGACGATGGAACCATTGATCGTCACCGTCACGTCGTCAGTCGCGCTTGTCTGAACCGTCAGCTTGCCGGGCAGCCGCCTGAGTTCGAGCTCGATCGTCTTATTGGCCTCTTCACCGACCTCGAAACTCTGGCTGATATCGTAGTAGCCCGCTTTCTCTACATTGACGGTGTAGGTTCCGGGCCGCATCAACAACCGGTCGCCGATCGGCAGCTTGAACCACGCGCCGGCCACGGCAATATTGTCGGCAGGGCCCGGTGTCACGGAGAACTGGATAGATTTCGACGTGAACAACAGGTAGGAAACGGCCAGCAGGAACGCGAGTCCGAAACCCACTACCGTCTTCAGTGGTTTCTGCGGCAGCTCCGCGGCCGGTGCAGACTTGTCGGCTGCCCGCTTGAACGCCGTCGGCGCAATCGATTCTTCGGCGCCCGCCGTCAGTTCGGGGGCTTCAGGTGGCTGCGTAACGTAGGCGCTCGCTTCCAGCTGGACGCTGAATTCCACGCGCTCGCCGATAGTGACCTTGAGCGTGCTGCCGAAATAGTCGAGCTCATCACCGTCTGACAGTCGCCGGCTGCCGACCAGCGACTCGCCGTTCAGGCTCATCGCATCGTTGCGACCCAGTGGCTGTACGATCGGCGCGCCGTCAAGCAGGTCCAGCTGCATGACCGGACTGCCGCCCGGCCCCGGAAGACGGACGTCGCAGTCTGCGCCGGTGCCGACGCGGACCGGCAGCCTGCCACCGTCGAAGCGGCGCTCACCGTCAATATCGCGGATGATCAGCTCTTCAAAACTCACTACGTTCCTTTAATCTGCCGGCTCGGGACGCGGTCCCACCGGACTCGAATCTACAGGGGCGATGGCGCGGTGCTCAGATCGGTTCCTCGCAACGCACGACCAGCGGACCCATCTCGATCTCGGGGCCCACGCTGAACTCGATGCGAACGTCACGGAAACCGGGACGACTGCCGACCGCAACGTATCTACCCGGACGCAGCTCCAGCTCGCGCCGTTCGAAGCTGCCGAGTCTACCAACTTTGAAGATCGACACGGCCGTCATGTTGTCCGAGACGATCTCTACCGTCAGCGGCGTCGAGGCTCGCTTCAGCAAACGCGAGAGCTCGTCGCGCTGTGCCGAAAGCCGCGGACCGATAACCTCCATTCGCGTGATGCCGATCAGTACGTTGGTCGCTTCCTGCAGCTTACGCGGACTGCTCAGGCTGTCCGGATCTTGCGTGTACTCGTTGATCTGCTCAAACAGCGCGACCTGGTCTCGCGCTCGACTGACGCCGTCGATGGCGAAGGACAGTGTGCCATCGAGCTCCAGTATCTCCTCGTAGGTCGACACCGCCTCTTCCCACTGCTCGGCCTGCTCCTGCCGGCCTGCCAATACCTCGAGTTCCTGGATCGACTGCAGGCGCAGCGCCTGGTCCACCTGCAGCAGCCCGTCGGCGGGCTCGGGCGAGCCGGGTCGTATTTCGTTGGCACGACGAAACGCCGCGCGCGCAGTCAGGTAGTCACCCTCAGCCAGGGCAGCAATGCCTTCGCTCATGCGACTCTCGAAATCCATCTGTTTGATCGTGGCGTCGACTCGCGCCAGCCCGTCGATGGCGGGTTGCCACTCCGGATCGAGATCCACCGCCTCGGCGAAACTGCGTCTTGCCGCGTTCATCTCGAGCGTCTTTTCGAACTCGAGACCCTGCTCGATGAGGCTTAACACCGTCTCGAGATTCTGTGCTCGCCTGAGTCCATCGCGCGCCGCCGTACTGTTCTCACTCATCGCGACGGCGAGCTCAAAGCTGTCGATCGCCTCGGACGGGTTGGCTGCGGCCAGGGCGGCCTCGCCATCCGCCATCGCCTTGTCGAAAACCCGGTCAGCTTCTTCCAGTAGCGGATCGACGAGCGCTATCGCTTCCTCGTACCGGGCCGTAGCCGCCGCGTAGTCGCGCGTGAGGTAGGCCTCATCGCCGGCCTCGTAGGCCGCCTGCGCCCGTGTGTATGGCAAACCGCCCCAGCGCGGCACGGCCCTTTCTTCGAGCACCTCGAGCTTCGCCAGCAACTGGCCGAGCACTTCCTCGGTCGCGGCTCTGGCTTGCACGCGCTCATCACGACGGCTCAGCTCGTCCTCGGGCGACAAGGGCGTCGCCGGCGCCGCGGCCTCAGGCTCCGGGCTCTCCTCAACCGGCTCATCCGCAACGGGGACCGCGGCGGGCGAAGCGGCCGGCGTCTGCACGGCCTTCGGCAGGAAGAACACGACACCCAGCAACAACGCCACCAGCACGGCGAGACCGCCCGCAAGCACGGCCGGCCTGATGCCGTCTGACTGAGGGATGGTTGGTGCAGATGGCGGCGCCGTCGCGGCGGCCGACCGGGAACGCGGCTGGATGCTGCTCGGCGGAATGCTTGTGTCGGGGCTCGCTTTTTCAGACGCGAACCGCTTCGGAACCGGCCCCGCAGCGATTCCAGCGGCACGCAGTGCGTCGACGACTTCGGCGGCGTTCGGGCGCGTCGAGGGCTCCTTGGCCAGCATACGCATGACGAGGGCGGACAGGCCCGACGGCCATTCGCCCTTCGACAGCGTATCGACGTCGGCGGGCTGCCGGTGACGGATATCGTCTTCCGTGTTCGTTGACGAGTAAGGCGACGAGCCGGTGGCGAGCTCGTAGATCAGGCCGCCGAGAGCAAAAACGTCGTCCGCAGGCTCGGGCGCGTGACCGTCCAGCAGCTGCGGACTGCTGGCAATCAGCGACCCGCCGCCGATGTCATCGGCGGGCGTCGCGGCAACGCCGAAATCAATGAGGTAAGGAACGCCGTTGCCGTCCAACAGGACGTTGCTGGCCTTTATGTCCCGGTGAACGACGTCGCGTCCGTGCGCATAGCGCAGTGCGTCGGCGACGGCGGCGATCGCCGGGAGAAAATCGGCGGGCGCTGCGCCCGCCAGCACACTGAGGTCCGGACCGTCGATGTATTGCTGACTGTAGAAGACAGTGTCGTCGAGGTCGTTGAACTCGAAAACGCGAACGATGTGCGCATGAATGAGCCGCAGGCTTAACTGCCACTCACGCTTCAGGATGTCGCGATTGGACGGGTCGACGAGGAGCTTCAGCGCGACCGATGCGCGCGTCATGCGATCCGACGCCAGCCAGGTCTCGGTCAGCGTTCCCGCACCCAGTCGGCGCTTCAACGTAAAGCGATTGGCAAGTACGTTGCCGCTGGTCAGGTCTCGCATGGGTTTTGGACAGGCTTAGCCTGCAGGATCGGACGAACGGGCCGGAGATCCCACATCTACGGATTCAGAGAAACCGGTCTCGGCTTCATAGATGTCTCTAAGCAGTCGCCGCCAGTCTTCGTATTGTGATGCCGCCGTTCCGGTCAGTCGCCTCTGCTCCCCCTCGACCTCGATCACCATTGGCGCAGCTTCCGAGCCGAAGGACTCCGACAGCTCCTTGATGGCCTCGACGTGCATTCTTGCCTCTTTGCGGCGAGTGACGCCGGCAAAGATCGTTTCGATGCCCTGGTTGATGCCGATGTGCTGGAGGCTGCGCTGCATCCTTCGCTTCGAGCGGCTGGAGGAATCCGCATCCATGGCGACTGACCCTGCCAGCACGGCCACGCCCATCAGCGTCTGCAGCGTCGCGGAGCGCCTGACCTGCCGATAGTTAACGGATTCTTCGCGGGATGTCTTGCGCCAGTCGTGATACGGGATCGCGATCCCGTAGTAGAAATTCGCGTAGTGCTCATTGAGCGTGTCGACAACGAGCCGGTCGCGTTCCCGGATCTGCCTCAGCCGATCGACAGCCGGGTCGTTCTCTGCCGGGAGTCGAACGACGGACGTGATTCCATTCTCACCGGTCTCCAGGTAATCGGAGTACGCCAGCGGCGACATGTCCTTGAAAAACTTGAGCTCGGACACCTGCCGGATGCGCTCGACTTCACGCGGATCGATCTCGGCCACGTAGGCGTAGAGGTCGTTGGCGATGTCATTGAAGACCTTCTGGTAAGGGTCCTGGCGGCGATCGCGATTCGGCGAATAGGAAGAGACGCCGGTCTGCGTCTCATACTTTCGCGTATACCAGGTCTGGCCTTTTGCATCCTCGACGGTGACGTCGATGGTGACGAATTCGCCATCCGATTCTTCGATCTGTCCGCTGACGATGATGTCGGTGAAGGCTTCACGGGACGGAATGACACGAACGGCGCCCCAGTGTCCGGTCCCCTGCAGCGTCTGCTTCAGGTGAAAAGGGATGTACCGGGCCTCGGCATTCCGGATCTCGCTGTAGACGCCGGTGTCTTCCGGGTCGTTGGACTCGGGCACTCCGGCATCGAACTCGACGATACCGATGTCCAGCAGCAGTGATTCTTCTACCGGGCTGCTGGCGACCCGCAGCTCGGTTTCTTCCGCCTTGATGACTTCATTAACACTACATCCTGCGGCGCTGACGGCAATGAACCCGACAGCGACCAGGGCTTTGCACCGTTTAAGCAAGTTGCCTCCTACAGACCTTTATACTTCCGATACTCTTCCCACAACCGCTCCCGCAGCTCAGGATCTTCTTCAGCGAGCGCCACCTCGCGGAGCTGTCGCGCGACGATATCGTCATCGACGATGATCGGGATATCTTCGGGGGTGCGCTCACGAATTTCCTCTTGTGTCATACCAGCGGTCGACGCTTCGCGGGGCGCCTGCGGTGGGTTTGCCACGGCGACCGCACCACCGGAGCCGCTGCCCTGCTCACCGAGGCTGATGCCGCCTCCGCCCGAGCCTCCGTCACCGCCGCCGAAGCCCTCGGTGTTTCGGCCCACTGACGTGACCTCGCGTTGTTCGTCCGTTAATACTTCGTCGAAACCGCCGATAGACTCTTCCAGCTCGCGGCCGAGGCGCTCCGCGCGTTCTGCGTCCGACTCCTCGGGGAACTCTCCGACGCCGCCAGCGCCGCCCGTGCCCAGCGTGCCGCCACCGGCCTGGTCGCCGCCGGACTCTCCTCCTTCGGCACCGGCGCCGCCGGCTTCGCCGCTGGACGACGCTTCCGCGTCACTGTCCGAGCTGCCGCCACCGCCGCCGAGACATTCGCCGGCCTGGCCCATGCCGCCAACGCCACCGGGCAGTACGCCGGTGTCGCCACACTCACTCTGGCTGTCGCCGTCGCCGTCGGCGTCTCCGTCAGCATCGCCCTCCCCGGGCTCGCCCGTGCCGCCTTCACCACCGTCGCCGGCGCCGCCGCCGGGCATCGGGAAGCCGTCCGGAAGGCCGACCTGCGGGAACTGACCGACGCCACCGGTGGAGCCGCCGCTCTCGCCTCCCGACGGTGAATTGCCACCGCCGCTGGAACCACCGGACATACCGCCACTGGAACCACCGGACATGCCGCCGCTCGCTCCGCCCGATGGGCCGCTGGAACCGCCAGACGAACCCCCGCCCGGCGGGCTCTGGGAACCGCCGCTGGAGCCACCGCTCGGCGGACTCTGGGAACCGCCACTGGATCCACCGCTGGGCGGGCTCTGCGAACCGCCAGACGAGCCGCCGCTGGGCGGCGACGGTGGAGCCGGCATGCCGCCAGACGGCGGGCTCATTCCACCCCCGCCAGGCGGCGTGATGACCGGCGTCGTTTTGCAGCCTGCCGCAAACAACGCAGCGAAAACCAGGGTACTCGCAAGCGTGGGCCAGTTTCCGACGTGCCTGTTTGTGTCTGTCATGATTGCGTGCCTTTAGAGAGCGCCGGACTGGGCCGGCGAGCGTTAATCGACGTAATCTGTTGGAGTCCCTGAGGAATCAATCAGTTCCGTTGATTTAACGTAAAACGTCCAGCCCGGCGCCCTGGTTGACCGTCACTCGACCATAAACCGACGTCGATGCTCGATCAATAGCAATCACGTAACAAACCGTTGCTGCGAGGAACTAGCGTTCAGGTACGATTTCTGGACTTTTTGTGCTTGCGAAACAGCATGATCGACAGGTCGTCCGGCTTGCTTGGCAGACCCGTTGCGCCGTCCCGCATGCGGCCGTTGGCGACCGCGGTCAGGCGTTCGAGCGCGGCGTCTATGGGCCCGGTCCTGACCATGTCGATGACTTCATGCCGAAACAGGTTGTCCGTCAGGCCATCGCTCGCGATCACGAGCGTGTCAAGCGGGCTGAGCGCGAGCTCCCCCCCCACGTCGATCGTCATGTCCATCGAACCGACGAAGTTCGAGACCAGGTGCCTGTCGGGGTGGTACAGCGCGCCCTCCTCATCGAGATAGCCGGCCTCGACGGCGAGGCCGGTCGGAGAATGCGGGATCGTGTAGAGCTTGAGCTTGCCGCGCTGGCCGGTGACCAGCGCCTCGGAGTCGCCGACCTGGAATGTCCGGATACGATTGTCCTCGATCGTAACGATGGTCAGCGTTGTCGCCGAACCATTCAACATGCTTAGAACCGCCTGGTTGGCCTTCTCGATCGACCGCATGACCGACCCCAGCAGGGTTTCTTCCTCACCCGTGGCCACCGAATACAGGAAGGTCTCAACGGCCGTCTGGGACGCCTTCTTTCCGGCCGGCATGCCGCCGGCGCCGTCAGCCAGCGCGAGTACGGCTGCACTGTCGCCGATGCGCAGAACACCGACGGTGTCCTCGTTGACCGTCAGTTTGTCCGGTGCGCGGGCCGTGTACGCGACGATGTCGCCGCCCGCCATGTCGAAGTGACGCGTCTCCGCGGCCTCGGTCTCCATCAGGATGCTGGGTTTAGATGGCATGGGACACGACGCCGTCGATCGTCACGCTAGCGCAACGGTTCCCGGCACCAGGCACAGAATTTCCAGTACTTCCGACTGACGCCCCAGCCGCAGGCGATGCATGTCTCTCTTGTGCGCTTCAGCTTCCATTTCTGCTTGACCTTCCTCCGGCACCACGGACAGTACCGCATAAAAGGCATCAGAGGGCCGCCGCAGTCCGCATTTTGGCACTTTGCCGTGTAGCGCTTATCCGGGTATCGGCGATTGGTCTCGGGCTCGAAGCCGGGCCCGTAGCACCAGGTGCAGTAGTCCCAGTCGTTCTTGACGCCGCGTTCGCATCGCGGGCAGCTCGACGCGAAGTCGGACGTCGTGCCCTGCGTCGGGCTGTCGATACCGCACCAGGGACAGGCCTGCATGCTCTCGGAAACCGGCCCCTCGCAACGACGACAGCGGTGGTTGGTCTGCAGCTGGTCCTTGAATTCCTTCTGGAATTCCCGCCACGCCGACTCGGGCCTTGAACTGCCGACGGATTTTCCGGACGAGGCCGCCTTCTGCCGCCTCGCCTGCAGGTGCAGGCCGTCGAAGGCCGCCTGCATCTGCATGGCGTCGTGGAACCGGTCCTTCGGGTCGAGCTGTATGGCCTTTTTCAGGATGTCGATCATCTCCGGCCGGACGCGTGCTTTGAGCCGATCGAAACCCTCGAGCGGCCACTCGAACGGCCACTCAGGCAGCTTCCCGGACAGCAGTCGGTAAATGACCAGTCCGAGCGAAAATACGTCGGACTGGAACATCGGTCTGCCCATGGCCTGCTCGGGTGCGATGTAGTCAATCGTGCCGGACCCGGATGCCTTGATCGTACGAAGGCTCAGCTTGGCGAAGCCGAAATCGGTCAGCCTGAGACGGTTGTTGTCGAACAGAATGAAGTTCTCGGGCTTGATATCGCAGTGGATGATCTTCTTTTCGTGCGCGAATGCGACTGCCGCCAGCGCCTGACCCGACAGGTCCATCGCCCTCGCCGTCGAAATGCGCCGCTCAATCCGGTCGCCGAGGGACTCGAGACCGAGTTCCATGGCAATGACGAATTGGTCGTCGATGTAACTCGCGTTGATGACGGGCAGAATGTTCGGGTGGCGGAGTTTGACGGCCACCTTGACCTCATGCATGAACTCGTCTTCGCCGACCAGCCCGTCGGCACGCGGAATCTTGAGCGCGACGCGCTGCTTGTGAATCGTGTCGTAGGCCCGGTAGACATCCGCGAGCGGACCCGAGGCGATGCGCCCCTCGATCTTGTATTTATCCAGTCTTTGCCTGGCTCGTAGCAATGTCGGCAACTTAAGCTTTGTTTACGGCAGCGACGCATCATTGTGCGGACGACTCAGCCAGTCAAGTAAAACAAAACTGTCATCGGATCTTTCGAATTTCTTAACGAGCCCTGCGGAAACTTTCGCCTGTTTCATGAGGCAGGCGAGACGATGAACCACTGGATTCCGGAGCAGGCTTTGCGGGTCGTCAAGGCACAGCACGGCGGGAGTCCGTGGGCCAGGCAACGCGATGAGGCCACGAAACCCGAACCGGGCTCAACACCCGGCATCGCAGCGCGGGAGCGCCCCCTAACATGGCCGAGCATCAATTGGCGCTGTTCGTCCGACGCACCGCATCGTCCCAGCCAGCCAGCAGCGCCTGCCGCCGCCGATCGTCCATGTCCGGCTCAAAAAGACGATCCCGCTGCCACAACGCCTCAAGATCCTGCATTCGTGTAACCAGTCCGGAACGATAGGCGGCAAGACAGGCGGCGCCGAGCACCGTCGACTCGACATTGGTCGGTCGTTCTACCGGGATGTCCAGGATGTCGGCGAGGAACTGCAGGAACCAGTTGTTCGCAACCATGCCGCCGTCGACGCGAATGACCTTCGGCGTGACGCCGTCCTCGGCCATGGCGCGGATAAGATCGCGGGTCTGGTAGGCGACGGCCTGCAACGTCGCGGTTATCAGTTGCTTCCTGCCGCTGCCACGACTGAGGCCGTACACGGCTCCGCGCGCGTGCGGATCCCAGTACGGCGCACCGAGACCGGCGAACGCCGGCACGACTACTACATCGTCAACGATGCCCGTCTGTTCCGCGACTCGCTCCGTCTCATAGGCCTTCTCGATAATCTGCAGTTCGTCACGCAGCCACTGGATCGCAGAACCCGCAACGAACACCGAGCCCTCGAGGCCATACGTCGTCTCGCCGTCTATTCGACTCGCGATCGTTGTCAGCAGCTGGTTGTGGGACGGCCGGGCCTCGGTGCCGGTGTTCGCGATGACGAAACACCCGGTGCCGTAGGTGCTCTTGGTGACGCCCTCCGCGAATCCGGCCTGCCCGATCAGCGCCGCCTGCTGGTCGCCCGCGATGCCGCTGATCGGTACGGGCGCGTCAAACAGATCGCAGCGCGTCTCTCCAAAGTCGTCGGCGCAGTCGCGCACGTCCGGCATCATCGACATCGGTATCGAGAAGAGGTCGAGCAGCGACTCATCCCAGCACTGGTCGTGAATGTTGAACAGCAGGGTTCGAGACGCGTTGCTGATGTCCGTCGCATGCACAGCGCCGTCCGTCAGGCGCCAAAGCAGGAAAGCGTCCACGGTCCCGAACGCCAGCTGCCCTTCTTCAGCCAATGCGCGGGCACCATCAACGTTGTCGAGCATCCAGGCAACTTTGGTCGCCGAAAAATAGGGATCCAGCTTGAGGCCCGTACGGCGAGTGACGTCAGGCTCGTGTCCGTCGGCGCGCAAGCGTTCGCACAGGTCCGCCGTGCGCCTGTCCTGCCAGACGATGGCCCTGTGGATACACTCGCCGGTATCTCGCCGCCAGACCAGCGCCGTCTCTCGCTGGTTGGTGATACCGATCGCAGCGATGTCACTCGCGCCGACGCCCGCGTCTTGCATCGCCGCCTTGCTGACGGAACTGACGGAAGACCAGATCTCCTCGGGCTCGTGTTCGACCCATCCCGGCGACGGATAGAATTGCTCGAACTCCTGCTGCGCGCTGGCGATCGGGCTCAGGTCGCCGTCGAAGATCACGGTCCTGCTGCTGCTGGTTCCCTGGTCGATGGCAAGAATGTAGGCGCTCATAGGTTCATCCTTTCACTAACGCTAGTAGACGGCCTTGATCGGCGTCTTGATACCAATACGTCGTCCGGCCCGGTCCGGCAAGTCGTGGCATTGCTGCCGTCTGAAAAACGTCTCGAGGTTCTCAAGCACGTCGCCAGGCCAGTTGCTTACCCGGCGAGTGTTCAGATCCACGTGCAGGTTCATCCATTCCGACGTCGCCGCCAGGAACCCGTCGTCCGCGTGATACATGCGCAGGAACTGGTGTATCCGCTTTTGATCGAAAGCGAGCACCTGCGTCGTAATGACGATCGGCTCCGACGCTCGCAGCTCGCGCAGGTATTCGATGTGGGATTCCACGGCGAATGTGGACAGCCTGCGTTCGCGAATATAGTCCTGCGTTATTCCGAGCTGCTGCCAGATCCCGTCAATGGCGAGGTCGAAGGCGAGCACGTAGTAAGCGACGTTCATGTGGTCGTTGACGTCGATCCACTCGTCGAGGATGGCACCTCCGTAAACGACGTCGCCGGTTGTCGGTTGTTCCTTGCCCATCAGGCGTCCTGCAGTTCGTCGAGTTCCCTGAAATGATCAAGCGCATCCGCATTCGCCAGCGCCTCGGTATTCTTGACCGGCCGTCCGTGAATGACATCACGCACAGCCAGTTCCACGATCTTGCCACTCTTCGTTCGCGGAATCTCCGGAACGGCGATAATCTTTGCCGGGACGTGGCGCGGTGTCGTATTGCTGCGGATCGTCGCCTTGATCTTTTGCTTAAGCTCGTCGTCGAGGACAACGCCGTCTCGAACGACAACAAAGAGCAGAACCCGAACGTCGTCTGCCCAGTCCTGGCCAACGACGATGCTCTCGAGGATCTCGTCGAGGCTCTCGACCTGGCGATAGATTTCGGCCGTGCCGATCCGAACGCCTCCCGGGTTCAGGACGGCATCTGAGCGGCCCGTGATGAGGAAGCCGCCGTTGGCGGTCTCCTCCGCGAAGTCGCCGTGCGCCCAGATCCCCGGAAAACGCTCGAAATAGGCCGACGTGTAGCGACTACCGTCAGCGTCGCCCCAGAAACCGACGGGCTGCGACGGGAACGGCGTGCAGCAGGCAAGCTCTCCCTGCTGCCCGTATACCCGTTGGCCCTCATCATCGAGAATCTGCACATCCATACCGAGGCCGGCGCTCTGGATTTCACCGCATCTTACCGGTAACAGCGGATTGCCCAGGACGAAGCAGCTCAGGATGTCAGTACCGCCGGCGATCGAAGACAGCTGGACGTCCGGCGAGATCGCGTCGTAGACAAAGTCGAAACTGTCCGGCGACAGCGGGGACCCGGTCGACAGTACAGCGCGTAGATCGGTCAGGTTGTAATGCTCCCTGGGACGAATGCCGGCCTTCTCGAGCGCCGAGAGGTACTTCGCGCTTGTGCCGAAGACGCTGACGTTCTCCGACTCGGCCGCTTTCCAGAGAATGTGGCCATCATCGGCAAACGGCGAGCCGTCGTAGAGCATCAGGCGGGTGCCGCTCGCCAAAGCGCTGACGAGCCAGTTCCACATCATCCAGCCGCAGGTCGTAAAGTAGAACAGGCAGTCATCGTCATACAGGTCCGTATGCAGCCGATGTTCCTTCAGGTGTTGAATCAGCGTGCCGCCGTGTCCGTGCACGATGCACTTCGGAACGCCGGTCGTCCCTGACGAAAACATGACAAACAACGGATGGTCGAATGCGACCTGCTCGAACTCCAGCGGCTCGCCGACCTGGACAAACGCGTCTAGCGACACCGCGTTCGGCGGCATTTCAGACGCAGGCCCATCGACCAGAAACGGCACGACGACGGTGGTCTCAACGGACGGGATACGGTCGATGATCTCGGCAACGACCGGGAGGCTGTCCAGCGTCTTGCCGCCGTAGTAGTAGCCATCCGCTGTCACGAAGACGCGCGGCTCGATCTGGCCGAATCGGTCGACGACGCCGTTGGCGCCGAAATCGGGCGAGCACGATGACCAGACGGCCCCGACACTCGTCGTCGCAAGCATCGCGATGATCGCCTCGGGGCAATTCGGCAGATAGCCGGCGACACGGTCGCCGCGAGTGACACCGGCGCGACGCAGCCCCGTTGCGAATGCCTCGACACTTCGCTTCAGGTCGCTGCGGCTGATCTCGCGTCGCCTGCCCGTCTCGTCGATCGCAATGATGGCGGTCCGGTCGTCGGCCTCAGCCAGCAGGTGCTCGGCGTAATTCAGCGTTGCGCCGTTGAAGAAGCGCGCATGGCGCATGTTGTCACGGCCGTCGATGACGCTATCGGCCTGGTTCGAGAAGCGGATGTCGGCGAACTGTGCGAACGCCGCCCAGAAAGCGTCGGGATGCCGCACGGACCAGCTGTGAAGATCCGCGTACTGCTTGAATCCCTGCTGCGTCATGAACCGGTACAGGTACGATCGCCGACGGCGCTCGAGGCTCGGCTGCCACAGTATCGGATTCTCGCTCATAGACGCGCCAATTCTATCATTCCAGCGCCTTTTAGACCGGCCTCATGAAACTGCTTGAGCGCTGTTTCGATATAGATATAACAGCCTGGTGTTTGCTTGAAACGGCCGCGTCCGTCAGCATGTCGACTTCTGGAACCAGACATCAACGGAAGCCGTACATGGAAAACGTACTGGCATGGATCGTTACGGTCCTGATTATTGTCGCGGGCCTGTGGCTCTTCAGGCAGTCGAAGACCGGCCGCAGGATGCCGGCCGCGCTCCGGCGCGGGCAGCCGCTGCCGGATTTCCAGGCGGCCGATGAGAAAGGCCAGCCCGTCGAGTCTCGCAGCCTGCTGGGTGCGCCCGCCGTGATCCTGTTTGTCCGCGGCAACTGGTGTCCCTTTTGCACGGCGCAGGTTGCAGACTTGACCAGCCATTACAAGGAGATCGTCGATCTCGGCAGCCGCCTGATCTTCGTCACGCCGAAGCCTCTGGAGACGACCCGCCGGGTGGCGGAATTCTACGAGGTTGAGTTCGACTTCTGGCTGGACGAAGAACTCAAGATTACGAAGCAACTCGACCTGCTCCACCACGACGGAGTCCCCGGCGACTACCATGTCGAGTATGGATCTGAGACGGTATGGCCGGCCGCGCTGGTTGTGGATGCCGAAGGCATGATCCGGTTCAGCGAAGTGTCCAAAACCGTCGCGGACCGCCCGGACTCGAAGAAACTGTTGACCGAACTGCGTCGCTTCGTCAGAAGCTGATCAGTGCCTGCCGATTAGTCGGCGTGCTTCCGCATCCGCGATTCGGTTGGTCGGTACATCGTTATCCGCCGAGCGCTCAAAGATTCGTTTCAGTCGCGTCCCGATGCGCATGACCTGCTCGTCAACATCGGCATCAGTAAAGCCGCCTTGGTACTCGCAGGAAACGTTGATGATGCCACCGGCATTGATCACGTAGTCCGGGGCGTACAGGATGCCGGCATCGTGCAGTCTCTGGCCGTCGCCTGGCGCGGCCAGCTGGTTATTCGCCCCACCGGCGACAATATCGACGCGGAGTTCGGGAATAGACGCCTCAGTCAGCACGGCGCCCATAGCGCAGGGCGCTAACACATCCGCATCGACCTTCAGGATTTCATCGAGATCCACTGCTGTGGCGTTGAATTCGGAAACCGCTCTCGACACGCGTGTCTCATCCATGTCGGCCACGAGCAGGACTGCGCCGTCGGCATGCAACAGTCTGCACAGGTTATAGCCGACGTTTCCGACGCCCTGAACCGCAACGCGCAAACCCGACAGGCTCGTGCGAGCGTCGCGAAACTCGACCGCGGTCCTGATACCCGCGTAAATGCCCAAGGCCGTCTTCGGCGACGGGTCGCCGCCGGCCGCCCCGCCTTCTGCGGGCAGCCCGCTGACGTAGGACGTTCGTGACCCGATCACCTGCATGATGGCCTCGGACATCCCCATGTCCTCAGCCGTGATGTAGGCACCGCCGAGTGAATCAACGAATTCGCCGAAGCGTTCGTAAAGCGCATCGCTGCCGGTGAAGTCCGGGTGCTTGATAATGACGGCCTTGCCACCGCCCAGCGGCAGCTCGGCCATCGCATTCTTGTAGCTCATGCCCTGCGACAGCCGCAGGACGTCGGTCAGTGCAGCATCTTCGTCAGCGTACGCCCACAGTCGACAGCCGCCTGCGCCAGGACCGAGTTTGGTCGAGTGGATTGCAATGATGCTCGAGAGACCGGTCGCTGCGTCATGGCAGAACACGACGCGTTCATGATCGTCGAAGGCCGGATTGCTGAACACGCCCATGTTCAGAAGGGTATACGTAGCGCGTCGCAAAGAAAACGCATCAGCGACTCGCCGCTCTTGAACGTATTCTCAACCGTGCGTTGAAACTGCGGTGCGAGGCACTGCTCGGGTGGCAGTTCCCGAACAAGAATAAAGCTCTTTCGTTTGAGGTCATCGATATGCGGGTCGTCCGCGGAGAACCCGCGAGGCGGGCGCTTCAGGCTCGTCCCGCCGAGCGACAAAGGACGCTTGACGCGTGCGATCACGTCAGACCACGCATTGGGCTTCTCGACGATACGAGTCCGAATCGCCTTCAACGCTGAGGATTCGGGCATCCACATACCCATCCCGATAAAACTCGAGCCGGGCTCGATGTGCAGGTAATAGCCCGGCGCGTGCACATCCCTGGCATTCTCGTGCCGGAACTGGATACCGATGTTGGTTTTGTAGGGCTGCTTGTTCTTCGAGAAGCGGGTGTCGCGGTAGATGCGCATAAGCGAGCCGCCCTGTCGCTCCGCTATTGCGGTGAAATGCGGCGCGATATCAGCCAGCGGGTCGTGCATCGACGCGATGAACCTGAGAGCGACGTCGAGCACGTCCTCTTCATACCGCGACTTGTTGACCTTGAACCATTCTCGATCGTTGTTCTTTTTGAGCTGCTCAAGAAACTTGAGCGTCTCCGGTGTGAACGATGCGTAGCGTGAAGCCATGCCTAGCAGGTCGACTCACCAGCCTTCGGGTGGGGGTACATGTCGGACTCGTCCTCTCCGTCGCGAGGTGTGAGGCACGCGAAGTCCTTTTCGACGGTGACACTTAGCTTTCCGCCGTCGACGAGTATCTGCTGGTCGTCGATCGAGACCTGCTCCGTCGTGGCGAGGGCGAGGACCATGGCCTCAGGAAGCCGTACAGAGACCGTGTTCTCTGAATAGAATGCCGCTGGCGTCACGCTCGCCGGGCTGCTTTCGACAACGTAATTCAGTCGCCGCCCCCCGGGAAAACCCGTGCTGGCACTGACCACGCCGCTCTGGTTGAGCGCGTCGATTTCGCTCCTCGTCAGACGAAACCGTATCGAGTTGTCCTTGATTCTGAGCTTCACGGAAAAATCCTGGGCACGGCAGGCGATTAAATCACGATTTCGGACAACAAATAAGACATAAGACGGCGCAAGACATGGGGCGACGTTGCAGGATAGACTCGCGCTTCGTCCCGCCGTGCAAAAACTCCATTGATCAGCGATCCCCTGTTCTACGCCGTGGCCATCCCGGCCGTCTTGTTGTTTGGCATTTCAAAAGGCGGCTTTGGCGGCGGCCTCGGCGTTCTGGCCGTCCCGCTGATGGCCCTGATCATCTCTCCGATCCAGGCCGCTGCCATCCTGCTGCCGATCCTGTGCTTCATGGATATCCTGAGCGTGCGCGTTTACTGGAAGCGCTGGTCGTGGGTGGACCTGCAACTGATGCTGCCCGCCTCTCTGGTCGGCATTCTCGTCGGTACCGCGACGTTCCAATATCTCGATGAGGCTCTCGTGAAGCTTATCGTCGGCGTCGTTGCCGCAAGCTTCGCCGCCTACCACTACGTCGGACACCGGATCCGGGCCGGCTCGGCTCAACTCGGACCGGGCGTCGGGCTGATTGCCAGTTCGATTGCCGGCTTCACCAGCTTTGTCGCTCATGCAGGCGGACCGCCCGTCAACATGTACCTGCTCAAGCGTTCGCTCGACAAGACGACCTTCGTTGCGACGACCGTATTTTTCTTCGCCGCCGTCAACTTCATCAAGCTGATTCCCTACGGAATGCTCGGACAGCTCGACGCTGACAACCTGAAAGTGTCAGCC
The DNA here is from genome assembly GCA_030066655.1 of Woeseiaceae bacterium. GTDB lineage: Bacteria > Pseudomonadota > Gammaproteobacteria > Steroidobacterales > Woeseiaceae > UBA1847. Next base: position 12,934 of record JASJBE010000044.1, on the reverse strand, counting down.
ACGCTGTTCGTACCGGCCGCCGTCGGTGTACTGACCGGCGCCTGGCTGCATTCGCGGGTGTCCGACCGCTACTTCTACGAGATCGTCTATGCCCTGTTGCTTATTGTCGGGCTGAAGCTGACCTACGATGGCCTGATCGGCTGACAACCCTGCCGGGTGCTGCTGCTCGCTCAGTCAGCGATCACATTCTCGGCTTGTGGGCCTTTCTGACCCTGCGTGACTTCCATCGTCACGCTCTGTCCTTCTTTCAGTGTCTTGAATCCTTCCATGACAATGGCGCTGTGGTGAACGAAGACGTCTTTACCGCCCTCCCGTTCAATGAATCCGAATCCTTTGTCATCGTTGAACCACTTAACGGTTCCAGCAACTCTTTCTTCCGACATGCTTACCTCGTAATACAAAATACCGCCCCTTCCCGGAACGTGGCCAAATCTAACCATTGCGGTTAAAAAAAATCCAAAGCTGTAACTTTGTAACAGTGATGGCGGGGTAATTTTGGTTACGGAAGCAGTTGAGCGCAAAGGGGTTTTTCTGGTTTCTTTTTACCAGTGGCGGAGTCATCCCGCCTCTATCTGGTCGCGAGCTTGAACGGGATTTGCGCTAATCAGCGAAGGTTACGAACGTAACTTCTGGAAAGTTTGGTCAGCGCGTTGCAGCCGCACAGGGCCATCGTACGTTCCGTTTCAGCCTTGAGCAGCGTAAGCGCGTGCTCGACGCCGCGCTCTCCGCCGGCGGCCAGGCCGAAAAGGTATCCGCGTCCGATGCCGCAGGCTTTCGCCCCGGCGGCGATCGCCTTGACGACGTGGTTGCCGCGGCGGATGCCGCCATCGCAGATGATTTCGAGCCTGTCGTGCAAGGCATCCGCTACCGCCGACACGCAATCTACCGGCGCTGGCGCAGATTCGAGTTGGCGTCCGCCGTGGTTCGATAGCATGACTGCCGTTGCGCCGGCATCGGCGGCCTTGCGGCAATCATCGACGATCTGTACCCCCTTGATGACTAGCGGGCCTTGCCAGCGCTCGGCGATCCACTCCACGTCGCGCCACGTCAACGAGCGGTCCAGCTCCGCATCGATGTAAGTTCGAATATCCGAAGGCAGGGATCCGGACAGCGTTTCGCTTCTCGTCAGGTTCACCATCTCGAGATCTTTGTCGATCAGCGCTCGCTTCAGCCACAACGGGTGGCGCAGGAAGCTTGAGACTTGTCGAAGTCGAGATCGGGGTGTGGCTGAGAATCCGTGGACGAAGTCACGCTCGCGATTGCCGGCGACGGGCGTATCAACGGTCAGGCAAAGTGCGACGAAGCCCGCGTCTTTGGAACGACGGATCAACTCCTCGGACAAGCCGCGATCCTTGAACATATACAGCTGGAACAACTTCGGTCCGGCCGATGCAGCGGCGACGTCTTCGATCGTCGTTGTGCCCAGCGTCGACAGGCTGTAGATCGTGCCGTACTTCTCGGCGATACGCGCGACCCCGACTTCGCCATCGCGGTGGAAGAGTTTGCTGGCACCGGTCGGGGACAGCATGACCGGCCAATCCAGCGGCTGGCCGAACAGCGTCGTCGACAGGTCGATGTGGCTCGCGTCCGACAGCTGGGTCGGCAGAAGCTCGTAGTCATCGAATGCCGCGGTATTCCGGCGCAGCGTGACCTCATCATCTGCGCCACCGTCGAGGTAGTGAAACACCGGTGCCGGCAGTTTCCGGCGCGCAATTATTCGCAGATCCATGAGATTGTTGCAGTGCGCCAGTTTCATGCTCGCAGAATATCACGCCGACGTTATACTGCAGCGGATGGATACGACTTACGCTGACGCTGCAAACAAGACGGCGACCTCCCGCTTTGACCATGTTTCGGACCTCGCCCGGCACCGCCCCGTGGCCATCTGGCTGCTGGCGTGTTGCGGGCTCGTGTTTTCCATGGTCGTGCTCGGAGGATTCACGCGACTGACCGGGTCCGGCCTGTCGATGGTCGACTGGCGACCGATCACCGGCTGGCTGCCGCCGCTCACGGCCGAGCAATGGGCGGCCACGTTCGAGATGTACCAGGCGTCGCCGCAGTACCAGAAGGTCAACGACTGGATGGATGTCGAGGCCTTCAAGGGCATTTTCTGGCTGGAGTACCTGCATCGTGTGCTCGGACGGGTCATCGGCATCGCCTTCATGGTGCCGTTCGCGTGGTTCCTGCTGCGCGGCAACATAAGCTTGCGCGAGTCACCGAAGTATTTGCTGCTGCTGATCTTAGGCGGATCGCAGGGACTCCTCGGCTGGTACATGGTCAAGAGCGGGCTGGTCGATATCCCCGCCGTGAGTCAATACCGTCTGACGGCCCACTTGAGCCTTGCGTTCATCATCCACTCGGCCATGCTCTGGGTCGCCCTATCGCTGCTCTATCCGAAGACCAGCGACAAGCGGCATCCGTGGTTCGGGCGAACGATCGCCCTCGTCTCGCTGCTGGCGGTGACCATCACGTCGGGCGGCTTCGTGGCGGGCCTCAAGGCCGGCAAGATCTACAACACGTTCCCGATGATGGGCGATTACTGGATACCGCCCGAGATCACGGCCATGTCACCGGTCTGGAAGAACGTCTTCGAAAACGCCGTCACCGTGCAGTTTGACCACCGCGTGCTGGCGCTGCTGACGTTCACTCTGATCGTGCTGTACTGGTTCCGCTCGCGCCGTGCCGAATTCCCGCGTCGCGCGCAGATTGCGCGCAATGCGTTCCTGCATTCATCGATAGCGCAGGTAGCACTTGGCATTAGCGCGGTGCTGATGGCCGTTCCGGTCCTGATCGGCGTAGCGCACCAGGCCGTAGCGCTGTTGCTGCTGTCCAGCGGCGTGTTTCTCATTCACAGCTTGAGGTCAGAGACCTGACGCAATTGCTCTGCGTGCTCGCGTCCTGGACGACCAAAAGCGAAGGATGGCGGCCCTGCGCCGGGCCTGACGTCTCAGCGCGCCGCTAGACCTCGGTAAGCCAGCCGTGCGGGTCCGGCGCCAGACCATACTGGACATCCTGCAACGCCTTGCGAAGCCGCTCAGTGTTGGGTCCGGTCTTACCGTCCCTGACCGTATGCTCCTCGCCGTTATGCACGAGCGTGCCAACGGCCGTCAGGCACGCGGCCGTTCCTGACAGCGCCGCTTCGTAGTCAGGCGCCCAGGCCAGTAAATCGCCAACGGTGAAGTTCCGCTCACTGATGGTGTATCCGAGGTCTCGCCCAAGCGAAAGGATCGATGCTCGAGTCATCCCGTGCAGAAAGCTCGTGTCCAGGGGTTTGGTGATAATCTCGTCGTCGCTGATCAGCAGGAAATTGGCTGCGCCCGTTTCCTGCACGTCACCGTCCGGACAAAACAGCACCTGGTCGACCCCGAACTCGGCTCGAGCCGCGAGCGTCGGGCCGAGCGCGGCGGCGTAGTTTCCACCGGTCTTGGTGCTGCCCAGCTGTTCCGTCGTTCTTGCACGCTTATCGTCAACGAGCAGCTTCAGCGGTCGCGACCCGCCGGCAAAGTAGTCGCCGACCGGGGACGCGAGCACGAACAGCAGTGCTTCGGTCGACGGTGCTGCAGCCGCGCCGATGTTGGGTAAGGTACCGATCAGCGTGGGCCGCAGATACAGCGAGCTGGGCGGCGCGGGAATGTCCTCGACCTGGCGACTGACGAGCTGCAGGACCATGTCCGACAACAGCTCGACGTCTGGTACCGGCAGGCAAAGCGACCGGGCGCTGCCCTGCATGCGCGTCGCATGATCGGCGAGACGAAACACGCGCGCCTTGCCGTCTGACCAGCGATACGCCTTGAAGCCTTCGAAGCACGTGCTGGCATAGTGAAAAACATGCGACGCCGGGTGCATCTGCAGCGGCTCCAGCGGCACCAGCTCGGGCGCCTGCCAGGCGCCGTCCTCGTAGCGCGCCTTGACGAAGTTGTCGCAAAAATTCGTTCCGAACTGACTCATCGCTTACCACCCATATCCCGGGCCGTAACTGTGCCACTAAAGACCTTCGAATGACCAGTACCACAAATGCGTTAGTTCAGACGCTGGCGTTGGGCCGTTTATTGCGGAACACTAGGCCGTCTGTCACCCGGGGGGATTTGTCATGCATCGAGGTTTTTTCGTCGTCCTGTTGCTGAGCCTCAGCGCCTCAGCGAACGCGCAATTCGATATCGCCACTGAGCTCAAGACCACAGAAGTCGAACCCGGCATCTACATGATCGAGGGTGCTGACGGGTTCAGCGGCGGGACCGTCGGCCTGCTCGTCGGCGAGGAACGCATTGTCCTGATCGATGACTTTGTCGAACCGTTGAGCGGTACGCTATTGAAGACCGCTGGCAAGGTGGCCGGGCGTCCTGTCGATTTCGTCATCAACACCCACGTGCACGGCGATCACATCGGCGGCAATGCGACGCTGGCTCATCACGGCGCCACGGTTGTCGCCCACGACAACATTCGCGAGCGCATGCTCGCCGACGAAAAGACGGACCCGGACGGGCTGCCGATCCTGACGTTCTCCGACAGCGTGACGTTTCACTTAAACGGAATGACCGCGCACGTCCTCCATGTCGCCGAAGCACACACTGACGGGGATGCGATTATTCATTTCCCCGAACAGAACGTCATTCATGCGGGCGACATACTGTTCAACCACATATTCCCGTTCATCGACCTGGACAATGGCGGGACCGTTGACGGGTTTATCGCGGCGCAGAAAAAACTGGTCGAGATGGCCGACGACAACACGAAAATCATCGCCGGCCACGGCCCGCTGGGCAGTCGTTCAGACCTCGAACGAAACCTCCAGGTCCTGGTGGATAGTCAAAGCAAAGTCAAAGCACTCGTCGACAAGGGGATGAGCGCCGACGAGGTTGTTGCAGCGAATCCGCTGGCGGAATTCCACGAGGGCTGGAACTGGGCGTTTATCACGACCGAGCGCATGACGCGCACGCTGTATCGCGACCTGACGGAGTAAGAGAACCCATGGACACGAAAATGGTTGAAGACTTTGTGTACGGTCTCTGGGATGACGAAATCATCCCGGAGCTCGAAGACTACATTCGCATACCCAACAAATCGCCAATGTTCGATCCCGACTGGGACGAGCACGGCTATATGGAGAAGGCCGTTCGTCAACTGGAGGCCTGGAGTGCGAAACAACCCATCGACGGCATGACGGTCGAGGTCGTGCAGATCGAAGGCCGCACGCCGGTGCTGTTCATCGACATACCCGGGCAGTCGGACGACATCGTCCTGCTCTACGGCCATTACGACAAGCAACCTGAATTCACCGGCTGGGACGAGGATCTGTCGCCCTGGGAGCCGACGATTCGGGACGGCAAGCTGTACGGTCGAGGCGGCGCCGACGACGGCTACTCGACGTTCGGGTCGCTGACAGCAATCCGGGCGCTGCAGGAACAGGGTATCCCGCATGCTCACTGCGTCGTCCTGATCGAAGGCTGCGAGGAGAGCGGCAGCTTTGATCTGCCCTACTACATCGACCTGCTGGAAGGCCGCATTGGCCAGCCGGACCTCGTTGTCTGCCTGGACGCCGAATGTGGAAACTACGATCAGCTGTGGTGCACGACGTCACTGCGCGGCAACCTGACCGGCGAGCTGCGCGTCGACGTCCTGACCGAGGGTGTTCACTCCGGCGGCGCCGGGGGCATCGTTCCGAACAGCTTCCGCATTCTGCGACAACTGCTGTCGCGACTCGAAGACGAGAACACGGGCAGGATTACGCTCGACGCGCTGCACGAAGAGATCCCAGAGCAACGCATCGAGCAGGCAACGCTGGCCGCCGAGACGCTCGGTGCCACGGTGTACGACAAGTATCCGTGGGCTGTCGATAGCCCCGAGCCCGCCGAGTCGCACGCCGAGCTGCTGCTGAACAACACGTGGCGGCCGACGCTGAGCGTGACCGGCGCTGACGGTCTGCCGGCACTCGTCAACGCCGGCAACACGCAGCTTCCGTTCAATGCGCTCAAGCTGTCGTTCCGTCTGCCGCCAACCTGCGACGCCCGAGTCGCTGGCGAAGCCATTCGTCAGGCGCTCGAGGCGGATCCGCCGCCGCTGTGCAAGGTGACGTTCGACGCGAATGACGGTGGACAGGGCTGGAGTGCCCCGCCGGTAGCCGATTGGTTACACGATTCGATGCAAACAGCATCGATGGCGTTCTTCGGCAAGCCATCGATGTACATGGGCACGGGCGGCACTATTCCATTCATGAGCATGCTCGGCGAGAAGTTTCCTGACGCGCAGTTCCTGATTACGGGCCTGCTAGGCCCGAAATCCAATGCGCATGGGCCGAACGAGTTCCTGCACATCGAGACCGGCAAGCGCGTGACCGCCTGCGTCGCGCAAGTGTTGAAGGACCATTTCGAACACAAGTCGGGGCTGAAGAAGGCAGCCTGAAGACGGCGAGCCGACAAACAAAGAAAGGGGACCTGTCGGTCCCCTTTTTTATTGTCCGACACAATGCCGATACGGACAGCGTCGGCCGTGGCTAAAGAAAAAGAGGCGCCGCGAACTCGCGGCGCCTCACCTGCCAGAAGAAACGGAACTCAGTCGATCAGCAGGATGCCCAGCTTGGCGGCAGTGAAGACATTGCTGCCGGCGTCATACATGCCGACGGCATGCATCGCCCTGGCGGCGGTCGCACCATCGAGGCTGGTCGACAGGTCTTCCACAAAGTCACCAAAATCTGTGTACAGGCGAAGGCTGTCACCCGACTTGATGGCGAACAGCGTGCGACCTGCCTCCCTGGGGACGATGGTCGTGCCGGACGGCAGCTCCGTCAGGTCAATCAGGACCGGGCCCTGCTTGATGTACTTGCGCACGTCGATGTCCGGATTCTCGTTATCCAGGACTAGCCCTTCGACTCCGAGGGAGAGGAACGGTGCAAGCGTACCGTCGGCTCCCCAACCGATACCGAGCTTGCTGCGGACGTCGCTGAAGTCGATCACCGTGCGGCCCACGAAGTCCGGGGGCGCGACGCCGAACGCGGTCGGGAAACCTTTCGCAACAATCGGCTTGCCCTCGGCGAAATTCGACAGCGTGATCGGTCCGGTGACCACCTGGTAATTGTTCGGGTCGGCATCCGTCTCGGGCGATGTGCCCGTGCCGCTGAAGTCGAAGATCGAGACCCGACGCCTGTCGATCGACTGCAGGTCAATCGATGTTTCGCCAGGCACGACCGTGTTGACGACACCGGACAGACGCGTCAAATGCATCCTGACAGCACCCTCCGTCGCATCAAACAGTACGTCCGGCGCGTTGGCATCCACGGACGGCGTCGGCTGGTTGCCTCGCACCGTCACGCGCTGACCGATGGACAGATCGTCAATCGTTACACCAGCGTCGCGGTTGCCGTCTTTGAACACGCGGGTGTTCTCACTGACCTCGACAACGACGTCATCGTGGAAATGCGCGCGGCGATCGGACGGAATGATCGTCGCACCGCGGATGGTCAGGAAGTTTCCGTTGCGAGCGATGATGTTGCCCGTCACCGCGTCGCGATCGATGCCGGGCACGCTGCTGCCGGCCAACACGCGTTCAGCGGTGAACTCACGCGCCTCGACGTCCAGGACTCCCAGCGCAATGCTCGGTGTCCCGGCACCCGCTGCCGCCAGCGCCTCCAGGCCGGCGACACCCGCAAACATCTCGCCGTTCACCTCGAGCTCCGTGTCATCGGTCACGTTCACGGTGGCTCGTCCGAAATCGCCTTCCCGATCGCGGAACGGACGGATAGCGACGGTATAGCTCATTGCATCCACTGCGACGTCGACAATCGGTCCGCGCACGCGGATCGTCTTTTCATCGACCGGGGTAACCTCGGCGAGAATGAAAGGCTCGGCCTGTGCCGTTGCCTCTGCCGGTGTCAGGTCGACGACGTGCGAGGCTTCAAGATCAAAGTCGAGCTGCAGGAATGCCGGCCGCCCGCGAGTGACAACGAGGCGATCCCTGTTCGACAGGGAGACGGACAACGACGCCTGTATCAGTTCGGCGCCTTCATCATCGATAACGGTCGCCTCCCTGGCCTCGCCGTTGTCTTCAACAAAGACCTCAGCATCGCTGTAGTCCAGCGTAATCGAACCGCCGACGTACGTGGCCGGCGGAACCGTCGCGACCGTGAACAACTCGGTCAGGTCGACGTATTCGGCGAAGTTGATCCGTGTGCTGCGAGGCAGCGTCTCAACGACGCGCCCGTTAGCCGTCTCCAGCGTTAACGACACGACGTCGACCGTGTAATTGAGAAAATCTCCGTCTGCGTCGGTGAGTCCCAGCAGGACGGTGCCGCATTCGGCGTGCGTGTCCGGATTCGCCGGATCACAGACGAGGGCGAGAGACGGAGGCGGCTCCGACGATCCGCCGCCACAGGCGACCAGTGCAAACGGCACGAGGAGTAAAGACAGCTTACGTAACATCCCTTTCATGACAGATCCCTTGGTAAGAGTGATTGAGAGGTTCTTCCTCCTAGCAACGGGCGGGATCCGATTTGGTTGACGAGAAAATTTCCATCGCAGCGATAGCGCGGCCTTGCTGGCTTCCAGGCCTCATTCCTTGCTGGCGCGCTGCGTGCGGCTCGGCCATTCCCGTCTAGACTCAAGAGACTGACAGAGGGAGGGGGTAGAAATGAACACAACGAAGTCCAGGCGCCTGATGTGGCTAGCGGCGCTGTTGACCGCTGCCATGATCCCGGCGCAAGCGGCCTGGGCAGACGACGATGACGACCGCGCCTGCTCGCGCGACAACTGTTGACGCCGGAAGAACCGCCTTCTGATGTCCCGCTCGCTGGCATCGAGGGACGCCCATGGGGCTATCCGTCGCACGTCGCGGTGTTCACGATTCGATAGGCTTGTACAAGGCCGGTTGCCAACAGACGGCAATCGGCCTTTCGCCTCAACAGAAACCTGCCACCTGCAGTAGACCACGGGTGGTGACAGCGGTCTTCGCGGGTCTATCCCGCAAACAGGATCATGACGCCGGCGGCAACGGCCGAACCAATAACGCCGGCCACGTTCGGGCCCATCGCGTGCATCAGCAGGATGTTGTGCGGATTCGCCTCGAGGCCGACGGTGTTCGCGACCCGCGCCGCCATCGGCACGGCCGACACGCCGGCGGCGCCGATCACCGGGTTGACGGGGTTCTTCGACAGCCGATTCATCAGCTTGCCCATCAGCACGCCGCTGGCGGTGCCGATCGCAAACGCCACCATGCCGAGCACCAGGATGCCCAGGGTGCTCGGCACCAGGAACTGCTCCGCCGACAGCTTCGAGCCGACCGCCAGGCCGAGGAAGATCGTCACGATGTTGATCAGCGCGTTCTGGGTCGTCTCGGACAGGCGATCGACCACGCCGCACTCGCGCATCAGGTTCCCGAAGCAGAGCATGCCGACGAGCGGCGCGGCGGACGGCAGCAGCAGGGCGACCAGCAGCAGGAGTACCAGTGGGAACAGGATGCGTTCCGCCTGCGACACGTGACGGAGCTGCACCATCTCGATTGCCCGCTCTTTCTCGCTGGTCAGCGCCTTGATGATGGGCGGCTGGATCAGGGGCACGAGCGCCATGTACGAATACGCGGCGACGGCGATGGCGCCGAGCAGATTCGGCGCTAGCTGCCCGGCCACGTAGATGGCCGTCGGTCCGTCGGCGCCGCCGATGATGCCGATGGCTGCCGCTTCCCTGACCGAGAAGTCCATCCAGCCGATGGCCGTCAGGCCGAGCGCGCCGAGCAGCGTGGCAAAGATGCCGAACTGCGCGGCGGCGCCGAGGAACAGCGTGCGCGGATTCGCAAGCAACGGGCCGAAGTCGGTGAGGGCGCCAACGCCCATGAAGATCACCAGCGGGAACACGCCGGTCTCGATGCCGACCACGTAGGTGAGGTGGAGCAGGCCGTCGCCGGTGGCAATCTCGACGCCCGGGATGTTGGAGAGCACGCCGCCGAAGCCGATCGTCACCAGGAGCAGCGGCTCGAAACGTTTGACGATACCCAGATAGAGGAGCCCGAGCCCGACGCAGATCATGACGAACCTGCCCAGCGTGAGCTGGTACAGGCCGGAGCCCAGCCAGATCTGTTCGATGAGCTCCATCGATCAGGACAGCATGACGAGCGGGTCGCCCACCGCGACCGTGTCGCCTTCGCTGACGCACACCTCGGCAACGGTCCCGTTGCGCGGCGCGGAGATCTGCGTCTCCATCTTCATCGCCTCGATGACGATCAGCGCCTGGCCTTCCGTGACCGTGTCTCCCGGGGACACCAGCACCCTGAACACGTTGCCCGCGAGCATCGCCGGCACCGGATCGCCGGACGTCGACGATACCGGAGCGACGGCCGTCGTCGGCTGCACGCTTGCGAGCTGACCGCTCTCGGCCACCTCGACCGTGAACGGCCTGCCGTTCACGCGCACGTCGTAGACCGCCGGGCCCGCGGTGGCGGCGGGCGCCACGGCTTCCGCCGGTTTCGCGTCCTCGGCCTGCGGCGGCGGTTCGAACGCCGACGGGTCGCCGCGGTGCTCCAGGAAGTGTGATCCGACCTGCGGAAACAGCGCATAGGTCAGCACGTCGTCGATCTTGTCGTCGCTGAGCGCGAAGCCGCCCTCGAGCGCCAGCTTCTCGAGCTGCGCCGTCTGCGACTCTATCTCCGGCTCGAGCAGGTCAGCCGGGCGTACGGTGATCGGCTCACCGCCGTCGAGCACCTTGGCCTGCAGCGCGCTGTTGAGCGGTGCCGGGGTCGCGCCGTACTCGCCTTTGAGGATGCCGGCCGCCTCGCGGGTGATCGTCTGATAGCGCTTGCCCGACAGCACGTTGATCACCGCCTGGGTGCCGACGATCTGCGAGGTCGGCGTCACCAGCGGGATCATGCCCAGGTCCTCGCGCACCTGCGGGATCTCGTCGAGCACCTCGTCGATGCGGTCGCTCGCGTTCTGCTCGCGCAGCTGATTCTCCAGATTCGTCAGCATGCCGCCCGGCACCTGCGCGACGAGGATGCGTGAGTCGACGCCCTTGAGGCTGCCCTCGAAACGCGCGTACTTCTTGCGCACCTCGCGGAAATAGGCCGCGATTTGCTCGATCCGGCCGATGTCGAGACCGGTCGGCCGGTCACTGTCCTCCATGATCGCCACCAGCGTCTCGGTCGGCGAATGCCCGTAGGTCATGCTCATCGACGACACCGACGTGTCGATGTTGTCGATGCCGGCCTCGGCGGCCTTGACGCAGGCCGCGGTCGACATGCCGGTAGTCGCGTGGCAGTGCAGCTGCACCGGGATATCGAGGGCTCCCTTCAGTCGCTTGACGAGCTCGAACGCGGTGTACGGCCTCAGCAGCCCGGCCATGTCCTTGATGCAGATCGAGTGGGCGCCCATGTCCTCGATCCGTCGGCCGAGATCGACCCACAGATCGATCGTATGCACCGGGCTGACCGTGTACGAGATCGTGCCCTGCGCGTGTTTGCCGACCTTGCGCGTCGCCTTGACCGCGGTCTCGAGATTGCGCATGTCGTTCATCGCGTCGAAGATGCGGAATACGTCCACGCCGTTGACCGCCGCGCGCTCGACGAACTTCTCGACGACGTCGTCGGCATAGTGGCGATAGCCCAGGATGCTCTGGCCGCGGAACAGCATCTGCTGGGGCGTATTCGGCATCGCCTTCTTGAACTCGCGGATGCGATCCCACGGGTCCTCGCCCAGGTAGCGGATGCACGCATCGAACGTCGCGCCGCCCCAGGTCTCGAGGGACCAGTAGCCCACCTGATCGAGCTTTTCGGCGATCGGCAGCATGTCGTCGATACGCATGCGGGTCGCGAACAGGCTCTGATGTCCGTCGCGCAGGACCAGCTCGGTGATTCCGAGCGGTTTGGCCTCGGTCATAACGTTCTTCCCGATTCTAGGATGATGGGTTGCGGTGGCGGGCAATGGCGACGGCGATGGCCGCGACTTCCTCCGCGGTCGGCCCGTCGCCGGGCTGTGTCGCCGTCGTGTCCGGCGCGGGCAGATAGCGGTCGACGAAACCGGACATCAGTGTCGTGGCGCCCACCAGCAGGGTCAGGAACACGAACACCGTGCCCATGCCGACCAGCATCAGCTCGACGCCGCGGCCAATCAGATCGCCTTCCATGAATGCTGCCGCCGGTCAGCCGCGCTCGGTGAGCGACGCGATGAACTGCTGCATCAGCTCAACCGTGCCGTCCGGTTCGCCGAGCTCGCGCGCGGCCAGCGGGCAGATGCCGGCGGTGCTGATGTTGCCGTCGCGGATGACGCCGGTGCCCTGGAAGTCGCCGCCCGCGAAGTCGGGGCGTTTGGCGACGTCGACCGGGCTCGCGTAGGCATACTGCCGGTCGGCGACGCCGCCGGCCTTCGCCAGCGTCGCGACCGAGCCGCGCGAGGCCGCGATGGGCAGGCCCGTCGTCACCGCTTCGACCATGATCCGATCGACGTCGGCAGGCACCGGCATGCCCGGCGCGGGCGCCATACACGGCAGCACGACGCCGGCGTAGGCGGCGATCTCCACGTCCTCCAGGCGTACCGTCGGCGTCAGCGTGACCGACTCGGCCACCATCGGCTCCCCGGAGGCGGTCGCAATGTCCACCGTGTAGCCCGCGTCCTCCAGCATCTGGCGCATGACGCCAACCTCGCGGCTCAGCATCAGCTCGAGGTCGCGCGATCCGTCCCGGACGAACATGAAAACGGCGGCCTTGTCGTCGGCTTTGGCGATGCCCGCAGGCAGCGCGATGGCGGCCAGCAGCAGGCTGGCGATGAGTGTGCGCATGTCCTTCCCCCTGTTTGTCTGGCCGGAAAATAGCACCCGGTCTGCGCAGGCGCCATGCCGGCGACGACCCGCCCGATCGGGGCCGGCACCGGACCGCCCGGCCGTCCGCGCCGCCAGCCCGTCGTCGGTGCTTTATGTTATGACAAAAACTGATACGCCGTGCCCAGAAATAGCGGGGCGACTCT
>JASJBE010000046.1 GCA_030066655.1 Woeseiaceae bacterium | reverse complement strand
GTCACGGCCTGGGAGCGGTGACGGTCGGCGACAGCATCTACGTTGTTGCCGGTGCGACGGAGGCTGGCGGAGCCGGCACGTCGAAACGAATGTCTGTTTTTTCTCCGTGAACTTTTAGGCAGGCGGTTTCTGAATCGGGCTATATTCGACGACCTGACACGGGGAATAGGGGTCGAACCACATTTCGAAAGGCGCAGAAAATACTCTCGCTGCAGAAACCCGTTTCATGCCTCTCCCCATCTAAGCGCCACCACCTTCGGAAAATCGGTTCGACCCCTTTTTGGTTCGACCCCATTTTGTTCCGGGTAAATCGGTCCGACCCCTTTTTAGAACGTGCTCTCTACTCGCTCTGCTCGTGCTTGAGCAGCCGCTCGAGCTGGCGGCCGCGGTGAATGCCCCACGCGGGCATCAGTATCGGAAGCAACATGTATGCCCAGCCGGGCACGGTCAACAGGTGTGGCGAACTAAACAGGCCCAGCAGGATGGCAAGGAAGCCGACCGACGAAAGGAGCATCCACGTACCGATTTCGGTGCGCGTCGTGTGACGCTCGATCGTATTGAGTCGAAGTTCATCTCGCAGGGCCCAGGCGCGCAGGTTCAGTGACAGCACGACGAAGCACAGCGCTACAAAACCGATGCTGTAGATCGTGAAGATACCGTACAGCTCCTCGGCGGAGTTGATCGTCGCGCCAACATCGACCCGCTGGTCCGTTATCCAGCCAACGAAAATCGACGTGACGAACTTCATCGGATAGACGTAAAACAACATCACGAACACAAGGACGTAGCTCAGAACCATCGAAGGGAGGTCCTCGAGGCCAAAGCGACGACTCCAGCTCCAGTGACCATGCCAGAACAGAAATAGCAGTGCGCACGCGAGGCCGAAGGCAGGGACGCCCTGCACGGCAAGCCAAAGCTCCTCATATGTCGTCGGGATAGCGTCGATCGACACAACCAGCAGCGTTAGAGCAAAAGCAAACGCAGCGTCGGTGAACGTCTCCGTTCGCGTCATGTCTATGCCGCGTAGCCGGAAACCGTCTTTGGTCGGCAGGTCGCTCAGTCTTTCTTCACTCAGGAAAGGCATTGGGCACTCGCACTCGGATGCGGGCCGTCATTCTAGCTCAAAACATCGACGCGGCAGGACTTGGCGGGCAGCTACCCGAGGAACGCTGTCACGCGCTGCCTGGGCTAGCGACTACGCAGGAACCGACCAGGCGATCATAGACGGTGCGGCTGTCCAAGAAGGAAGTCAGACCAGCAAGGTAAACGGCGACCAGCACCCATACCGCAATGAGAAGCACGATAGTCCAGGTTGGCGGGCTTGTGGACGCCATTGGAAATCCCGGGATGTGAAACATCGCCGTATGGGCCTTTTGCCACGGCAGGAATTTGAGGAATGCGCGCGCAAAAGTCTTGCCTCGACCGAGGTGCCCGCCTCCGACGTCAAGCACGCGAAGACCGACCCGCTTTTTACCCCACGTGGCAGCGCCTGCCGATGACTCGCCAAGTGCGAAGTATGTCGCTACCGCAACTGGAAGAGCCGCGGTGCAAGCTGCGGTTCCGACGTCAGAACGCCTCACCAACGCCGACATAGAATTCAGTACCGTCCTTGCCGCTCGCGAGATCCAGCGACAGGCTGACGCGGTGTTTCTGCGACAGCACGCGACGGGCGCCTATACCCACCGCCGGCAACAGGTTGTCTGACGCTGACGCGAAATCCGAAAACTTCTCGGCGACCTCACCGAAACCCGCGAAACCCGTCAGGATCCATTTGTCGTTGACTTGCCAGCGATACTCGCCCTGCAATGCATACATCATGCGGTCGCGGTAGCGTCCTGACGGGTAGCCACGCAGGTCGGTGGCGCCACCGAAAGCGCTCAACAAAAAAAACGGCGCATCGCCGCTGGTCGCATGCATATAGGCGCGCAACGCCAGAACATCGTGTTCACGAACGGGCAGGTAGCGGTTGATCGTAAGCTCCGTCGTGTCGGCATTGAAATCACTGCCAACTGACTCTCTGTAAAGAGTGACGCCGCCATCGATTAACCAGCCATTGCGCGGAAATTGTTCGTGGTCTCGCGCATCGTATTCGAAGGGCAGCTCGATCCCGCCAATTCTGAGGTCAAGGGACACGTCGGGAAACGGGTCGACGGGTAGATCAAACCGCAGGCTCGATTCGACATCACCGCCGATGTAGCCGAGCCCAATGTACAGCTTGTTCCAGACGCGCCAGCTCGCGCTGCCGAAATACAGGGGCGCACGCATTACAACATCGACGTTCAGATCTGTCTCATTGACATCCTGGCCAATGCCGTAATAGCGGTAGCGAACGTCCATATAACCGGCCCCGACCCCGACGCGTAGCTGATCGTCCAAGAGGTGCAGGTTAGCGCCGCCGCCGTAAATATAACTGCCGTTCTCGCTAAACATCGCGAATCCGCCGACCATCGATGGCGGTGGCGCGTCCTCTGATCGCTTGCCGATAAAATAGGTGCCGGCCAGTGTCAGCTCCCAGCCCATCTGCGGAGAGCGGCCGGGTACGGGTGCGACTACGAGATCTTCGGGCCAGTTGCTGAGCACACGCCGCAACGGGTTACCGACCAGGGTCACGTCTTCCAGGTCGACGCCTCCGTCGCCGGGCAGTGCCGATGCATCCGCGCCCGGCAGCTTGCTGTCGATGTTCGGATCCGCGTTCTCTGCCCAGCATGGCACTGTCGGGAGGACCGTGATCAGGGTGCCGAGAAGTCGGGAGATGTGGGTGCGCATAGTCAGAGATTTCATGTAACTGTGAGTATACGCATTTGCGATTCTCACTGGCGGACAGGAATTGCGAGTGGGAAAGGCCTGGGTCGAGAAAATACCGGCGCTGCAAGCGGCCGATATGAGCAACGAGGACGTCGGGCAGTCACGCGCGCGTAGCGGCGCGTGCGCTGCCAAAAGACGCTCTATCGTTGACCTTTGAGATTCTGCGCCGCGCGGTAGCGTGCCCGAGCTTCGGCAAGCTTGGCCGTCGCGCGCGCAGCATCAGTTTCCTCAGACGCACCCTTGAGCGCCTCTTCGGCTTTCTGCTGCGCAGCCAGCGCTGCCGCTTCGTCAAGCTGGTCACCGCGCAGCGCCGTGTCGGCCAGCACCGTAACGATGTGCGGCTGCACCTCGAGCATGCCGCCCGTGATGTAATAGCTGTCTCCCGTGCCGGCCTCGTCCTGCACGCAGACTTCGCCCCGCCTCGACGGCGTCAGCATCGGCGCGTGACGCGGCGCGATGCCCACCTCATCCATCTTCCCCGGTGCGAATACCATCGCGGCGTCTCCCGAGTGAATCTCACCTTCGGCGGAGACGGTGTCGACTTCGATGGTTGCCATGCTGTTTCCTGTGGTTCTGCTGTGATCGCCAGGCGACTACTGGAAGTTCTTCGCGTTCTCGACAGCCTCGTCGATCGTGCCGACCATGTAAAACAGCTGCTCCGGATTCTGATTGACGTCACTCGACAGAGATTTCTCCCGCTATTGACCAGAATTGACTATGGCGAGCGACGGCCAGAAAGGAAATTAACTGGTCGAATGGGAAGCGCGTCAGTGCCGCCGAACAGGCCGACCGCGGGCCAATTTGGTGCGTTGAGTCGACAGTTCGTCAAGAAGTGACGGGGTTTCGCTGCTTTGTCCACGGCGAAAAGTGACGGAGTTATGCCCGGAGTGACAGAGTTACATCCTGAGATTCACAACTGTTGCTCTATGGTAATTAGAGTGGTCGGAATCTCATCCTTAAGATATTGGTTATACGTCCCGCTCGACGCGTTTTTTTGTAATTAAAAGCGTCGGAGGTCGGACTGTCCGTTGATAACGAAGCGTTCGCTCGAGCCTCTGACTGGTGAAACAGCGAGTTTCCGCCAACGGCCAGAACCATCCAGTCAGAATTCTGTTATGCATCCTCAACAGCGTCGCCCATAACGAATACAAGCCGCTTTCCAGTGGCGATTTCTAGGTCGAGACCTATCAATCAGAAGAGCATAGCCACCTAAGACTGCAGGCGGCTATGCGTCGAATCTGATCGGAGTTGCCGACTACTTCCGAAACCAGGTAATAACTTCACTACTCGCGCGGTCGATAACGTCGTCTTGATCGTAGTACGCAAGGTGCGGCGTTTCGTCCCAGACCGTCTTGGTTTTCGTCCCGGTCGGTACAGCTTCCATATGGCGCTTCGCAGCGCTCGGCAAGAAGCAGTTGTCACCGTGGATCATAAGCCAAGGAGCCGTGAGACCTTCAGCGGCGCCGATTGAGTCGTAGCTCAAAAGATCGGCATCGCTCATTACCGCGTAGCGGTTTTCCCACTGATTGCGATCCGCCCAGGGCTGGTACCATTCCCAAACGAAGTCGCCCGGCATACCGACGTTCATATCGGTTTGATCGACACCCTTGATGTAGTCCACTTCACCGGTTTTCGCGAACTTCGCTTTGGCAGCTTCGCCCTGCGCTTTTCGCGCATCATATCCTTCCTGCGTCAGCCACTCGATGTCCCCCTCATGATCGCGGTAGTGGCCAGCGATTGTCGCGAGTGCGTGGACGCCTTCGAGTTCGCCAGCCGCGCGGAATGCAATCGAGCTGCCCTGGCAGATCGCCAAGATGGAGACCTGCTCTGCATCGACATCATCGCGTGACTTCAGATAGGCGACAGCGGCCTTCAGGTCTTCGACCTTGTGGAACGGGTTCTCCCAGGCGCGGGGCTCGCCGCCACTCTCGCCGCGGTAGCGGCTGTCGTAGGCCAGCGCGACAAAGCCAGCTTCGGCAAGACGTTTCGCATATTGGGTCGGCGCTTGCTCTTTCTGGTAGGTCATCGGGCCAATGATCGCAACCGCAGGGCGGAGGCCGTCTTGTGCCGGCGTGTAAAGATCCCCTACGAGTTTTGTATCAGCGACGTTAAAGGTGACTTTTTCCATGACCATGCTCCTTCAAATGTTGGGTTCAAAATGTCGTTGCTCGACCTTGAGACTTAGCTTAGGGATTCGGCGGGCTCGCGGATTGAACGAAACGATCATCGTTTTGCACGATTTTGCTCAGGCATATCGGCCACCGGAGACCGCTGATGGATCGAAGATCGATGTCAGCTGGGCGAGTTCGTCGGCCTCAAGCACCAGATCGGCGGCGGCGGCGTTTTCTGCCATAACACGCTCGCGCTTCGTACCTGGGATCGGCACGATGTGAGGGTCTTGGTGCAGCAGCCAAGCGAGCGCGACCTGCGCCGGTGTGGCGCCCTTCTCGCTCGCCAGCATTTCGACGGCTTTGACCAGTTCCAAATTGGCATCCAGGTTGCCGCCTTGGAAGCGCGGGTTTCCGCTGCGCCAATCGCCTTTTGAGAGGTCTGACGCGGCTTTGATGCTGCCGGTCAGAAAACCACGACCCAATGGGCTGTAGGGCACTAGGCCGATCCCGAGTTCACGCAGCGTCGGTAGTACGCTGTCCTCAACATCGCGTGTCCAAAGGGAATACTCGCTCTGCACGGCGGCGACCGGATGCACGGCATGAGCGCGCCGGATTGTCTCGGCATCGACTTCGGATAATCCGATGTGGCCGATTTTTCCACTGCTTGCGAGCTCAGACAGTGCGCCCATCGTCTCTTCGATGGGGGTGTTCGGGTCCAGTCGATGCTGGTAGTACAGATCAATGTGATCGACGCCGAGTCTCGCCAACGAGGCATCACATGATGCATGGACGTTTTCTGGTCGACTGTCGAAATGGGTAGTCCCGTCCTCAACCGAGACCCCAAATTTGGTGGCGATGATGGCCTCATCGCGACGGCCTTTTAAGGCCCGGCCGACAAGACGCTCGTTGATATGCGGTCCGTACATCTCGGCGGTGTCGAAAAAGGTCACGCCATGATCCAGCGCTCGCTGAATCGTGCGCTGGCCGCCTGCTTCGTCCGGCGTGCCGTAAACGCACGTCATGCCCATACAACCCAGGCCAATCGCCGAGACCGTCAGACCCTGTGAGCCCAGTGTTCGCCGTTTCATTTTCTAATCCTCCTGTTTGCCGAGTGTTGGTGTTTTGGTTGCCAATCGAGGCTCACCACTCGATCAGGCGGCGATCCCGAAAGAAGCCACCTGAGGGGCCATCAGCCGGTAACGTGGCGAGCCACACTGGCGTGTCAGCCGCGGCCTCTGGCGAGCGGGATGCTGCGAGGCCGCCCATTCGCGTCCGAACCCACCCCGGGCATACGGCGTTGACTTTGACGCTGGGACCCAGTGCCTGGGCCATCGAGAGAGTTGCCGCGTTCAGCGTCGCTTTACTGATCGAGTAAGCTGCGGGACCGGACAGACCTTCATCAAACGAGCCCCAGCCAGAGGACACATTAACGATGCGGCCCCACCCTCTTTCACGCATAGACGGGCCGAGCGCTCGCATCAACGCGAACGGTGAGGCGGCATTGACGTTCAGCGACTCCGCCAAGTCTTCAACGGAAATCTCGGAAGCACTGCCCGGTGTCAGAACCCCGGCGTTGTTGATCAGTATGTCAATCTGGCCGAACTCGCCAAGCAGCTCGCGGGCACGGTCAGATACGTCGACGGGATTGCTGAGATCCAGGTGTACCCCAACCGAGTCGTGGCCGATCTCAGCGGCTGCTTGCTCCGCATCAGGTAGCTTCCGCGCTGCGGCAATGACTTGCATGCCCGGCTTTTCAGCTAGTGCGCGTGCAATCGCTAGTCCGATGCCCCGATTCGCCCCAGTCACCAGGGCGGTACGCTTTGTCTCGCTCATTGGGAGCTCCTTCAAACATCATTCGATGGAGAAAGTATCTCGTTTTCGAGCGTCGGTGACTTGTCGAGAATTGCGCGTGTTTTGAATGATCACGCCAAGACTGCGCGCCACCTACTCGAAATGACGGTCCCCGATCGGCAGTTTGCGTTGGCGTCGCACAAAAAGGACATCAGCCTCGCGCTGCGCCCGTGCCTTGAATTGCGGTCGTCCTAAGTGACCGTCTTTCGGTAAGCGCTCGGCGATTGTCCAACCGACGCCTTGAAGGATCTTGAGAAATGCGCCTGATCCGAAAAACCGCATTGCGTGGCGATGTCGACGAGTGTCTTCGTACGATCGCGCAGCGCCTCTTTGGCACGTTCGATTCGAAATGACATGACGAATTGCATCGGGCTTGATCCGATCGTTTCTTTGAACAGGCGAGAAAAGTGGGATGGACTCAGCGCTGCTTCGCCTGCTAATTCTTCGAGCGAGAGCGTCCTACCATAGTTGTCTGCGACAAAATCCAAGACACGCTTGTAGTGCTGGGCGGAAAACCGCCGACTGAATTCATAGTCCTCTTCCAGGGTTTCGCCGTAGCGCTGGATCAACTTGATCAGAAACACGCGCGCCAGAGACTCGAACATCAGATCCGAGCCAAAGGTCTTTGTCTCCAGGGCCTCTTTCAGCTGCAGCCCCGCTGCACAGATGTCTGGATCCAGAAGAAGCGGCTTGTTCGCAAGTTGCGAACCGGTCAGAAGAATGCCGAGTTCTGTTTGGGCGAATCTTTCCAGACGATCAGGTTCCAACGTGATGACAATAACCTGAGACCGCTCATGCCAACGCCAGCCTGATTCCATGCCTGCCGGCGTCACGATGATCTCATGTTGGTTCAGCATGAAATCGCGATGTTCTCCATTTCGCCAGTTCTCAGAGCGGTATGGCTTGGGCTTCAGATTGAGTAACACGTGATGTTGTGCGTAGCGCTGCGGCGGCATGCTGGCAGGTTCCGCTTCAAAGTACTCAAGCGTCAGCAGATCGACCGCTGACGGACGCGTCATCGCTGCACTATCAAGTAGCGGCTCTGTCGGGTAGTTGTCCTGGTAGCGGTTCGGCATTACCAGCGAAGAGTAGCGTCCGAAGTGGCTTCAATGCCAGTGGGTCAGTAACCGTCATTCTACGCAGAGTTTCCTGTGCGGTTGTTGTCGACTCGACACTGGCTGCTGAACCGATCTCCGACGCTTTTAATTGCAATCTTCAGACGGCATTCCTTATCGGAACATAGACTTAACGGAAATCTCCGACACTTTTAAATGCTATCCGACACTTTTAATTACCAGAAACTACTGTGTACTCCACGCAAGCCTACTCAACTGTCACCGACTTCGCGAGATTTCTCGGCTGGTCGACGCCCGTCCCTTTGAGTACCGCGACGTGGTAAGACAAAAGCTGTAACGGCACCGTGTAGACGATCGGCGCGATAATCCGGTTGGCGTGCGGCATCGGGATCACGACCACGCCTTCTTCGCTTTCGATACCTGTTTCGCTATCCGCAAACACGTAGAGCTGGCCGCCTCGCGCCCTGACTACCTGCATGTTCGACTTGAGCTTGTCCAGCAGCTCGTTGTTGGGTGCGACAACGACCACCGGCATGTCCTCGTCGATCAGCGCGAGCGGGCCATGCTTCAGCTCGCCGGCGGCGTAGGCCTCCGCATGGATGTAGGAAATCTCCTTGAGCTTCAGCGCGCCCTCCATCGCAATCGGCCACATCGGACCGCGGCCGAGGAACAGCGTGTGGTGCTTCTCGGAGAAATCTTCCGCAAGTTCCTGCAGGCGGTCATTCATACCGAGTGCCTCCTCAACGGCGGCTGCGGTGTGCATGATGTACGGGACCAGCTTGGCCTCGGTTTCCTCGCTCATGTCTCGCTGGCGGGCGAGCATCAGCGTGACAATCAACATGGACAACAACTGCGTTGTAAACGCCTTCGTGCTGGCAACGCCGATCTCGGGGCCGGCCTGCGTCATCATGCAGAGGTCTGACTCGCGAACCATCGAACTGTGCGCGCTGTTGCAGACCGTCAGAGACCCGAGGTAACCGGACTCCTTCGCAAGCCGCAGCGCTTCCAGCGTGTCAGCCGTCTCGCCGGACTGAGACAGCGTGATGAACAGCGTGTTCTTCGGCACCACGATCTGTCGGTAGCGATACTCACTCGCGATCTCGACCAGGCAGGGCACGTGCGCGAGCGCCTCGATCCAGTACTTGCCCACACAGCCCGCATGATAGCTGGTACCGCAGGCGACGATGTGAATGTTTTCCACCTTCGAGAGCAGCTCGTGGGCCATCGGCCCCAGCGAGTCGGCTACGACTCGTCCGCTCTCGATGCGTCCGTACAACGTGTCGGCGAGCGCGCTCGGCTGCTCAAAGATCTCCTTCAGCATGAAGTGCTTGTACTGGCCCTTCTCCGCCGACTCGCTGGTCAGCTGGGTTTCGTTCACCTCTCGCTCAACGGCCTCGCCATCGGCGTTGAAGATGCTCACACCGTCGCGTCGGATCTCGGCGATATCGCCCTGCTCGAGGTAGATGAACTTCTGCGTGACCGGGAGCAATGCCGGCACGCCGCTGGCGACAAAATTCTCGCCGATACCTAGGCCCACGACGAGCGGGCTGGCGACACGGCTGACGACGATACGGTCCGGGTCTTCGGCGTCGAACACCAGCAGCGCGAACGCGCCGGTGAACTGGGCGACCGACTTGCGCACGGCTTCGGTCAGATCCAGCCCCTGTTTGAGGAAATCGTGCACGAGGTGTGCGGCAACTTCGGTATCCGTCTCGGACAGGAACTCGTAGCCCTTGTCGATCAGGTCTTTCTTGATCGACTCGTAGTTCTCGATGATGCCGTTATGAATGACGGCGACGCGATCGCCCGACAGGTGCGGATGCGCGTTGGCGTCGGTCACGCCGCCGTGGGTTGCCCAACGGGTATGCGCGACGCCGAGGCGCCCCTTCATCGGGTCAGCTTTGAGCTTCTCGTCGAGCTCCGCCACCTTGCCGACGGTCTTGCTGAGACCGATGGTCTGGTCATACTGCTGAACGGCGACGCCCGCGGAGTCATAGCCCCGGTACTCGAGACGACGCAGGCCTTCGACGAGCACGGGAACGATGTTGCGTTCTCCGATCGCGCCTACGATTCCACACATATCAGTGCGAGCTCCTTGTGATTCTTCCAGCTTGTGGCTGCGCTACAAGCGCTACAGTTTTGGTCATTGTTCTCTCGACACCGTTGCTCATTTTTCTTTCGTGGGCCGCTGCCAGCCCTTGACGGACACTTGCCGCGCCCGTCCGACCGTCAGCTGCTCGTCCGGCGCCGACTTGGTCAGCGTCGTGCCTGCGCCGATGTCGGCGCCTTTACCAACGCTGACCGGCGCGACCAGCATGACACCCGAGCCAATGAATGCACCGTCGCCGATGACGGTCTGGTGTTTGTTGGCGCCATCGTAATTGCAGGTAATCGTGCCGGCGCCGACGTTGACGGTCGAGCCAATCTGCGCATCGCCGATGTAGGTCAGGTGGTTGACCTTGCTGCCGTCCGCGATCGTGCTCTTCTTGATCTCGACGAAGTTGCCGACCTTGACGTTATTCGCCAGCGACGCACCGGGCCGCAGGCGGGCAAATGGCCCGATCTCGCAAGCGTCGCCCGTGACGGCGCCCTCGATGTGGCAATTGGAGTGGATGATGTTGTTGGCGCCGAGTTTGCTGTCGCGTATCAGGTTATTGGACTCCACGACGGTATTGTCACCGAGGTGTACGTCACCCTCGATGACGGCGTTTACATCGATGAAGACATCCGACCCGCAGGTCAGCGTCCCGCGTATGTCGACGCGTGCGGGGTCGGCGAAACCGACGCCCTGTTCCATCAATTCCTCGACGCGCTTTTTCTGCAGTGCTCGCTCGGCCTCGGCCAGTTGTTTCTTATCGTTGATGCCCATTACCTCGTCCGGATCCTGCGCCTTGATACCGGTGACCCGAATGCCCTCATCGACCGCCATCGCGACGATGTCGGTCAGGTAGTACTCGCCCTGCGCATTGTCGTTCTTAAGCTCGGCCAGCCAGCGCTTCATATTCTCTGCCGACGCCAGCATGACGCCGGTGTTGATCTCCCGAATCTCGAGCTGCTCTTCGTCGGCGTCCTTTTGCTCAACGATGGACGTCACCGA
The DNA here is from genome assembly GCA_030066655.1 of Woeseiaceae bacterium. Lineage (GTDB taxonomy): Bacteria > Pseudomonadota > Gammaproteobacteria > Steroidobacterales > Woeseiaceae > UBA1847. Next base: position 22,454 of record JASJBE010000046.1, on the reverse strand, counting down.
ATCACCATCGCGAATGATACGCCCATATCCCGTCGGGTCATCCATATCGACGGTCAGTACGCTCAACTCGCCGGGCGCGGATCCACCTATCAATGCCTGGAGCGCTTCTTTGGTCAGCAGCGGAACGTCACCTGCCAGCACCAGGACCTGGTTCTCGTCCGGCGTTTCCGGCATCGCCTGCTGGACTGCGTGGCCGGTGCCGTGTTGCTCTGCCTGCAGCGCCCAGCGCAGTGGCAAGCCGTCGAAACGGTCGCGCACGGCGCCGCCGCCATGGCCATAGACCACACAGATGTCGGCCGCGTCCAGGGACGTCGCCGTCGCGATGACGTGCGCAAGCAACGGCTGCCCGGCGAGTGGCTGCAGCACCTTCGGCAGGTTGGAACGCATCCTCGTGCCCTGGCCAGCCGCGAGAATGAGAACGCTAAGCGCCATCGGTCGGCAGCCCGGCTGGAGCAGGTTTGATGGTGAAGAGGCGGCCCAAGAGTGAATCCCTTGTCTTAAGAGATCGCGATTTTACCGCTGTGGAGTCAGTTTATGTAGCAAAGCCCATAACTGTGCGAAGAAGTGTGATGTATGCACGGTTGGAGGCGTAATCTGACCCGACTATCTCTCCGACTCGTGGGGTTTGGTCGGTCAGAGCCTTGTGCGGGCAACGGGCGAGCGAGCGCTCAGGAATCGGTGAGATAGTCGAGCTAGGCAACTCGTCACGCTTTGTTTCGGCGAAATCCGTATGATTTGGGCCTATGATTGTTCGACTCATCCCGGTCTTGCTGGTGTTTCTCGCCGGCTGCAACAGCCAGGTCTACGTGCGCGACCACGTGACCGACGGGGATACCTTTTACCTCGCGCCGCAAGCGTTTGTAGATAACGACCCTGTCTTGCAGAGCTGGGTGGCCTACACGCTGATGCTCAGCGCCTGCCAGCTGGACATCGGCGGCGACAACCCGGCGAGGGTCACAGACTACGGCTGCGAGTTCTCCGCGCGGATGCTGCTGCTGGACACCTGGGAGCGCAAGCTCGAGAAGAACCCGGACATTCGCGACGACTATCTCGAAACACTGTGGGCCATACGCGAGGCCGGCTACCTGGACGAGTACACCGTGCACTTCTACGGCGAAGACGTCTGGCAGGTACCCATCGAGGTCAACGTGCCGAAGTTCGTCGAGTGGAGCAAAGAGAACCTCGGCCGTCACAAACCGCAGAAGCGCATCATCGGTTCGTGGAACTACGCTGATGAGGTAGGACCATAGAGCCGTAGGCGGACTGCGTCCGTTAAGGCGGTGATGGGCTCATCAGCTCTCCGCTTGCGCGCATATCCCGGACATTCCGCGCCTGGGCTTCAAGGTCGGCCACGAGGGTTGCGTGCAGTTCGTCGAACTCCGAAGTGCCGCGGATCGAATCGAGGTTCGGATCGAGGTCCATGTGATACCAGGTGTGGAGCCGCCATCCGTCCTCGATCGCCTCGCGAAGCCTTGCCAGCGCAAGCTCCGGGCTTGGTCGTAGCGCCAGTGCACGAACGTCGTTGACCCAATACCCGGACACCCCGAAACGGGAGAGCGAGCGCATGGTCTCAAGGCTGCCTTCCAGCAGGTCGTCTGCGCGCTCCGTCTCACCGAGCCGCTGCAGAACGAGCGCGAGATCGACAGCAGCTGCGTAATTGGATGCGTTTACGTTTGGAACCTCCGGCTCAGTCAGTTCCCGGAAGTTGCGCGCATAGCGCGCACGCGCCACCCCGTATCGTCCGGCTGTGATATCGGCATCGCGTAGAATCCTGTTGGCGCCCCAGTCCCTCGGGTATCTCTCAAGCATCACCCTTGCATCGGCGAGCGCGGCCTCGTCTTCCCCGACATAGAGGTTCAACAGCAGGCTGGCCCAGCGCGACCAGAAGGTATTCGGTTCCAGCGCGATTGCGCGCTCTACCCATACCCGCGAGCCGTCGACATCACCGATCTCGAGATAGGCGAGCGCCTGGGCTGCCTGCAGGCTTGGGCTCATCGCGTCGTTCGCGGCGGCCTTGCTGTACCAGACGAACGACTCGTCGATCCGGCCATGCACAAGAAAGTGAATCGCCGCGATGTAGACATAGGCGAACGCGTGGTTCGGCTCGATCGCGACCACCTGCAGGTAGCTTGCCATCGCCGAGTCGAAATCTGCTGACTCGTCATAGATTCGTGCCAGCAGGAAGTGCGCCGGCGCCGAATACGGATCTGTTTGCAGCGCTCTTTGCACCAGTTGTATGGCCGCATCGGTATTTCCCTGCCGCCAGCGCAACCGGCTCAATAGCCCCATCGCCCGAGAGTAGCTGGGCCTCAGCTCGATGGCCTGCTCATAGGCTTGTACTGCTGCCGCGACATCGCCCTGTACCTGTCGCAACAGGCCGAGGCTCGCGTACACCTCTCCCGAATCTCCGTCGAGGGTTAATGCCTGCATGATGGCGGGTTCGGCGAGGGCGGTAGCCTCCTCGAAGCCGAGTCCGTCGAGAAAGTTCGTATGCAGCGTCAGGTGTGCGTCGGCGAACCCAACATACGCCAGCGCAAAGTTCGGATCGAGTTCTATTGCAGCCTTGAAGTGATCAATAGCGTTATGCAGCGACTCGATGGACTCGACGTCGGCGCTGCTCTGCCCCAGCAAATACTGCGTGTACGCGTCGAGGCTTGCCGTCGGCATGGAGGTGAGCTTGTCCGATTGCTGTGTCGTCAGCGTGGTATCCAGCGCTTGTGCGATCGCCTCGACGATGTCGGACTGAATTTTGAACACACTCGACGCGGTCAGGTTGTCGTCGTAGCTTGCGGCCCAGATGTGCTCGTCCGTCATCGCGTCGATAAGCTGAACATTGACGCGGATATTGTCGCCGACCTGCTGGACAGCGCCTTCAATGACCCTGCTGACACCGAGCTCCGCCGCGATCACGGGGACGCTGGCGGTGGCGTCGGCATAGCGCTCGGCCGACTGCCGCGAGATCACCTTGAATGAACCGATCTGCGACAGTCGCGTCAACAGACCGTCCTGGATGCCCATGGCAAGCACGTCGGAACCTTCGGTTTGCGTGCCTACCGAGTCAAAGGGCAATACGGCGATGGACTGCTCCGACGGAACGGTATCAGGCGCACCCCACTTGTCCCAGGCGAAAACGATCAGCGCCGCCGACAACAATGCGATGACAACAAAGTCGAGGCGCCTGCCTGTGAGGTGGGAAACGGACTGGCCCGGCTCGATGTCCTTTTCGAGCGTGATTCCTGCCGGGGTCAGTTCATAGAACCAGGACAGAATCAGCGTGATAGGAAAACCGATCGCGAGGACGCCGACCGTGGCGAGGCCTATCCAGGGGGGAAGCTGTGCGAGGCTTGTGACAACCTCGACGACCTGCATGACCAGCCACGCCGAGATGACGTACAACGCCGCCATTCGCAGAACGTTGCGGCGTCGCAATTCGGAGAGAAACCCCATAATAGGGTGATGTTACTCCCCTTTTCCCGATTACGGGGAAACGGAGATGCCGTCAGCACGACGTGCCGCCTGAGGTAGGCGCGGCGTAGAATTCGGGGCGGCGTCCCGCGGCAGCTTACTTCTTGCGCTTGCCCCTGCCCTTGAGCTTCTTCGCGGCGAGGTAACGCGCCCTGGCTTCCGCCAGTTCCTGCTGGGCGCGAGCGAAGTCGGTCTCGGCCATGGTGCCTTCCATTGCTTTCTCGGCTGCTTCCTGTGCCGCGAGCGCCGTCGCCTCGTCGAGCTGGTCGCCGCGCATCGCCGTATCGGCGAGCACCGTTACGAGGTGCGGCTGAACTTCGAGCAGGCCACCGCTGATGAAGTAGAAATGCTCCTGGCCTTCAGTGTCTTCGACGCGGACTTCGCCGGGTTTCAGCGGCGTCAGCATCGGCGCGTGACGAGGTGCGATGCCGACTTCGCCCAGTGCCGCCGGCGCGTAGACCATCCGGGCTTCGCCGGAATGAATTTCGCCCTCAGCGGAAACGATGTCGACCTGGATGGTTGCCATGCTAATGCCTCAGATTACTGGTACTTCTTCGCGTTCTCGACGGCTTCGTCGATCGTGCCGACCATGTAGAACGCCTGCTCCGGAATGTGGTCGTAGTCGCCATTGACGATGCCGTTGAAGCCGCGAATGGTCTCGGCCAGCGACACGTATTTACCCGGTGCGTTGGTGAAGACCTCGGCGACGAAGAACGGCTGCGACAGGAAGCGCTGGATCTTGCGAGCACGCGCGACCGTCAGTTTGTCGTCTTCGGACAGCTCGTCCATGCCGAGAATCGCGATAATGTCCTGCAGCTCCTTCAGGCGCTGCAATACCGCCTGCACGCCGCGGGCACAGTCGTAGTGCTCCTGGCCGATGATCAGCGGATCGAGAATACGCGACGTCGAGTCGAGCGGGTCAACAGCGGGGTAGATACCCAGCTCGGCGATCTGGCGCGACAGTACGAGTGTCGCGTCAAGGTGAGCAAAGGTCGTTGCCGGCGACGGGTCGGTAAGGTCGTCAGCCGGTACGTAGACGGCCTGGAAGGACGTAATAGAACCGGTCTTCGTCGAGGCAATGCGCTCCTGCAGAACACCCATCTCCTCAGCGAGCGTCGGCTGGTAACCAACCGCGGACGGCATACGACCGAGCAGTGCGGATACCTCGGTACCGGCCAGTGTGTAGCGGTAGATGTTGTCGATGAACATCAGAACGTCACGGCCTTCGTCACGGAAGGCTTCTGCCATCGTCAGTCCGGTCAGGGCGACGCGCAGACGGTTGCCCGGGGGCTCGTTCATCTGGCCGTAGACGAGGGACACTTTGTCGATAACGCCTGACTCGGTCATCTCGTGGTAGAAGTCGTTACCCTCGCGAGTACGCTCGCCGACACCGGCGAACACGGAGTAACCACCGTGCTCTTTAGCGATGTTGTTGATGAGCTCCATCAGCGTTACGGTCTTGCCGACACCGGCGCCACCGAACAGGCCAACCTTACCGCCCTTCGCGATCGGCATGATCAGGTCGATAACCTTGATGCCCGTCTCGAGCAGTTCGGTCGTCGCGGCCTGGTCTTCGTAGGATGGCGGGTCACGGTGAATCGGCAACGACTGTTCAGCGCCAATCTCGCCCGCGTTGTCGATCGGCGTACCGAGCACGTCCATGATGCGGCCCAGCGTCTTCTCACCAACGGGAACGGAAATGGCGTCACCGGTATTGGTAACCGACATGCCGCGCTTCAGGCCCTCGGAGCTGCCCATCGCAATCGTACGTACGACCCCGTCGCCCAGCTGCTGCTGAACTTCCAGCGTGATGTCGGCATCGTCGATAACGAGCGCGTCGTAAACCTTCGGGATCTGGCCGGCCGGGAACTCAACGTCCACGACAGCGCCAATAACCTGCACAGTAGTTCCAGTGCTCATGTTTTCCGTCCTCAACCTTCTCAGTGCAATTTTCGCGCTGATATTTTCAATTCAAATGCTCACGCCTCAGGCGCGAGCGAAACCTATTCCTGCACCGCCGCAGCGCCGCCGACGATCTCTGAAATTTCCTGCGTGATCGCCGCCTGGCGAGCCTTGTTGTACTGCAACTGCAGCTTGTCGATGATCTCGCCAGCATTGTCCGTCGCCGATTTCATCGCCACCATCTTCGCCGCCATCTCGCAGGCAAAGTTCTCGACCGTTCCGCGGTAGACCTGCGACTCGATGTAGCGCATCAGCACGTCATCGAGCAGCTCGGACGCGTCGGGCTCATAGATGTAGTCCCAGTTCGCCTGCAGCTCTTCCTTGTCTTCGGCAATGTCGTTCGTCGGCAAGAGCTTTACGAGCTTCGGCTGCTGGCTCATCGCGCTGATGAACTCGTTGTGCAGCAAGAACAGTCGATCGATGTTCCCTTCGCTGTAAGAGTCGAGCATGATTTTGATCGCACCGATCAGGTCGTTCATGCTCGGCTTGTCACCCAGGTGCGTCACCGTACCGACCACGCGGCCACCGAGTCGGCGGAAGAACTGCACCGCCTTCGCACCTACGAGCGCCAGGTCGACCTCAATGCCGTTAGCATCCCACTCGGCCATCTCGGTGATGGCTCGCTTGAACAGGTTAACGTTCAGTCCGCCACACAGGCCGCGATCGGTGGAGATGATGATCAGGCCGATACGCTTCTTCTCACGTTCAACCAGGAACGGGTGCTTGTAGTCCGGGTTCGCGTAGGCAAGATGGCCGATGACGCGGCGGATACGATCAGCGTACGGGCGCGATGCCTCCATTTGCGCCTGCGCCTTGCGAATCTTCGACGCAGCGACTTTTTCCATCGCGCTCGTGATCTTCTGCATGTTCTTTACAGAACCGATCTTGGAGCGTATCTCTTTTTCACCTGGCATATCTTTATCTCAAACCCTGTGCTGCTTTGTAGGAGCGAGCCATGCTCGCGATTGCGTTCTTGTTGAGCTGGCCTCTTAAGATGCGACGCTTTGCGTCGCTGCTGTTGCTCGGGACCATGGGTCCCTCCTACAGGTCTCAGTTACCTACCCAATCTCGGGACCGCGGTCCCTCCTACATCATTAATAAGCGCCCTTCTCGTCAAAGCTGTCGCATACCTTCTTCAGGCCCGCCGCGATGTCGTCGTTGTAGTCACCCGACTCGTTGATCTGGTCGATGACGTCAGCGTGGTTCGCCTTGGCGTAGTCGTGCAGCGCCGCTTCGTAGTCCAGCACCTTCTCGACTTCGACCTTATCGAGATAACCCTCGTTGGCCGCGAACAGCGACAGCGCCATCTCGGCGACTGACAGCGGCGAATACTGTTTCTGCTTCATCAGCTCGGTGACGCGGACACCGCGATCGAGCTGTGCACGGGTCGCCGCATCGAGGTCCGATGCGAACTGTGCGAACGCCGCGAGCTCGCGGTACTGTGCGAGTGCGAGGCGGACACCACCACCGAGCTTCTTGATGACCTTCGTCTGTGCGGCGCCACCCACTCGGGATACCGAGAGGCCGGCGTTGATCGCGGGTCGAATACCGGCCGCGAACAGGTCGGACTCGAGGAAGATCTGGCCGTCGGTGATCGAGATCACGTTGGTCGGTACGAATGCCGACACGTCACCGGCCTGCGTTTCGATGATCGGCAGTGCCGTCAGTGAACCGGTCTTGCCTTTGACCTTGCCGCCGGACACCTCTTCGACGTGCGCCGCGCTGACGCGAGCAGCGCGCTCGAGCAGGCGGGAGTGCAGGTAGAAGACGTCACCCGGGTAGGCTTCACGACCCGGCGGACGACGCAGCAGCAGCGATACCTGGCGATAGGCGACGGCCTGCTTGGACAGGTCGTCGAAAACGATCAGCGCGTCTTCGCCCTTGTCCATGAAGTACTCGCCCATCGTCGCACCGGAGTACGGCGCGATGTACTGCATCGCCGGGCTCTCGGCCGCAGCAGCAGCAACGATGATCGTGTGGTCCAGCGCGCCTTCTTCCTCGAGCTTGCGTACGACGCCAGCGATGGAAGAGGCCTTCTGGCCGATGGCGACGTAGATGCACTTAACGCCGGTGCCGCGCTGGTTGATGATCGCGTCGACGGCAACAGCGGTTTTGCCGGTCTGGCGGTCACCGATGATCAGCTCACGCTGACCACGACCGATCGGCACCATCGAGTCGATGGACTTCAGGCCAGTCTGTACCGGCTGGTCGACCGACTGGCGTGCGATAACGCCGGGAGCAACCTTCTCGATCGGCGCATTGTCTTCAGCCGCGATCGGGCCCTTGCCGTCGATCGGATTGCCGAGTGCGTCAACGACGCGGCCCAGCAGGGCGTCACCGATAGGCACCTGGAGAATACGGCCGGTCGTCTTGACCGTGTCGCCTTCCGAGATGTGCTTGTAGTCACCGAGTACGACGGCGCCGACCGAGTCCTGCTCGAGGTTCAGCGCCATACCAAACGTGTTACCCGGGAACTCCAGCATTTCACCGTAGCGGGCGTCGGTCAGTCCGTAGATGCGGACGATACCGTCGGTTACCGCGATTACAGTGCCAACATCGCGCGCTTCGGCGGATGCCTCGAAGTTCTCGATGCGTTCTTTAATCAGCTGACTGATTTCAGAAGCTTTGAGTGCCATTGTGTTTTCCTCTTTATTTGATCAGCGCGTTCGCAAGGCCTTCGAGCCTTGTGCGCGTTGATCCATCAATTACGACATCGCCGGCGGTAATGACCGCTCCGCCGATGAGGCCTGTGTCTATCTTTGTTTCGATGCTGACGGCATGCCCGAGCCTCGCCGCCAGCGCGGTGGAGATCTCCTGAACCTGCTCAGGCTTAAGCGCTGTCGCAGACGTGACCGTCACATCGACCTTGTTTTCCGCCCGAGCCTTAAGCTCTTCGAAGTGATCGGAGATTTCCGGCAATACCGCGACGCGCTTGTTCTCGAGCAGGAGCTTCAGGAAGTTCGTTCCGTGCTTGCTCCCGCCGGCGAAGAACGAATCGGCGCCGACGACCTTGCCGAACAGGTCCTGCAGGACACTGAGGCGTTGGTCGTCCTCGATTCTCGGACTGCCGAGAAACTCGACGAGGTCACCGTCGGCCAGCAGCTCCTTGGCCGCTAACAGCGACCCGGACAGCTCATCGAGAGCGCCGTTCTCCCGGGCCACTTCGAAAGCCGCCTCTGCATACGGCCGCGCGACGGTGTTGTTGTCTGCCATCGTCGTCTACCCGCTTACAGCTGCTTCGCGAGCTTGCCCAGGATGTCCTGGTGCGAAGCATCGTCGATTTCGCGCTCCAGGATCTTCTGCGCGCCGGCAATGGCGATCGCCGATACCTGTCCGCGCAGCTCTTCACGAGCGCGGTTGGTCTCCTGCTCGATCTCGGCCTTCGCGGCCGTCAGCTGACGCTCACGTTCCTTGACGCCGTCGTTCTTGCCATCGGCAACGATTTCGTTGGCGCGGGCATTCGCCTGGTCAAGGATGGTGCTCGCCTGGCGCTTCGCCTCGGCGATGATCGACTCGGCTTCGGCTTCCGCCTCGACGAGCTTTTCCTGGCCCGACTCGGCAGCGGCCAGGCCTTCTGCGATTTTTTCCTGGCGTTCCTCGATGGCATTGAGGATGGGCGGCCAGATGTACTTCATGCAGAACCAGACAAACACGATCATCGCGATCGTCTGGCCTCCTAGAGTTCCAATGTTGATATCCACATTTGGCTCCGTTCAATAAAGCTACCGCGCCAAGTAAAGCGCGGGTCCCGGCGTTTAGCCGCCTACCGCAGCCTGGTACTGAGCAATAAACGGATTCGCGAAGGCGAAGAACAGCGCGATACCAACACCGATCATCGCGACAGCGTCAAGCAGTGCGACGACGAGGAACATCTTGGTCTGCAACATCGGAGCCAGCTCAGGCTGACGCGCAGCGCCTTCGAGGAAGCGGCCACCCAGAAGGCCCATGCCGATGCCGACGCCGAGAGCGCCGAGGCCGATCAGGAGTGCGACGGCAATCGCCGTCATGCCAATTACAGTTTCCATCTATGTCTCCTAAAGAGGATTGTGTCCAACAGTTAAAGATTTAAGAACGATTAATGCTTTTCCGACGCCAGACTCAGGTAAACGATTGTCAGCATCATGAAAATGAATGCCTGCAGCGTCACGACCAGGATGTGGAACACAGCCCAGCCGAAGTGCAGCGGCAACTGGAACCACCCGATCAACGCAATCAGGATAAAAATGAGCTCGCCGGCAAACATGTTGCCGAACAGTCGAAGGCTTAAGGAAAGCGGCTTGGCGAGCAGCGCAACGCTTTCGAGAATGAAGTTGAAAGCGATGACCAGCGGCGCCGCGATGATGCCGACTCCTTTGGTCGGCGGAGCGATCGGGTGCATGGTCAGCTCACCAATGAAGCCCGTGACGCCCTTGTTCTTGATCGTGTAGAAGATGATCAGCAGGAACACCGAGATCGACATCGCGAAGGTGATGTTCACGTCTGTGGTCGGCACGATCTTCATGTACTCGATGCCGAGCAGGTAGGACAGCCCCGGAATCCAGTCTACCGGGATCAGGTCCATCAGGTTCATCAGGAACACCCAGACGAAGATCGTCAGGCCAAGTGGTGCGATCAGGCGACTGGTGCCGTGGAACGTGTCCTTGACGCTGGAATCGACGAACTCGACGATCATCTCGACAACGGCCTGCCAGCGTGACGGCTTGTCGGCAGACGTCTTCTTCGCGACCGAGCGGAAAGAGATGACGAAGATCAGGCCGAGCAGCACGGACCAGAACATCGAGTCGACGTTCATCGCCCAGAAGTTGCCCGCACAGTCATTCCAGACCCACTCGCCTTCGACCCTGCAGACCTGCAGATTCTGCAAGTGATGCTGGATGTAATATCCGGAGCCGCCGTCTTGTCCGCCTTCAGCTGCCATTCTGTCGTGTACCGTCCTGAGTGTCTTCTCTAAACAGCAGCCCGCTGAACACCATCAGCTGGGCCGCTATGAAACCTGTAAACAGGGGCAAAAACTGCAAAGGGCGAACAAACGCGAAGATCAGCAGGAACATCACCACCGTGATGCCGAGCTTTCCGAGCTCGCCGAGCCACGCTGCCCGGAGTATGGCGCCCGCATCGTCCCTAGCGACAGCCAGCCGCAGGGCCAGGAACGCGTTAGGCAGGACAGAAGTCAGGCTCCCAAGCAGCGCCGAGTAAGCCTCAACTCGCCCTGCCAACCCCCAGAACAGTATTGCCACAAACACCCCGATTCCGGCCTGAGCGGCCAGCACCTTGAGCATCGTCAACCCGGCGCCCGTCTGATTCGGCGCGGTGCGATCGTCCATGATGCGTGCCTCTGGCATTAAAAACGCCACGTGCTGCGGTTGTCCCGGCGGCGTGTGGCGCTAGAGAGAACAGGGGGGCCTGTCATTAAGCGCGCGTATTATAGTGAGCAGCCTGATCCTTAGCAACATGAAACAGGCGCAAAAACCCGGGAAATCAGGGCTTTTCATGGGCAGGGCAAGAAGTTCCGGCAGGAACCCCCGGGCGCCTGAACGGCGCTCAGATCACTTGATGTGCTTCAGGATTCCATCCAGCTCATCGAGCGTGTTGTAGCTGATCACGAGTCGCCCGCTGCCCCCGGATTTGTGGTCCAAGTGCACTTTCGCGCCCAGCCGCTCCGACACGTCGATCTCGAGGCGCCGGATGTCACCGTCCACCTTCTTCGGGGCCGGTTTCTTCTTCGGGCCGTCGAGCAGCGACCGGACCAGTCGCTCCGTCTGGCGCACGGACAGCCCCTGCTTCGCGACCTTCTTGGCGGCCTCGAGCTGCTGCATCGGATCCGTCAGGGCCAGCAGCGCCCGGGCGTGACCCATCTCGAGGAGCCGCTGCTCCAGCATCGGCTTGACCTTGTCCGACAGGTCCTGCAGGCGCAGCAGGTTGCTGACCGCGGCGCGCGATCGGCCGACGGCCTGGGCAGCCTCGGCGTGCGTCAGGTCGAACTCGCGGATCAGCCGGTCCAGCGCCCGCGACTCTTCCAGCGGATTCAGGTTCTCACGCTGGATATTCTCGATCAGCGCCATCGCGATCGCCGCCTCGTCGGGCACGTCGCGGATGACGACCGGCACCTCGGACAGCTCCGCGATCTGCGCAGCCCGCCAGCGACGCTCGCCGGCGATGATTTCGTAACGCTGCTCCCCGCTGCCGGCGACTGGCCGGACAATGATGGGTTGCACGACGCCCTGGGCCTTGATCGACGCCGCCAGCTCTTCCAGCGAGTCCTGGCGCATGTCCAGGCGTGGCTGGTACTGGCCGCGTTGCAGCAGGTCTATCGGCAATGCGTTCTTCGCAGCCTCAGGCGCCGCATGGGTGACCGACGTATGCTCGGTCGCCGGCTTTGACAGCAGCGCGTCGAGACCGCGGCCGAGGCGTTTTTTCTTTGCGTTCATGTTGGTTTCCATCAGACGGCCTGCTGCATTCTCGCATCTTCGCGGCGAAGCACCTCGCCGGCCAGCGCCAGGTAAGCAATGGCGCCGCGCGATGACCGATCGTGCAGCAGGACGGGCCGACCGAAGCTCGGTGCCTCGGCCAGGCGTATATTTCTCGGGATGCAGGTGCGGAACACCGCCTTGTCGAAGTGCTCGATCAGCTGCATCGAAACCTCATTCGACAGGTTCATGCGCGGATCGAACATTGTGCGGAGGATGCCGTAGACCTCGAGGCCCGGGTTCACACTCTCACGCACCTGCTCGATCGTATTTAACAAGGCGCTCAAACCCTCCAGTGCGTAGTACTCACACTGCATCGGGATCAGCACGCCGTCAGCGGCGGTCAGTGCATTAACGGTGAGCATGTTGATCGACGGCGGACAGTCGATGATGATGAAGTCGTACAGACCGCTGACCGGCTTCAGCGCGTTTCTCAAGCGCATCTCCCGCCCGATCTCATTGATCAGGTTGACCTCGGCGAGCGTCAGGTCCTCGTTACCGGGCAACACGGCGAAGTCGCCCTCGGGCGCCGAGATAATCGTGTCGGCCGCGCTCGCCTCGTTCAGTAGCACATCGCAGGCCGAGCGCTCGAGGCTCATCTTGTCGATACCGCAACCCATCGTCGCGTTGCCCTGCGGGTCCATATCGACGAGCAGCACCCGCCGCTGCGTCGCCGCGAGAGACGCGGTCAGGTTAACGGCCGTCGTTGTTTTGCCAACGCCGCCCTTCTGGTTCGCTACTGCGATGATGCGTGTCATTTCTTCTTGAGCAGAACGGCGTGCCGCGAACCGGGTTCGAGACCGGGCACGTCAAGCGTCGTTACCTTGTATTCCCATTCGGAGGCCAGGCCTTCCAGTTCGTCAGCAAATTCGCGGCCTTTTAATGCGATGAACACTCCGTCCTCTCCGACGTGTTGTCCCGCGATTTGCAGTAATTTGGGCACTGTCGCCAGCGCCCGTGCAATGACGGTATCAAAGCGGTAGCCGGGTGCATAGTTTTCCGTGCGCGACCAGACGGTGCGAACATTATGCAAACCGAGCACGCCGGCGGCGTGCTGGACGAACTGGATTTTCTTGTTGTTGCTGTCTAAGAGCTCGAATTCCAGGTCCGGACGGGCCACGGCCAGCGGCAGGCCGGGGAAGCCCGCACCGGTTCCAATGTCGAGCACCCGCTGACCGTTGAGCAGGGGTGCCGCGACGAGGCTGTCGAGCAGGTGCGCCGAGATCATCTCGGCGCGGTCGCGAATCGCCGTCAGGTTAACCTTGCGGTTCCACCGCTCGAGTTCGTCGAGCAGCAGGCTCAAGCGTTCGCCGGACCCCGATGGGAGATCGAGGTCCAGCGAAGCCAGCGCCTTGTCGATGCGGTCGCCCAGCTCGGTGATCTCGGCTAGTTGACCAGGTGCTCCCGGAAGAACAGCACGGTGGCCTGCTGGTAAATATCGCGGTTCTCCTTCTTGCGATAACCGTGACCTTCGTTCAGCGCGTTCATGTACCAGACCAGCTGTTCGTTTTCGCGCAGCGCCTTGACCATCTGCGTTGCCTCGGTCACCGGCACGCGCGGGTCGTTCTCGCCCTGCACGACGAACATCGGGACGTCCATCTTCTCGACGTTGTTCAGTGGGCTGATCTTCTCGAGGTGCGCCCGCATCTCGGGATCACGCTCGTCACCGTATTCGACACGGCGCAGGTCGCGGCGATAGTCCTGCGTGTTTTCGAGGAAGGTCACGAAACTCGAGATGCCCACGATATCGACGGCGGCGCTCAGGCGATCGCTGAAGTGCACGGCGCTCGCGAGCACCATGTAGCCGCCGTAGCTGCCGCCGAAGACGGCAACGCGGTCGCTGTCGAGATCCGGCTGTGTGGCGATCCAGTCGAGCAGGGCGCCGATGTCCATGACGGAGTCTTCACGCTTGAAGCCGTTGTCCAGCGACAGGTAGGTCTTGCCGTAGCCCGACGAGCCGCGCACGTTCGGTACGACCACCGCGACGCCGAGCGTGTCCATCCACATCTGGTACGTCGATGAGAAGCCCGGACGCGACTGGCCTTCCGGTCCGCCGTGAATCGAGATGACGACCGGCAGCGGGCCTTCTGCGCCCATCGGCTTGTAGACCCAGGCCGGGATCATTCTCCGTTCGCCGTCGACCTCGTCGAAGGTCGGGTACTCGATCAACTCCGGCGTGGCGAAGCGTGACGTGTCGAGGCCGCCGACTTCGCTGGCCGTCCAGCGGACGAGCTTGCCGTAGGCCAGCGGGCTGCGGCCGAGGTCTAAGACAAAGCTGTCACTCGGTGAACGGGACGTGTTGATCGTCAGTCCGAGCTTGTCGCCGTTCGGCGAGAACTCGAGCCCGCCGATCAGGCCGGTCGGGATGCTGTCTACCTTCTTGTATTTGCGGTTTTTGGGGTTGAACAGGTACAGCGCGGAGCGGCCGTTCTCGTTGGTAACGAACGCCGCGCGCTTGCGGTCGTCGCTGATGGCGCCGCCGGTGACGTCCCACGGGATGTCCGACGTGATGATCTCTGCCTCCGCGCCCGGGCTCATCGGCTGCCACGCCAGCTGACGAAACTCGCTGCCGCGGTCGGTGATCAGCCAGAAGCCGTCGTTATCGTCGTCGAAGGCGACCGGGAAGTTGACGCTGACGGCGTCATCGCCGCCGGCTACTGCCTCGTGCGTTCCGGTGTCGAGGTCAAGCAGATGAATGCGAGAGTCGGCCGCGCTCACGTAATTGGACACCAGCAGCTTGCTGCCGCTGGCCGAAAACTCGGACGGACCCCACCAGGTGCCGTCCGGTGACTCGAGGACGACTTTCTTCTCGTCCGGGCTTGACGGGTCCATCAGCCAGACGTCATTCGATGCGCCATTGCGAGCCGTGCTCTGGAAGGCAACCCGGCGACCGTCGCGGTCCCAGCTCATCGCGCCGTTCCTGGACTCGCCGTCCGTCAACATGACCTGCGTGCCGGTCTCGGGGTCGAAACTGAAGATCTGTGCGAACTCGGAGCCGCCCGCGTCGCGGGTGAACAGCAGCTGGTCGCTGCCCGGGCGACGCGTCAGTCCGCCGATCGGTTCGCGATCGTAGGTGAGCTGCGTGCGGGCGCCCATCGGCATGTCGACGCGATGGATCTGGCTGACGTCGCCGAAGCGCGTCGAGATGTACATGCTTTCCCCGTCGGCCGTGAATCCGCGGAAGCCAGCGGAGCGAACATTCTGGTAGCGGTTCAGCGCGTCAACGATGTCCGCCGGTATCTCCGGCACGTCTTCCATGACCAGGTTGCCATTGTTGGCCGTGCGGACCTCGACGTCGGCGAAAACACTCGCCGCAACGAAAAGCAGGCCCAAAAGCCCCGTTTGGATGTATTTCATTTGTTTTCCTTTGTTGGGTTCAGGCGACCAGCAGCGCCATAAAGTCGTCGACGTAGGTCTGGCCCAGCGCATCGCGGTCAGCACAGAGTGCATTCAGTTTGTCCCACTGGCCGGCGTTTAGTTTCGTCGAAACGCTGTCGACGAACTTCTTCTTCAGTACCGGGATGCCTTCCTCGCGGCGCTCGCGGTGGCCGATCGGGAAGTGGACCTCGACGCGGTCGGTGCTGCTGCCGTCTGAGAAGAATACCTGTATCGCGTTGCCGATGTAGCGCTTGTCGGGATCGAAGTAGTCCTTCGTGAACTGTTCGTTCTCCCGCACCTCCATAAGTTCGCGCAGCGCGTCGACCCGCGGGTCCTTCGCAACGTCGTCCTCGTAGTCCGCCGCGGTCAGGCGACCGAAGATCAGCGGAATCGCGATCATGTACTGCAGGCAGTGATCGCGGTCGGCCGGGTTATCCAGCGGGCCGGTCTTGTCGATGATGCGGACGCCGGCCTCCTGGGTCTCGACGACAATCTTCTCGATGTCGTCGATGCGATCCTTGACGGCGTCGTGCAGCGCCATGCCGGCCTCGACCGCGGTTTGCGCGTGGAACTCGGCCGGGTAGGAGATCTTGAACAACACATTTTCCATGACGTAGCTGTCGTAGCCGCGCTGGAACTTGAACGAGCGCTCCTTGAACAACACGTCGTAGTAGCCCCAGGCCTTCGCCGACAGGGCGGACGGGTAGCCCATCTCGCCGGTCATCGCGATCAGGGCCAGCCTTACCGCTCTCGAGGTTGCATCGCCGGCGGCCCAGCTCTTGCGTGAGCCCGTGTTCGGCGCGTGTCGGTAGGTCCGGAGCGAACAGCCGTCGATCCATGCGTTGGAGACCGCGTTCAACACCTGCTCACGATCGCCGCCCAGCATGCGGGTGACCACGGCCGTCGACGCGACGCGCACCAGCAGCACATGGTCGAGGCCGACGCGGTTGAAGCTGTTTTCGAGCGCAAGCACGCCCTGGATTTCATGCGCCTTGATCATCGCCGTGAGCACATCGTTCATTCGCAAAGGCTCTTCGCCGGCGAGGCGGCGCTGACGACTCAGGTAGTCGGCGACGGCCAGGATGCCGCCGAGATTGTCCGACGGGTGGCCCCATTCTGCAGCCAGCCACGTGTCGTTGAAGTCCAGCCAGCGATTCATCGCGCCGATGTTGAATGCCGCCATGACGGGCTCGAGCTCGTAGCTGGTGCCGGGCACGCGGGCGCCGCCGGGGAACGTCGCACCGGGCACGACCGGGCCAAGCAGTTTCGTGCACGCCGGGTAATCCAGCGCCTGGAAGCCGCAGGCCAGTGTGTCCATCAGGCAGTAGTGAGCCGTATCGTAAGCGAGATCGCTGGAGATGTCTGCGTCGCAGACGTAGTCCGCTATTGCCGTGAGCTCCTCGTCCCAGTCAGGTCGAACGGTGGAGCGAATGCCAATGTCACTCATTTTTTGTTCCTGGTTGTGTCTGGTTGTCCGAATCGCGGCTGGAAGCCGCTCCTACGGGTTGGTTGTTTCTTGCCTCGTTGGGCGCGGTCTGGGACCGCTCCCAGATGCGGTGGTTTCTCGTTGCGCCTTTTCGCGACCATGGGTCGCTCCTACAGGGTGGTTTTTTTGCCTCATGCTGGCCGAGTCGGAGACCCGCCAGTCGTCTTGCTCAATCTCTGTCGCCGATTGGGACCCATTCCTGTAGCGAGGGGCCCGTGTATTCGGCCGCCGGGCGGATCAGCTTGTTGTTCGCGCGCTGTTCCATGACGTGCGCCGCCCACCCGGTGACGCGCGAACAGACGAAGATCGGCGTGAACAGGTAGGTGGGGACGCCCATGAAGTGATAGACCGTTGCCGCGTAGAAGTCGGCGTTGGCGAACAGCTTCTTCTCGTCCCACATGACTTTCTCGATCGCTTCGGACACCGGGTACAAGACGGTATCTCCGGCCTCGTCGGCGAGCGTCTTCGACATCTGCTTGTTGATGTTATTGCGCGGGTCCGACGTCGTGTAGACGCGATGGCCGAAGCCCATGATCAGGTCTTTGCGCTTGAGCATCGCATGAATGCCCGCCGTTGCCTCCGCGGCGTTCTTGAACTTGGCTATCAGCTCCATCGCAGCCTCGTTCGCACCGCCGTGCAGCGGTCCGCGCAGCGCGCCGATGGCGCCGGCCACGGCGGAGTGCATGTCGGACAGCGTCGCGGTAATGACTCGGGCGGCGAAGGTCGATGCATTGAACTCGTGCTCGGCGTACAGGATCAGCGTCGTCGACAGCGACTTCTGGTGAAGCTCGGACGGCGCCTCGTCCTTTAGCATGTGCAGGATGTGGCCGGAGATGCTGTCGTCGTCAGTCTCGGTATCGATGCGAACCCCGTCGGTGTGAAACCGATGCCAGTACATCATCATCGACGGCAGGCACGCGAACAGTCGGTCCGCCGTGTCGGCCTGGTTTTCGAAGTCTCCCTCCGGCTCGATATTGCCGAGGAATGACACACCCGTTCGCAGCACATCCATCGGGTGCGCGTCGGCGGGAATCATCTCGAGCACGGTCTTCAGCGCGTCGGGTAGACCCCGGTTGGCCTTGATTTTTTCGATGTATGCGTCGAGCTCCTGCTGATTCGGCAGCCTGCCCTTCAACAGCAGATAGGCAACCTCTTCGAAGCTTGCGTGCTCGGCCAGGTCAAAAATGTCATAGCCAACGTAGGTCAGGCCGGCGCCTTCCTTGCCGACCGTACAGAGACGCGTCTCTCCGGCGCTGATGCCGGCAAGCCCGCCTGTCTTCTTCGATCCTGTCATTTTCTTATCCCCTTATACTGTCTGCCGGGAGCGCCATCTACGCCCCGGTGTTCAGGCCTTTCTGTTCGAAGAGCTCGTCGAGCTTGTCTTCGTAGGCCTGGTACCCCAGTACGTCATACAGCTCCATCCGGGTCTGCATGCCGTCGACGACACCCTGCTGAGTCCCCTCTTCAAGTATCGTCGTGTAAACCTCGAGCGCCGCCTTTGACATCGCGCGAAACGCGCTCAACGGGTACAGCGTCATCGCAATACCCGCCGCAGCCAGTTCGTTTGTCTTAAAAAGCGGCGTTTTGCCGAACTCGGTCAGGTTCGCAAGCACCGGCACTTTTATCGTGCTCGTGAACTGCCGGTACTCGTCGAGCGTCGTCAGCGCCTCGGCAAAGATCATGTCGGCGCCCGCTTCGACGTAGGCTGCCGCTCGGTCGAGCGCCGCCTGCTGGCCCTCAACGGCATGGGCATCCGTCCTCGCCATGATGGCAAAGCCCTCATCCTCTCGGGCATCGACGGCGGCTTTCAGGCGATCGCACATCTCCGCCGGTTCGACCAGGGCCTTGCCGGGCCTGTGGCCGCAACGTTTGACCGCGACCTGGTCCTCGAGGTGACAGGCCGCTGCCCCGGCGCGAGTCATCTCGCGGACCGTGCGGCCGATCATGAAGGCGCTGCCCCAGCCCGTGTCGGCGTCGACCAGCAGCGGCAACTCGGTCGCCCCGCAGATGCGGCGGATGTCCTCGCAGACGTCGGACAAGGTCGTCATGGCCAGGTCGGGCAGGCCGAATGACGCGTTGGCGACGCCGGCCCCGGACAGGTAGATCGCCTTGAATCCGGCCTTTTGGGCCAGCAATGCCGTGTAAGCATTGATGGTACCGGCGATTTGTAGCGGCTTTTCGATCTCGACGGCAGCCCGGAATGTCGCGCCCTTGCTCATATCCTGTCCTCGTTCGGGAGCTCTTTTTAATCCCGATTAAAACGGCGGGGCGAGGATTCTAAACCAGCGGAAGGCCCATTCCCAAATGGAGCGACCGGTCTATTTATTACGAGGCGCTGCTGCCGTCGTTGTTGAGCTCCACAACCACGCGGCCGGTGACTTCGCCGCGCAGGTAGGCGTCGAAGCGACCCGGCAGATCACGAAAGCGAATGGTCTCGTGACCGATCGTGTCCAGGTGCCTGGGCGCCATGTCACCCGCGATCCGCTCCCAGACGGCGAGGCGCAGGTCCCTCGGCGTCTCCACCGAGTTGATTCCGAGCAGGCAGACCGCGCGCAGGATAAACGGCATGACCGTCGTCGACAGCGTAGGGCTCGCCGCCAGGCCGATGCTCGCGATATTGCCGCCGTACTGGACCGTGCGGGTCAGCCAGGTCAGGTGCTCGCCGCCGAGGTTGTCGATCGCACCGGCCCACAGCGCCTTCTCCAACGGACGCTTGCCGAAGTCGATCTGGTCGCGCAGCAGAATTCGGCTTGCGCCGATCGATTTGAGGTAGGCATCCTGCTCGGCCTTGCCGGTGACGGCGACGGTCTCGTAGCCGAGGCCCGCGAGCATATCGATCGCGAGGGATCCGACACCGCCGGTCGCGCCGGTCACGACCACGGGGCCCTGCTCCGGGGACTGGCCATTCTGTTCCATGCGGTGGATGGCAAGCCCGGCGGTAAAGCCGGCCGTGCCGATCTGCATGGCCTGGGCGTTGCTGACGTTGTCGGGGACGGGGACCAGCACGTCGCCCGAGCTCCGGAAATACTCCGAGTATCCGCCGTCGATCGTTTCACTCAGGCCGCTGCCGGTCGCCAGTACCCGGTCGCCGGGCGCGAACCGGTCGTCCTCCGACGACACGACCGTCCCGGCCATGTCGATGCCGCCGTTCAGCGGATAGCTGCGCAGTATTCGACCGGCGCCGGTCGCCGCCAGCGCGTCCTTGTAATTGATGGTCGAATGAGAAACGCGGACGACGACGTCCCCATCGCTTAAGTCATCGACCGTCAGCGTCTGGAAGCCGGCACGAATCTCGTTGTCGACGTTATCGATCCTGAAAGCCCTGAAAGAAGTCATCGTTATTGCCCCTGCCGTTTTAGCCAGATGTCGAGCCCCTGTGCGTTGAGCTCGCAGTCCATCCAGATGATATTGCGAATCGCTTCCGTGTCGCCCTTGAAGCCGTGTGCCCTGATCCGGTCCGCGAGGTGGTCGAACAGGCCTTTGCGAATGACGCTCACGCGCTCGCGCGCCGGTATCGCGTCCTTCGAAATTGCGACGAACGCGTCGAGATGATGGTGCATATCGGCCGCGAGGCGGTCGAGCTCGGTCACCTCGCTGTAGTGTGTCAGGTAAAGGCGCTTCGGTTCGAGACCCATGATCCTGTCGACGCTCACGTGCGCCTGCTCAGGGTCGAAATGGGTTGGCGTCGTCGTCGGGAATATGAAGGCGCCCGCTTCGGTATCGAGATCCCGGTAAGACAGGCCGAAGCTGTCGCCGGTGAACACAGCGCAGGCCGTCGGATCGTGCAGCACGTAGTGATGTCGCGCGTGTCCCTCGGTGTAGTAAGCGGTCAGCCTGCGGCCGGCCAGTTCGTACGACTCGCCGTCATCGGGCTCGAGAATACGCTCGGCATCGATGGGCAGGATGTCGCCATACATCTCGTAGGCCAGCGCCTCACCGTAGACCGCCTGCGTGCCGGCGATCAGCTTCGACGGCTCCGCCATGTGCGCGGCTCCGCGCGGATGTACGACGCAGCGCGCGTTCGGCAGCTCACGCATCAGCCGCCCGGCGCCACCGGCATGGTCTAAATGAATGTGTGTCAGGAAGACGTAGTCAACGTCGTCAGGCCGGAGGTTTTTCTGCCGCAGCGCGTCAAGCAATTTTGGCACGCTGTTGTTCGTACCGGTATCGACGAACGCCGCGCGCCCGGACTCGACGATCAGGTGGCTGGCATCGAGCCGGGGACGAATGTACTCGGTATCCACGGCGCTGATGCCGTGGTCATAGTCCGTCAATGCCGCGGGGGTCATTGTCGGACCGGCCGTCATTCCTTGACGGTGGTTTCCAGGCCCTTCATGCCCGCGTAGTACTCAGCCAGCACCTTGATCTGCTGGTCGGTGAGGTTCACCGCCATGGGCATCATGATCGCGTTGCTGCGCACGCCGTCGCGGTATTGGGTCAGCGCGTGGCGCAGGTAGTCCTCGTGCTGGCCGGCCAGTGTAGGCCAGGTCGGCGACATGCCGATGCCGTTCGCGCCGTGACAGGCGACGCAGGTCTGCGCGATATCGAGTGCGGGGACGTCTTTGGATCCGCCTGCCTCGACGGTCTCATTCGCCATGCTTGCGAGGTAGGCAGACACGTCTTCCATGTCCTGCTCGCTCATTGAATTAGCCTGCGCGGACATCGTCGGATGCTCGCGTTCACCGTCCCTGTAGCCCTTCAGCGACTGGACCAGGTAGGCGGCTTTCTGGCCGCCGAGTTTCGGTACCCGGAAAGACGGGTAAGCATTTCTGTAGCCCTCGATGCCGTGACAGCCAAGGCAGGTATAGGCCAGTTCCTCTCCACGCTCGGCATCCCCTTCAGCCAAGGCCAGCGGAGCGACGAGGAACAGACACGCAAACAGTGCAGCGATTCTCATAGTAAAACCGTTGGAAACTAATAGAAGGCCGGGCCATCCCCCCGGACGCTTGGCAATGGTAGAGAGAGTGGCCGACAAATTCTACCGGTCGGGCCGATATTTTCGTTGCCAAATCATCGAATCGCGCAACAATTGTGCGGTTAAGGCGTGCTAGCATCAGCGCGATTTTACTTATCGGGAAGTCATCGTGAAAAAAGGTATCGTGTTTGGCCTTATCGTCGTTGCTGTCATTGTTCTCGTGTCGCCGGGCGTCGTCGGCAAGATGGCGGAAGGCTATGTGGAGCAGAGCAATGAATGGACGTCCCAGAGCGTCGACAGCTCCGGCATCGCGTTCTCGCAGGAGTCGTATGAGAGCGGCTGGTTCACGTCGCAGTCCGTAGACCGACTCTCGATCAGCGATGCCGCGATACAGGGCCAGCTCATGGCGGCGCTGGCGCTGGATTCTGCAGATCAGCTGCCTGAGCTCGTCATCAAGACGCGACTCGACCACGGGCTGATCCCGCTGTCCTCGCTGTCGCGCGACGGCGGTTCACTGGCGCCCGCACTGGCTCGCACGGTATCGACGGTCAGCGTCGTGGGAGCAAACGGCGCCAGCGTCGACATCCCAACCGAGTTCTTCGGGCACATTGGCCTTGACGGCACGATCTATTCAGACATCACGATCGAGGCCGGCACGACCACGAGCACGGCGCTTATAGCAAGCCTGAAAGACAGCATGGCGACGCTGGGCCTCGACGATTCGCTCACTGACGAGTTCGACGACGCCGCCGCGATAGCTGCCGGTAAGGAAGTCGCCATC
>JASJBE010000160.1 GCA_030066655.1 Woeseiaceae bacterium | reverse complement strand
TGTCATCAAGTTGCGTATCGTGCGCTTCCTGCGCACGCCGGAGTACAACCAGCTGTTCACCGGTGATCCTGTGTGGGCCACCGAGTGCATCGGCGGAATGGGTGAGGACGGTCGGACGCTGGTCACAAAAAACAGCTATCGTTTTCTGCAGACGTTACACAACCTGGGCCCGGCGCCAGAGCCCAACCTGACCGTGCTGTGGTCGGGCGAGTTGCCGCGAGCCTTCAAGGCCTTTTGCGCGTCGACGTCCATCGCGACCAGCTCCATCCAGTACGAGAGCGACGACATCATGCGGCCGATGTGGGGCGACGACTACGCCATCGCCTGCTGCGTCTCGGCCATGCGCGTCGGCAAGCAGATGCAGTTCTTCGGCGCCCGCGTCAACCTGGCCAAGTCGCTGTTGTATGCGATCAACGGCGGCAAGGACGAGAAGAGCGGCGTCCAGGTAGGCCCGGTGCTGGAGCCGATCACGAGCGACGCGCTCGATTACGATGAGGTGGTCGAGAAATTCGACCAGGTCCTCGATTGGCTTGCGAGGGTCTACGTGCAGACGCTGAACATCATTCACTACATGCACGACAAGTACAATTACGAACGCCTCGAGATGGCGCTACACGACCGGGACGTCTACCGGACGATGGCCTGCGGTATCGCGGGACTCTCGGTCGTAGCCGACAGCCTGTCCGCCATCAAGCACGCAAACGTGAAGGTGCTTCGTAACGAAGACGGCATAGCGGTCGACTACGAGACGGAGGGCGACTTTCCCAAGTTCGGCAACAACGACGATCGAGTGGACGATATCGCGGTATGGCTGGTCCGGACCTTCATGGAAAAGGTGCGAGCCAATCCAACCTACAGGGACGCCGTGCACACGCAGTCGGTGCTGACCATCACTTCCAATGTCGTTTACGGCAGCAAGACCGGGGCAACGCCGGATGGACGCAAGGCGGGCGAACCCTTTGCGCCTGGCGCCAACCCTATGCACGGCCGCGATAATCAGGGCGCTGTAGCCTCGGTCGCCTCGGTGGCGAAGCTGCCTTACGAGGACTCGCAGGACGGCATCTCGTACACCTTCTCGGTCGTGCCCAGCGCCCTCGGGCGGGCAATGGAGGACAGGATCAACAACCTGATCACCGTGCTGGATGCTTTCGCCGATTTCAAAGGACACCACATCAACGTCAACGTGTTCGATCGAGAGACGCTCGTAGACGCCATGGAGCATCCGGAGAAGTATCCTCAGCTCACGGTTCGGGTGTCCGGTTACGCGGTGAATTTCGTCAAGCTCACTCGTGAGCAGCAGCGTGAAGTCATCTCACGAACGTTCCACGAGGTCGTTACCGCACGGGAAGAGTGCGCCGTCAGCCACGAAGCCGATGTGGGCCGTGTCGACACAGGCGGCGAGCGATACGACATTAGCGCGCGCTAGCCGGAACCCGGCGACGGCAGGCCAGTGCCCGAGAACACCGAAGACGCGCAGCCACTCAAGGCAAGCCGCTTTGCGCTGCGCGTCGACCAGGGCGAAACCCACGCCGTTGCCGATGTGCCCGAATCGGTGCTGGATGAGGTCACCGGGCGCCTGCATTCCTACGAGACCGCCGGCACGCTTGACGGGCCGGGCATACGCTTCGTGGCCTTTTTAACCGGTTGCCACTTTCGGTGCCTGTACTGTCACAACCCGGACACGTGGCGCGCCGGAAACGGCCGGCGTGTCACCGTGCATGAAGTCATGGCCACGGTCGAGACCTATGCGGACTTCCTGATCAAGTACGGTGGCGGCGTGACCCTGAGTGGCGGCGAGGTGCTGGTCCAGGATCGCTTCGCCGCGAACCTGCTGCGGCGCTTGAAGGAGCGTGGCCTGCACACGGCCCTCGATACCAACGGCTATCTCGGCGACAAGGTCACACCGCAGATGATGGAGGACGTAGACCTGTGGTTGCTGGACATCAAGTCTTTCGATCCGGACATCCACAAGGCGGTCACCGGCGCCGACGTCGAGCCGGTGCTCGAGTTTGCGCGACGGCTGTCTGACGAGGGCCGGACCCTGTGGGTGCGTTTCGTGCTAGTGCCGGGCCTCACCGACGACATCGACAACGTGGAAGGTCTCGCCGACTTCGTGGCCTCACTACAGGGGGTTAAACGAGTAGAGGTCCTACCGTTCCACAAGATGGGTGAATACAAGTGGCGCGAGCTGGGACTCGAGTACAAGCTCGCGAATACCACAGAGCCCGACCCGGAGCTCATGGACAGGGTCTATCACCAGTTCGCATCACGCGGCCTGTACGTAGTGTAGAACGTCGCGTCAGGCTACTGAAACGCCGTCAGTTGACGCGAGACAAGGCGCGCGCCGACGAAGGCGCGCAGCGTACACAAGTACGTGAGCAGCCTGAGGAGAAGCGCAACGCGGTATCGCGCGAACTGACGGCGTTTCAGCCCCCGAAGTTAACTTTGGCTTCGAGGTTTGCTCGCGAATCCGCATGCGACATCGCCTCTTCGAGCGTGATCGTGCCCGCCTTGTACAGCGCGAGCAGTGCGTCGTCGAAGTTCTGCATGCCGGACTCGCCGGATTCCTTGTGCGCCTCTTTCACGCCGGAAATGTCGCCTTTCAGAATCAGCTCGCGAATGTGCGGCGTGTTGAGCATCAGCTCGACGGCCGCGACGCGTTTGCCCGTGCGTGAACGGACCAGGCGCTGCGACAGGATCGCGCTCAGGTACTGCGCGAGATCCATGAACACCTGCGCGTGCTGCTCTTTCGGGAACATGTTGATGATACGGTCGAGCGTCTCGGCCGAGTTGTTGGCGTGCAGTGTAGCCAGCACGAGGTGACCGGTACCGGCCATGTCGAGTGCCGACTGCATAGCTTCACGATCGCGAATCTCACCGATCTGGATAACGTCAGGTGCCGCGCGAACCGCACTCTTCAGGGCCCGTGCATAGGACTTCGTGTCGAGCCCGACTTCGCGCTGGTTGACGATCGACTGCACGTTCGGATGCAGGAACTCGATCGGATCCTCGACGGTAATGATGTGCGACGACGTGTTCTCGTTGCGATAGTTGACCATCGCCGCAAGGGTCGTCGACTTACCGGCGCCGGTCGCACCGACCATCAGGATCAGGCCACGGCGCAGCAGCGTCAGGTCTTTCAACTGCGGGGGCATGCCGAGGCTCTCGAGCGTCGGCAGTTCCGACGTGATGTACCTTAAGACCATCGCGACATTGCCGCGCTGGTGGAAAACGTTGACACGGAACCGTCCGAGACCCGGCTCTGAGATCGCGAAGTCGATCTCCAGTTCCTTCATGAAGTATTCGAGCTGATCCTCGTCCATCAGCTCGATGGCGGCCTGCTTGACCATCTTCGGCGTCATCTCAAGCTTGTTGACCGGCATGATCTTGCCTTCGATCTTGATCTTGGCCGGCGCGAACGGTGCGAAGAAAAGGTCGGACGCCTTCTTTTCGACCATGAGCTTGAACAGGGGTTTTACGTTCATCTAATCGGGCTTCCGTTCAGTCGACTCAGAAGTGGCGAGCCGTGTCTTCTTCCATGATGTGCAGGCTCTCCGACTGCTGGTCGGCAATTGCAGAGTCACGCTTACTCTCGAGCTTGATCCGCAGGCGGAGCTCGTTCTTCGAGTCGGCATTGCGCATGGCTTCTTCGTAGGAGATCGTTCCCTCCTCGTACAGCGCGAACAGCGCCTGGTCGAAGGTCTGCATGCCGAGGCGCGTGGACTTGGCCATGATCTCCTTGATCTGGCCTACCTCACCCTTGAAGATCAGGTCCGCAATCAGCGGCGTGTTCAGCATGATTTCCATCGCCGCAATACGGCCAATGCCGCCCTCGCGCGGAATCAGGCGCTGCGATATCAACGCCTTGGTGTTCAGCGACAGGTCCATCAGGAGCTGCTCGCGGCGCTCCTCGGGGAAGAAGTTGATGATGCGATCCAGCGCCTGGTTGGCGCTGTTGGCGTGCAGCGTCGCGAGACACAGGTGGCCCGTCTCGGAGAACTGGATGCCGTATTCCATCGTCTCCCGGTCACGAATCTCACCAATCAGGATCACATCCGGCGCCTGGCGCAGCGTGTTCTTCAGCGCCGCATGCCAGGACTCGGTATCGACCCCGACCTCTCGCTGCGTGATGACGCAGCCCTGGTGAGGGTGTACGTATTCAATCGGGTCCTCGATGGACATGATGTGGCCGCGTGAATTCTCGTTGCGATGGCCGATCATCGCTGCAAGAGTCGTCGACTTACCGGAGCCCGTACCACCGACGACGATCACGAGACCTCGCTTGTTCATGACGACGTCTTTCAGGATCGGCGGAAGATCGAGCTCGGCAAAGGTTGGAATCTCGGTCGTAATCGTACGTAGCACGGCGCCGACGCAGCCCTGCTGAATGAAGGCGCTGACGCGGAAGCGGCCGATGCCCTGCGGCGAGATGGCGAAGTTACATTCCTTCGTCGCGTCGAACTCCTTGATCTGCTTGTCGTTCATGATGGAGCGCACCATCATTGCAGACTGTTCCGGCGACAGCGGCGCGTCGGTTGCCTTGTGAATCGTGCCGTCGACCTTGATCGCCGGCGGGAAACCGGTCGTGATGAACAGATCAGACCCGTTTCGCTCGACCATCTTCCGCAGAAGATTCTGTGTCAGTCGTACCGCTTGTTCGCGTTC
Source organism: Woeseiaceae bacterium (assembly GCA_030066655.1). GTDB lineage: Bacteria > Pseudomonadota > Gammaproteobacteria > Steroidobacterales > Woeseiaceae > UBA1847. Next base: position 973 of record JASJBE010000160.1, on the reverse strand, counting down.
CATCTCTTAGATTCTCCCGGTCACGTTCAGACCGCTAGAAGTTTTCCTTGTTGACCGCCTTGAAGCGGGCCTCTTCCTTGTTGATCAGTCCCTTCGCCATCAGCTCCGCCAGGTTCTGGTCGAGCGTCTGCATGCCGTTCTGCTGGCCGGTCTGGATAGCGGAGTACATCTGCGCGATCTTGCCCTCTCGAATCAGGTTACGGATCGCCGGCGTACCGATCATGATCTCGTGCGCCGCGATACGACCGCCGCCAACCTTCTTCAAGAGCGTCTGCGAGATCACGGCGCGCAGTGACTCGGACAGCATGGCGCGAACCATCTCCTTCTCTGCCGCCGGGAATACGTCGACGATACGGTCGATGGTTTTGGCGGCGGAACTGGTGTGCAACGTGCCGAAGACCAGGTGACCCGTCTCGGCCGCGGTCAACGCAAGGCGAATGGTCTCGAGGTCACGCAGCTCACCGACGAGCACGACGTCCGGGTCTTCACGCAGCGCTGAACGAAGCGCCTCGTTGAACCCGAGCGTGTCGCGATGGACTTCGCGCTGGTTAATCAGCGATTTCTTGGACTCGTGAACGAACTCGATCGGGTCCTCGATCGTCAGGATGTGATCCGGCTTGTTCTCGTTGATGTAGTCGACCATGGCCGCGAGCGTCGTCGATTTACCGGAACCGGTGGGACCCGTGACGAGAACGATGCCGCGCGGGTGCATCGACACGTCCTTGAAGATGGCCGGAGCTCCGAGGTCGTCAAGTGTCAGGATCTCTGAGGGAATCGTCCTGAACACCGCGGCCGAACCCCGGTTCTGGTTGAATGCGTTGACGCGAAAACGCGCGAGCTTCGGTATTTCGAAGGAGAAGTCGGTTTCGAGAAACTCTTCGTAGTCCTTGCGCTGCTTGTCATTCATGATGTCGTACACCATGCTATTGACGTCTTTGTGAGTCAGCGCAGGCATGTTGACACGCTTGATGTC
>JASJBE010000159.1 GCA_030066655.1 Woeseiaceae bacterium | reverse complement strand
GCCGCATCGTCTCGGACAACCCGGTTTACAAACTCGTCGCCAACCTCCGGCGAACGCTCGACGACGACCCGGGCAAGCCACGATACATTGAGACCATCCGCAAACGCGGTTATCGACTGATTGCGCTAGTTACCGAAATCGAGAGCGCGCATCACGAGGATCCGGTGACGACCGCGCCATTTCCGCCGGCCAACCGCCCGCTGTTCAGCTGGCCACCGATCCTGGCGATCATCGTCGCGCTTGTGGCGCTGGGTTGGGCTGCGACAACGCAATTTCGGGATTCGGCCCCAACCTCCACGCCGGCGACCCCCGTCCTCGCCGTGCTGCCGTTCGAAGACATGAGCGAGAGCAGCAACCAGGAGTATCTCGGTCGTGGTATCGCGGAAGAGATTATTCATGTGCTGTCGAACCAGAAGCGTTACGGTGTCGTCGGACGGACCTCGTCGTTCGCTGTCGCCGCGCAAACCGGCGACCTTCGCCGTATCGGTGAGTTACTCGGTGCCAGCCACGTCGTCGAGGGCAGTGTAAGAACAACGGACGATGAGCTGCGAGTCACGGCCCAGCTGATCGAAACGCGCTCCGGCTTGCACGTATGGTCGCGCAATTTTGACCGACCCTACAGCGAGATACTTGCTATTCAGACCGACATCGCAGAGCTCGTTCTCGCCGCGATTACAGAGTCGATCGACGAGAAACCCGTCGATATCGTGGCAGAGCAAACCGCGACCGGACAGCTCGAGGCCTATGAATCTTATCTTCGGGGTCGCAACTGGCTGTCGCAGCGCGGCTCTGTCGCCGCCGCCAATGCCGAGCGCGAATTCCTTGCCGCGCTGTCGGTAGACGCCCAGCTCGTCCAGGCGATGGAAGGACTCGTCGAAGCGCAGTATGTGCTCAACTTCCACGGCGTCAAGGCTGCACAGGATGCGTACGCGATTGCGGAAGTCTACGCCGAGCGCGCGCTGGCAATCGCGCCGAAACGAGCCGAAGTGCATGCTGCGCTGGGCCGTCTCGCAGAGCTCGGCGCTCGACAAGGTGATGCAGAACAGGCCTACCGAACAGCGCTGGAGTTCGATCCGGCGAACTCTGAGGCACTGGGCGCGCTGGCGTGGTTGTTGTTCTCTCAACTGCGATTCGACGAGGCGCTCCCGGTCTTCGACAAGGCGCTGCAGGTTGAGCCGGCGTCTCCGCTGTTGTCCGTTGCGGCGGCAATGAATACCGAACACCTCGGTGACTACTCCTGCGCTGGCAAGCTCTTCGAACGCGCCGTCGAGATTGCTCCGTCGATGACGAACGCCCAGTGGGGACTCGGCAGCCACCGATGGCGCGCGTACAGAGACCTTGAAGGCGCATCGGTTCGTATGCAGCGAGCCGCGCAGATCGACTCGACGAGTTCAAACCCACCCGCATTCCTCGTGATGATCATGCTCGACGCGGGCGATCCGGAATCCGCGGCAGACTGGCTCGAGCAACCCGGTGACACAGGTTATGACGGGTTCTGGGCGTCAATTGCGCGGCTGGCGCACAGCACCTACACGGGCAGGATCGAAACGGCCACATCGACCGCCAATCTGCTGGCAAGCTACAGCGCGGAACCGTTGGCACTGCGCCACCTCCGCGATCAGGCGATCAGTGCCGGCCGGTTCGAGGATGCGATCGCCACTTACCCGGCCGAACTGCACGATGGTGCATCCGGGGTGACGCCTGCGAATATCCGCCTCATAGCCGATTTGGCCTTCGCCTACGCCGCCGCGGGCGATCAGCTTCGAGCGGAGACGCTCGCGACATCGGTCCTCGAGGCCACTGCCCGGATTCCCCGCAAGGCCTGGCGCGGCTACTGGCTGGCGGATGTCGTCGCAGCCAACATCGTAAGCGGTCCCGAGGCTGCACTGGATCGACTGCAGAATGCCATCGATGGAGGTTGGCATGCCCTGTCCTGGTGGGAACTTGACCGCAACAGCGCTCTGGACGAACTCCGTGCGCTGCCCCGATACGACGAGCTTGTCGAAAAGCTCCGTCGCAACGGACTGGTCGCATCGGTCGACGAGGTTCATCCGGACAAGAAACTCGGATTCTGCGCACGCATAGACGATGCGCTCCGTCGCTGATTGCACTCGAAAAAGAGCGTAACTCACTGATTCCATTCGCTGCAGAGTTTCAGCAGCCTAATTCCAACCAATCGTAAGACCGCCGTAAGACTCTGCGAAAGTCGCAGCGCTAGCCTGATCGTGTCCGGTGATCGCGGCCGGGGGAGTGGCGGGCCAGCCCCGCCTCCAATCGATTAACCAGGAACTAGGAGAAAACGATGAAACGACTGATCGTAATGCTCGGCCTCGTACTGAGTTTGACGCCGGCAGCGTTCGCTGAGACCTCTTTAGGGCTCAAGCTTGGCACGCTGGGAATTGGCGTCGAGGGGACTTATCAGCTGTCGCCGAAATGGGGGCTAAGAGGCGGTCTAAACCGCTACGACTATGGTTATGAAGACGATCTCGACGGCGTCGACTACGATGGAGACCTGAAGCTGTCGTCGATAACTCTGCTCGCAGACTATCGACCGTTCGAGTCGGGATTTCGCCTGAGCGGTGGCGCAGTAATCAATGACAACGCAATCAAGGGCGTCGCGCTACCCGCCGACTTCTATGACATCGGCGATGAAACCTACACCCTAGCCGAAACCGGCACATTGTCGGCAACCGCCGATTTTGACGATCTCTCGCCGTATGTCGGCATCGGCTACGACTTTGCCAGTTCGTCGAACCTGCGTTTCAACATCGAGCTCGGCGTGTTGCTACAGGGAAGCGCCAGCGTCGAGATCTTGTCGACGGGCGGCTCCCTGTCCAGCGACCCCGCTTTCCAGGCTGAGCTTGCGAGCGAGGCTCGATTCTATGAGGACGATCTCAAGGACTACGACGTTTATCCGGTGCTGTCGATCGGGCTTCAATACGCCTTCGATTAGGCCGCCACAGCAACATACCAATAAAGACTTGTTTGGGGAGACAACCATGAAAAGCTTCATCATGACGCTGTGCGCGCTTCTGACGATTACCGCAGCTTCGCAGGCGCAAGCCGCCGCTCGCCTCGATATCGTCGAGGTCGTTGTCCTCGAAGGCGAGGACACAACGGAACTGGTCATCACCGGTTTCAATTTTGACCGCGGTCGCGAGCCAAAAGTCACGCTCGGTGGCGTGCCATTGGAACTTCGTTCAACCGGCGCCAGCGTTATCGTCGCGGTGCTCGACGCGAACAGACTGCCGGGCACCTACGAGCTCAAGGTAAAAACCGGCGCAAGGCCAATTCGTCGAGACGTTATTGACGTAACCATCGGGGCTGTCGGTCCACGAGGACCCGCGGGTGAGACCGGCGAACAGGGCCCGGCCGGCAGTACTGGCCCGCGCGGGCCGGCAGGACCCGCGGGCGAACCAGGTCCCGCCGGACCGCAGGGGGCCAAAGGCGAGACTGGCGAACGAGGCCCTGCCGGCCCCGCAGGCGAGCCCGGTCCCGCTGGCCCGGCAGGCGCTGCTGGCAAGGCCGGCGCACAGGGCTTGCAAGGAGAAACCGGACCGGCCGGCCCGACGGGAGAGACGGGTCCGGCAGGTCCGCGCGGCCCGATAGGCCCGGTCGGCTCAAAGGGTGAAGTCGGCCCCATGGGGCCGATAGGACCACGCGGACCCGCAGGCGCGCAGGGACCAGCCGGGCCGCAGGGACAGGCAGGTCCCCAGGGCGCTCGCGGTCCACAAGGCGCAACCGGTCCGAGAGGTGCGTCGGGGACGGCGAGCCTGCGCAGCGTCGGCACCTACTTTGTCAACGCCAACCGCGACGGTGCGGGTATCAACAACAGCGTGCTCATGACCTCCAGCTCAAACAGCGTGTGCTTCCTGACGTTGGTCTACATGGCCGAGCTCGACGGCGACCATGAACGCGGAATCTGTCACGTACAGACCACGAGCGGAGGACGCTGGAAACTGAGCGCAACGGTCCGGAACACCGGAGACCAGATCGCCCAATGCGCCGCCGAGTGCCTCGTCTGGTAATCGACTCACGTCCGGGCCGGGCGGCCACGGACAAAACCCAACGCTGCCCGGCCGCTCAAAATCCACGGTTCTCTTCCGCTCGTCATACCGGTCCGACTTGGCCCTCAACAAACGGTAAGACAATCGGAATACACCCGTAAGGACTCCAGTGAGGTGACTTCCGATACTGATTTCCGACGACGTATTGGTAAAGGGGAAGACAGATGCACACTATCAAGGCACTTATGGTTGCAGGTGTAATTATCTCGTCGCTGAGCCTTGCCGGCTGCGGCGGCGGTGGCGGCGGCACCTCGGAACCGCCGCCGACATCCAGTAGTGGCACCGGCGGTGGATCCGGTGGTGGAGGCGGATCTGGCGGTGGCTCCGGTGGCGGCTCGGGCGGTGGCGGGACCGCGACGAACCCGAACGGGTTTGGAGGATCGATAGATGCCGACCTGGGTATCTATATTCGCACGTCGCGAAGCGCTACCAGTTTCAGCCCGATTATCAATGCCCCGATCACAGGAACTACCCGCCAGGTGATTGGAATCGACTGGAAATCAGGTGATGTTGACGTGGTTGATCAGCGCGCATCCTCCGGCGGCAGCGGCAGCACGCTGGACATGTTCACGGCTGAGGACCGGCTGTTCACCATTTCCGAAGGCAGCGTGACCTTCAGGATCACCGAGTGGGACCCGAGAGACGGTACGAGAATCGGCGGCGTTGAGGTTATCGACAACCTGATCGACGGATGCCGATCGGTAGTCGGCGACACATTGTATTACGGCGAGGTCTTCGGCAGCAGAACGTCATTCCGCAAAGTCGACGATTTCAACACGTCGCCGCCCGTTCAGGACGGAGACATTGTCAGGCAAGGGCACGCCTGCGGCCGGATTGGCCAGCTTATCCAGAACGTCAACGGCACCCTGTATACAATGGAACACGACTACGAGATTTCCGGCCCGTCCACCGGTCCGATCGAAGTCTGGTCCCTGAACTTGACCACCGGAGATCGCGAGTCGCTTGTTACCTCTATCGACAACAGCGATGAGAGATTCATTCAGAACATCGGCACTGGCATCTGGACCGTGGCGGATTTCGAGATGGGCGAAGACGGCATCTATATCGCTGACTTCTTCAGCGACGTCGATGCCGGCAACTATGTCGACTACTACTTTGCACCCTACGAGTCGCCGCCGGCGGGTGCTACGACTCAGCAGGCCGACTACATCGGGTCATTGTCACCGGCCGACGTCGATGCCTCACTGGACGGATTCGAACTGCGCAGTTTCACCAAGCCAGCGTCCTCGGGCGACTTTATCGTGCAAGGCCTGGAGTTCACGCGCTTGGTCGACGGCGTGCGCGAATTCGCGAACTGGATGGTCTTGATCGACACCCGAAACGGCGATGTCGATGCCGTGGAAACAGGCTTTTTCGCGATCGATATCGAACTAATCCTCTACGACTGACCGGGGCCGAATCCGGGGGCAAGAGATCAGTCTTCG
>JASJBE010000048.1 GCA_030066655.1 Woeseiaceae bacterium | reverse complement strand
CTATTTACTACGCCGACGGTCCCCGATCCTTCTGGGAAATGTGTTGCGGCGATTTCATACGAGCGGACATCCACGTCGAGGAGCGTCCCATCGACGACAGTCTGCTCGATGGCGACTACACCAACGACCGACATTTCCGAAAACAGGTTCATGCGTGGCTGGCGGACATCTGGGCGGAGAAGGACGACAGGCTCAGTCGACTCGCGGGCACGGCCGAAGCAGCCGGACATTCGCCAAGCGATACTTCCGTATCGTAGACTGTGCGCCGTCAGTTTTTCGAGAACCGCCATGTCGACAGACCACCACTACGACACCGTCGCCTTCGACGTCAGAGACAACACGACGATGTTGTTTTTCGCCAAGACCGCGGAGCCCGGCGATATCAACGACTACCTGCTCCTGATGCGCACGATTGGCGACGACTTCGATGAGACACTGACCATCGAGATTAACGAAGAACAGGTCAGCGGCCCGGAGTTAATCGAAGATGCACAGCTGATCGGCAACACGCTGAAGCTTAAGCTGGATCATTCGGTCTCCGACTGGAAGGGCGCCCGCGAACTCGTGCTGACCTTCGAGGAGACCGCCGAGAATTTTGCGAGCATCGAGGCCGGTGCCTTCCGCGTACTGGGCGACTCCTTGTCAGGAGGCCATGCCTGACAGAGAGCAAACGCCCGGCTGCTACAGTCTCTACATACTGAGCTGTGCGGACGGCAGTCTGTATACCGGCATTGCGCTGGACGTCAGTCAGCGGCTCAAACAGCATGAGACGGGACGCAACGGCGCGAAGTACCTGCGCGGGCGTCAGCCCTTCGAGCTCGTTTTCGAGGCGGTCATCGGCGACCGTTCCGAGGCGAGCCGGGCGGAGCACAGGCTCAAGCGCCTGAGTCGGGCCGACAAACTTTCGCTGATCGCCGGCTCGGTGAGTCTCTCAGAACTGGCCGTGACCTGACGGTGCTGAGATTACTCAGGCTTCCGGCATCTCCCGCTCATACAGGACGAAGGTCTCGCCGAAATCCGGCAGGTAGAGGCGGACGTCATTGTCCCAGTACGACTGGAATTGCTTGAGCCAGCTCACCGTCTCCGAAAAGTCGTCAATGAAACGCGGCAGCAGCCGGACCTCGCCGAACGCCTGTGTGTAGTCATCGAAGTGCATCGGAACGACCGTGTGTGCGCCGGTCGATGTCACCAGGTTCAACCAGTAGGCTTCGGCGTACTCCCGGCCAACACTCTCGAGCATCCCGGTGCCAATCATGACGACGTCGGCATCGATATCCGCGAGCGCCCCCTCCGTGAATCCTGCGCTGGTCTGGATCAGCGTCGTCCCCTGTGGATGGACTAGGACGATCGTGAAGTTCCTGCCGACGCGCCAGGCGCTGGCAGGCGCAGGGCCGACGATCGGAGACTCGATGCTGCCGTCGAAGGGCACCGTGCCGCGCCAGCCGAAGGGAATGTGCGGTGTCTCGATCAGCGTCACCGAGAACTGGCCGAACTCACGAGTCGCCGTGTCCGTGACGATGGAGATCTGGTCCTCGGGCACGCCGGCGCCGCGTGCAAGCTCGGCAGCGGACGGCGAGCCAAAGACGATCGCGCCGGTACGATTCGCGACGGCCGCGGTATCCAGCGCATGATCGAAATGGGTATGCGAGGGCACGATCGCTGCGACCCGATCCATGCGAAACCGGTTGATCGCCCGGTTGACGTCGGCGGCGCTGCTCTGGATCGGCCGTCGCAACAGCAGGTCGGTAAGCGTCGGGCGACTTAAAAAACCGTCGATCAGTATCTGGGTTTCACCGTCGTCAAACAGCAGTGTGGTCACCCCCAGCCACGTCACCGTGACACTGTCCGGTGCGCGTTCCCTGAACGGCCAGTCAGGCAGTGGAATGTCCTCGACGAGGTCCCGCTGTTGCCATGCCCACGCGAGGAAGCCCGCGCCGATCAGCACGACGAATGAACCGATGAGCGCCGCGCGCTTTGCCAGCAGTTTCAGCCGGTCAAATGTCATGCTTAAGCCTACTGCCCCGCAGCGATGCGAGCGAGATGGGCGGCCAGCGGCGCGAGGTAATTGCCCAGCGCGTACCCGAGCAGCGCCATCAGTATCGAGACGGGCACGAGGCTGGGACGATGGTGAGCGGCGACGATGGGTGCCGATGCCGCTGCTCCGATGTTCGCTGCCGACGCGATAGCAACACTGTGCACGTCGACCCTGAATAACCAGGCGCCGGCGAGACAGAAGGCGCCGTGAATCGCGATCCAGATAAAGGCACCCATGACAAAAGCCGGAGCTTCCGCCAGGCCGGAGACGGAGGCTCGTGCGCCCATGGCTGCGACGAACAGGTAGACTAGCGCCGTGCCGATGGCCGTCGTGTTCGGAAGCTTCGAGATGGGTGTTGTCGACAGAATCAGTGCAATCGTCGTTACGATCAGTACCCGGACCGTCGATTCAGAAAAGACGGGCTTTAAGAACTCGGCGTTGTTGGCGATCCCCGCCGTTATCGCCGGGGCGATCGTCTGGGCGAGCCAGGTTACGCCGAAAACGATAGCGAGGATAAACAGGTAGTCGCGCATCTCCGGCGCCTTGTCTGCCTCGACGTGCATCTGGGCGGCGGAGTCCATCATGCTGAGGCGTTCCGGGTGCACGCGCGCCCAGCGATTGAACTGGTCGGCGAAATTGCGCGACATCAGCAGTATCGGCAACCAGACGACGTAGATGACGTTGTCGGCAATGACAGCGAGCCCGATCTGCTCCTCGGACGTGCCGAGCATCTGGCTGGTCGCCAGCAGGTTGGCGGTGCCTCCTATCCAGCTGCCGGCGAGCGCACCGTAGCCCTTCCACGCATCGTCCGACAACCATTGGTGCACGATGAGGTAGGAAACGACGGCGCCGACGACGACACCGGCCGTGCCCATCAGCATGACGAGTACGCCACGCCCCATGACGCGGATGACTGCGGGAATGTTGACCTTGATCAGCATCAGGACGATGAAGGCCGGCAGCGCGTACTGGCTCAGTCCCGCGTAGACGATCGATGCGTTCGGAATCATGACGCGAGGCTCGCCGCCGAAGCTGAATTGCAGGTTGCCGAGGATGACGGGCGTTGCGTAGATGAACAGCAGCGGCGGCAGGTAGTGAAACAGCTTCGCGTTGGACTGTTTTTCCAGCCAGAAAAAGAAGCCCGCGATAAAGGCCAGCATAGAGAAGACGCCCAGCGGGCTCTGGATGACTACGCTCGGATCTACGGACGTCATTGGTGAGGCTTTGTTATCAGCATCCCGGCCGAGTATAGATCATCGGCGTCCGGCGCCTCTAACAGAAGCCGATTTGTGCCTGGTAGTCCTTACGCGTGTCTTCGTCGGTAATCGCAACGTCGCGGAGTCTCTGCCAGGCTCCGCCGAGGTCGTCGACAGGATCAGACGCTTTCGTGTGTTTGTCGATCCAGGCCGAGAGCTCTGACAGCAGTATGACGTTGGGTTTCGTCTCCGAGATCAGCTGCGCGGGCCCGGTAAACACGACAAGGTTCGTGACCGGTACTGAAGGCAAGGCCGACGACAGCCCGCGCACGCGCCCTTCGTTTTGTATCACCGGGTTTAAGAACCTGCGTCGTCGGCCGCCGTTGACGTGACACCACTGAGCGTCATCGGCCGAGCCGAACACTTTTCCGTGCTGGTGTGCGGCGCGGATGCATATCAGCCCGGTTCGCGTCAGCAGCGCGTGGTCGATCTTCGACAGGCCGCCATACGCGCCGGGGATAATGAAGTCGCTCATCAGGAAGTCGCTGTTGTCGAGCAGCATCCTCTGCAGGCGATACTCGCCGAGCATGTCCGCGGCGGCATTGAAGAGCCGAAACGCTGAACGTCTCAGCAGCAATGTGAGGATTAACGCGACGGCGATCGCGAAAAGTGCGCCCGCAAACCCGATGCCGTCGGCGTCATTCATGCCCTGCGCGACCATGGCCGGCGTCATGATGAGCGGAAGGGCGGTGAGCAGGGCTGTGATCGCACGAAACATAAGCTGAGCATAAGCGCGTCAGCACCTCGCAATCAGGATACAGATCACGTTTCAAGACATTGATAAATAAGCCTGGTTAGCCGGGATAGGCGAGATAATGACCGTCCATTTCGGCCACATTGATGGGGGTCTCGTAGACGTCGGACAATAATGCGCCGGTCAGGACGTCCCCTTTTTTGCCATCGGCCGCGATTTCGCCGGCCTTGAGCACGACGACCCGGTCGATTTCGGGCGGCACTTCGTTCAGGTGATGCGTCACGAGGATGACGTTGCAGTCCTCTAATTTCCTGATTCGACTCAGGAAATCGAAACTCGCGGCGAAATCCAGGCCGGATGTCGGTTCATCGAGGATCAGGGTCTTCGGTCGATGGACCAGCGCTCTAGCGAGCAGGCAGCGCCGCTGCTGCCCCGTCGACAGCTTCTTGAGAGGCGTGTCGCGGTGCTCCTGCATGTCGAGGCTGTCGAGAACCGCGGCCGCCCGGGACCTCTGGTCGTCATCGACCATCGTCGCGATGGTCCCATGCACGCCGATGCTCGAGTGAAAGCCCGACGTCACGACGTCAATCGCTCTCGTCCCGGACGGATAACGCTGCTGCAGGTCATTCGACAGGATGCCGATCTGTTTCCTCAGCTCCCAGACGTTCCAGTCCGACCGACCAAGGATCTTGACGTAAGCGTCGGCCTGCACGACGGGATAGATCTCGCGATTGAGGGTCTTCAACAGCGTCGTCTTTCCGGAGCCGTTCGGTCCGAGGATGGCGACGCGCTCGCCCTGCTCGATCGTCAGGTCGAGTCCGGAGAAAACTCGCGTTGAGCCGCGCCAAAGCGTCGCATTGCGAATCTCGATGAGCGGTACGTCTTGCATCGGCTGCCCGGGGTTTCGATTCATGGTCCTGCAACGCTTGCCTGGCTCAGCGTGCATGACCGCCGCCCGGCAGTCTATCCGAGAGGGCGAGTCAGCGCGACGCGTGGCTTCGCCGCGGCGATATGCCATCATTCGAGGCATCGTTGCCCAGGGGAACCATCGTGCCTTCCGGCTTGCTGCCCATACTCCTGTTGATCGCGGTGATCGTCGTCTACGTCATCGCCAAGGTCGTGACCTATGCGCGCATCAGCGAAGAGCAGTGGAAGCAGGTCGACAAGAGCAAGCTGAAGGAATGGGAAGACGACGACTGAGGCACGCGCCGAGCGCCCGCTCCATACGATGGCAGGGTAGAAAACACCAGCCCGCCAGACGAGCGAGCGAGGTCCGTTAACCGACAAGCCTATTTCGGGTCTTTCGTGGACTTGCCTGCGTCGTCGCCGTCGACCATGCAGGCGTCGGGCACGCCGATACTCGCCCGCCTCAACTGCAGCAGTCTGCGGTTAGGGTTTTTTCGCTGCCGATCCGCCATCTTGTTGGCGTGATCAACCGTGCAGTATTTGCCGCCTTGTCTCTTTGCCATCGCGCTACTCGCGTGCCTGTCGAGGGCACTTTCACGACTAAAAGCGTAAAAGGCGGCGCAATCGCCTCACACGGCGGTAAAAAAACTACTCTTCGTCGTGCGCCCTGGCGGCAACCAGCTCGGTGGCTGGTTTCTCGACGGGCGCATTCCCGACCTGCGCGTCGTTGTCGCCGTTGCCCATTATCATCGTCGCGGCTATGACACCGAGTACCGCTCCGCCGAAACCGCCAGCGGCGGCGGCGAGTGCAATTCCTGACGGTGGAGGCGGTTCGCTGGGTTCTGGCATGGTGGTACTCCTTATTTAATGACATCAAAGACGTTGCCAGTCTAATTCCAGACGTGGCTGCCTGCCAGCCTGGGCGCCGCGTTGCGGTGCATTGGCTGATTTGCTATCAAGATGGCATCCCGGTCTTCACTGACACGCATTCGATGACTAGTCCGCCCTCCGTCACGACACTCTTACAAGCATGGTGCGCCGGTGACGAGAGGGCACTGGACGAACTCACACCGCTGGTCTACGACGAACTCCGACGCATCGCTGCCCGGCACCTGCAATCGGAACGGTCGGGGCACACGCTCCAGGCAACCGCGCTGGTCAATGAGGCGTTTATGCGATTGTCCGAGGCGGAGCTCGACCTCCAGAACCGTGCACATTTTTTGTCCGTCGCAGCGCGAACCATGCGTCGCATCCTTGCCGACTACGGCCGCGCGCGGCGCAGTCAGAAGCGCGGCGGCGGCCTGTCGCCCGTTACCCTGCAGGAAGACTTCGTTGCCGATGGTGGCGCAACGGACATCGTGGATATCGACGACGCGCTCTGCAGGCTGGAACGGGTCGATGCTCGCCGGTGCGACGTGCTGGTCCTGCACTATTTCGGCGGCATGACGTTCGAAGAAACATCAGAGGCGCTGGGCATTTCGACAGCAACGGTCGACAGGGACCTTCGATTCGCGAAAGCGTGGCTGGCCAATGAGCTCAAAGACATCTGAGCTGGATGCGAAGCGCTGGCGTCGGGTTGCCGACATTTTCTCGCGTGCCGTTGAGCTCGAGCCCGCACAACGGGACGACTACCTCAACTCAGCCTGCAGCGACGACAGCACGCTGCTTGAATACGTCAGGGACCTGTTGCGGGCAGATGCCACCGTCGAGACGGTAGTAGAGCGAACGATCGTCAACACCGTACGTGACGCGTTTGTCGACGACGCGGCAAAGCCGGAACAGATGAAAGGGCAGATGATCGGTCCGTATCGGGTCGAACGCTTGCTCGGTTCCGGTGGTATGGGCCTGGTGTATCTCGCGCGGCGCGCGGACGAACAATTCGACCAGCAGGTCGCGATCAAGCTCGGTCGTCATCGTCTCGTCGATCCACAGACCGAGCTTCGCCTGCGCCACGAGCGCCAGTTTCTGGCTGACCTGGACCACCCGAACATCGCTCGGCTTTTTGATGGCGGCACGACGGATGATGGCGTGCCGTACCTGGTCATGGAGTTTATCGACGGCATTCGACTCGATACATACTGCGACTTGCACCGCCTCAATGTGACCCAGCGGCTGCAATTGTTTCAGACGATCTGCCGCGCGGTCCACTACGCGCACCAGAACCTGATTATTCACCGGGACATCAAAGCGACCAACATACTCGTTGCACAGGACGGTACGCCCAAGCTGCTGGACTTCGGCATCGCCAAGTTGAGCGATGCGGAGGGCGCTGCGACCGCCGGCCTGACGCGCGACGGGGCCGTCATCATGACACCTGCAAACGGCGCGCCCGAGCAGATCAGCGGCAAGAACATCACGACGGCTACCGACGTGTACGGTCTCGGTCTGTTGCTGTACGACCTGTTGTCGGGACTACGGGCCTATGAAACCGACGGGATCACGCCGGCTGAGGCGGCACGCGTCATCGCAGAAGAAACAGCGCCGGCTCCAAGCCGCAAACTGGCGAGAAAGAAGGCCGCTGCTCGAGACAAGAAAGATGCCGCGTCGCTTCGAGAGCTCGAGCAAATTGCATCCGACCGCAGCACGAGCCTGGAGCGCCTGCAGCGCCAGCTCCGCGGTGATCTGGATGTCATCGTATCAAAGACCCTGCGCAAAGAGCCGGAACGACGGTATCGATCAGCGAACGCGATCGCCGATGACATCGGTTTGCACCTCAGAGCCATGCCGATCGTCGCACGAACCGATTCATGGCGTTATCGCACCGGGAAATTCGTGCAACGACACTTCGCCGCCGTGGGAGCGTCGGTGCTCGTTGTCGCCATGCTCGCTACGTTTACGGTGCTGCTGTCGGTACAGAACAGGACGGTTATCGAGGAGCGCGACACGGCCCGCGCAGTGATCCAGTTCCTCGAGGACATTTTCATGGCCCACGATCCGTCGCGAGCTCGCGGCGTCGAAGTGACCGCGGAAGAGATCCTCGCGGAAGGCGCGACGCGAATCCGCAACAATCTGAGTGACCGACCCGAGATCCAGTCGTCACTGATGGGGACGATCGGACGTGTGTATTACAACCTCGGTGAGTATCAACCCTCCGAAGACATGCTCGAGCAGGCGCTGGACCTCCGGATCAGGACCTACGGCGAGTCGCATCCCGCGGTTGCCGCCGCGAGAAACGACCTGGCTGAAGTACTGATACGGCGTGCCCAGTACGGCCGGGCTACCGACCTGCTGAAGAAATCACTGGCGGTCAACCAGCTCAGCAATGACGGGACGTCTCCGTTGGTCGCGACCAACCTGTTCAACCTGGCCAACGTCCACCTGGCAACGGGGAACCTCGACGAAGCCGAATCCGCTGTACGCTCGAGCATCGCGATATTCAGGCAGATTCGCGACGAGTACAGCCTCGATCTGGCCGAAGCCGTCGGAGCCCTGGCGCGGGTGCTGCAGGTTCGGGGGAACCTCGATGAGACAGAGGCGTTGTTGCTCGAAGCGATCGATATCATCAACACGTCGCAGGGTCCGGATCATCCCTACATGGCCTACTACCTGCAAAACCTCGGGGTGCTACAGCGTTCCAAGGGAGATCTTGATGCCGCGGAGCAGACACTGGCTTCGGCAATCGATGCCATTCACCGAATTCTCGGTGACAAGCACGACCTGCTGGCGGTTGCGCTGGTCGATCAGGGCAGGGTCTTGCACATGCAGGGAGAATACGACGAGGCTGAACGCATGATTCGTCAGGCGCTGGAGCTCGGAATAGAGATCCACGGGACTACGCACCCTCGGCTTGGCCTGCACAAGACCATTCTCGGTATGCTGTTACATGACAATTCCGCGCTACGCGATGCCGAGCAGGAGCTAAGGGAGGCACTACAGGTCTTCGACCAGGTTCTCGACGACGACCATCAGTACATTGCGTCGGCGCTTACCGAGCTCGGGGCCGTCTTGAACACATCGGGTCGCGCGGAGCAGGGACTCGAGCTGCTCGAAACAGCCCTCAGGATCCGGCTCAAGGATTATCCTCGGGAACATATGCTGGTCGCCGCCACCCAGGTCGAATATGCCGACGCACTTTCGCGACTCGGACGGTTTGAGGAGGCGGAGCCATTGCTAAGAGAGGCGCTCATGGTGCTGGATGACACAGCTAATCGCAGATCACGGCGCGCGGCCGAAGCGCTGGCGCGTTACGAGGCGCTCTCTGCAGACTCGGACGTTTTACGTTGAGGTCGGGGTGTTCCTGGTGTCTCTCGTAGAAGACTCGCTGTCATTGGTGAATCGAGGGGCCGGCCGTCCTCGACTCGGAGCTGGCGATGCGAGCAAGCGGCGTACACTCTCACGGATCATCGTTTTTGCTGTTTGCCGCATCGGGGCTGTGCACAGGATGTCGTCATGAGGCTGTTCTCACTCGTCGAAGAAACGGCGTTGCCCGGCGGCGCCCTGTTGCAGGAATTCACGGATCGCGGTGAATACACGGACTGCTTCGTCGCCCGGATCGAAAACACGGTCACGTTTCCGACCTACGTCGAGACGTTCTACACGACTCGCCTGTTCAGGTTGGAACGCCTGATATTGAAGTGGCTGATTTCCCGACCGTCGTCGGACGAACAGGCGCGCCGGCTGTCGCGCAACGAAACCGACAGTTTCGCCGCCTGGAAGGAATACCGTCGCAGTGACGATCAGCTGGTGATGATGGATTTCAGGCAGCAGACGTGCTCCTGGTTCATGCTGGGGTCCGATGAGAACGGCACTCGCCTGTACTTCGGGTCCGCAGTCATGCTCGACGAGGACGAATCCTCGGCCAGGAAGATGAAATGGACCTACCGGGCCCTGTTGGGCTTCCACCGTCTCTATTCCCGGGCCCTGCTGCAGGCGGCGGCGAGGCGGCTCAGGCACTAAAACACCGCGGGCTTGCACACGGCAAGCCGACTGGGCCCCGCGCCCATCGCCGGAGTCTCGGAGGCGAACCGACTTCCTGCGCAAGTACAGACTGTTACAAGAATTTACGCGGCGGTGCTTGTGCCGCCTGCGGGCAGTGATCAGACTGTTTCTCCGATCTGAAGGAGTCCCCGAGATGGAGCTCGTCGTGTTTGATCTCGACGGTACGCTGCTGAATCGCAAGTCCGAAATCTCTGATTTCACGAGCGAAACGCTGCGCCTGCTGAGCGAGAAAGACATCGCCTACACCGTTGCGACCGGCCGAACCTTGCACGGCGCGCGCCGGATCCTGGACGGCCACCACTTCCCGCTGCCGCAGGCTTACAAGAACGGCGTGATGATCTGGGACCCGGAGTCCGGGCAATATTCGAACGGCGCTACGCTCTCGCCTTGTGAACTCGACAATGTCGTCGCGGCCTGCGTTGACCAGCGTCTCACGCCGTTTGTCTTCACCATGGACGACGATCAGGAGAGCACGGTCTATCATCCGCCGCTGGTCTCGGAGGTTGAACGCCAGCTCGTGGACAGCATCAGTCTCGATGAACACAAGAGGATTCGGTCGCTGCACGAACTGCCGAGCGACGCCGTCGTCACGCACGTCAACGCGATCGGCTCGAGCGACGCCATCAAAGCCGTGCTTCGGCGCGTGGACGACGAGCAGCATCTTGTCGCTTACTCCGGCATTGCGCTCGAAGGTGAAGACTGGCGATGGCTTGACGTGCATCACAGCAATGCCAGCAAAGGGGGCGCGATCGAGTCTATGAAAGCGTTGCTCGGCTTCGAGCGTGTCATCTGCTTTGGCGACAGCGACAACGATCTCAGCATGTTCGAGGCGGCCGACGAGGCCTACGCGCCCGGCAACGCAAAAGACAAGATCAAGTCGGCCGCAACCGCCGTCATCGGCCATCATGACGAGGACGGTATTGCCCACTTCCTTCGTGAACGATTCGATCTGGAAGCGCAGGCTCGAACATGAGCCGGGATCAGCTCAACACGTCGACGCTGGGCCGCTTCGCCAGGATGGGCGGGCTGGTCGGGCGCGTCGGCGTATCGATGATCACCGGTCAGGCGGCCGGCCTGCTGCGCGACGGCCCGACCAAGCGCCTCAAGAAGGCCGAGAACATGGTCCGGAACGCCGCCCGTATTGCCAGTACGCTCGGCGAGATGAAGGGTGCGGCGATGAAAGTCGGTCAGATGCTCAGCCTGCACGAAGGGATGTTGCCGAAGGAGGTCGCAGCGGTACTCAGCGTGCTTCAGAACGACGCACCGAGTGTGCCCTACAAGCGCATGGAAGCACAGCTCAAGCGCGAGCTTGCGAATTTCGACGAGCTGTTCGAGTACATCGAGCCCGAGGCCTTCGCGTCGGCGTCCATCGGCCAGGTGCATCGCGGCATCCTGCGTGACGGCCGCGAAGTCGCCGTCAAGATCCAGTATCCGGACGCGGACCGGATGGTGAAGGCGGACTTAACCAACATGAAGGTCCTGCTGGGCAACCTGGTCGCGCTGTTCACCGACATCGACTTCGAGCCGATCTGGAAGGAAGTCCGGGAGCGCCTCGTGGAGGAGCTCGACTACGACCAGGAGGCCGAGAGCCTCCGGCGTGCGGCGCAGATGTATGCGGACCTTCCGACGATCATCGTTCCCGAGGTGATCGAGGAGGGTACGACGCAACGCGTGCTGACGATGCAGTTCGTCGAAGCGATCCCACCCTCCGAGGCAATGTCGGATGATTACGCCCAGGAGCTCAAAGACCGGTGGGGTACTACGCTGTTCGAATTCACGATGCGCGGACTCTTCCAGCATCGATTCCTGCATGCAGACCCCAACTTCGCGAACT
This sequence comes from Woeseiaceae bacterium, assembly GCA_030066655.1. Taxonomy (GTDB): domain Bacteria; phylum Pseudomonadota; class Gammaproteobacteria; order Steroidobacterales; family Woeseiaceae; genus UBA1847. Next base: position 22,449 of record JASJBE010000048.1, on the reverse strand, counting down.
TCGCCTTTCGCGAGGACGGCTCGGTCGTCGTTTATGACTACGGTTGTATCAAGCACGTGCCCGAACGCATCGCGTCCGGCTACGCGCGCCTGATCGATGCGTTGTTGAAGCGGAAGAAGACGGCGTTCCCGGCGCTGCTGCAGGAGCTGGGCGTGTACAAGGAGGGCGGCGCCTCGATCTCGCGGGAAACGACGGATCCCTACGTCGACCTGATGCAGGACATTGTGCGAGCGTCACCACCCTATACCTTTGGCGACGACGGCGCGTTCTACAAGGCCATCTACGATCTCGGCATGGCGAACTGGCACGAGGCCAGCGACGTTCGATTTCCTCGCGACATGATCTTCATCGATCGTACTCTGGGTGGCCTGTTCGGCAACCTCGGAGCGCTGCGCGCGACCGGTCCGTGGAGAAAGCTGTTACGCGAATACACGACGCCACTGCTGAATACAGAGGCGGCGCGACGACGCCCTGCGAAAAAGAAGGCAGCGGCCTGATCGACGCAGGTCTCGCGGACTTCGCGAACACAGCCGTTGCGGACAGAGCCGGCCCGCGATGGCGTCATTCAAGCATCGATTGTTGCTCGTAAGCCTTCCTGGCTTCCTGGATGACGAAGGCCTTCACGGCATCGGCATCGTCTTTCGAGAATATGCCGCCGAAGGCCGGCATGCCCCGGTCCCTGTAGGCACCGCCGAGCACGATGCCATCCCACGCGGCGAACGTAGCGTGCGATGAATAACGCAAATCGGGCACGACGCCGCCGCTGGCGACGTCCGCACCGTGGCAAACAACGCATCGTTCGTAGTACTTGTCCTTGCCGAGCGCAATCATGGCGGCATCTCCGTCGCTGGCCGGCGGCTCCGGCACCGGCGCCTTCGCCGTGACTTCGACCGTCGGCAGGCTGGCTTCACCACCGATCTTGAACGCGAGAACGCGGCTGTAGTTCTTGAAGTTAGCGGCGGCCAGTGGCTTGCCGCCGAACATCGGTACGAGCGCGCCGAAGCCGGCAGCGATCGCGACGTGTTGTTCGCCATCGACCGCGTAACTCACCGGTGCCGCGGCAACCCCGGTCTGCACCGGGTACTGCCACACGCGTTCGCCATTTCCGGCGTTGTAGGCGGCGAACTCGCCGATCAGGCTGCCCTGGAAGACGAGATCGCCAGCGGTGGCCAGCATGCCGCCGTTCCATATACCGGCGTGCGGATAGCGCCAGGCTTCACGCTGCTCGACCGGGTCCCACGCGACGATGCGCCCCGACATGGATGCGAGAATTTCGCCGACGACGGCCGGGTCGTCCGGCAGGTGCAGGCCTTCGAACTCGGTTCCGCCATTCCAGAATCCCGGCGTGAACTCGAAGTCCGCTTCTTTCGCATAGATGGCGGGCAGGTCCTGCGCCGGAATGTAGACGAGGCCGGTGTTCCGGCTGTAGGCCATCGAGTGCCAGTTATGGCCGCCGAAGCCGGTCGGCATCATCAGGAAAGGCTGCTCTTCGTAGCGAGCGCCCGGCACCTCGATCGGCCGTCCGGTCTCCTTGTCGATGCCCGTCGCCCATGTGACGGTGACGAAGGGCTCCGCGTCGATAAATTCCCCGCTGATTCGATCAAGCACGTAGAAAAAGCCGTTCTTCGGCGCCTGCATCAGCACCTTGCGCGTCTCGCCGTCAATCTCGAGATCAGCGAGCATGATGTGTTGCGTCGCCGTGAAGTCCCACGTGTCGCCCGGCGTCGTCTGGTAGTGCCAGACGTATTCGCCGGTATCCGGTCGCACCGCGACAATTGAAGACAGGAACAGGTTGTCGCCCCCGTCAGGACTGCGCACGTCGCGATCCCACGGCGACCCGTTGCCGACGCCCAGGTACAGGAGATCCAGCTCCGGGTCGAAGGCCATCGAGTCCCAGACGGTGCCGCCTCCGCCGTAGGCCCACCATTCGCCCGTCCAGGTCTTTGCCGCCTCTTCGAGCGTCTCGTTCTCGAAACCGTCCGCCGGGTTGCCCGGCACCGTGTAGAAGCGCCAGTCGAGCTCGCCGGTCTCTGCGTCGTAGGCACTGACGTAGCCGCGCACGCCCATGTCGGCGCCGCCGTTGCCGATGATGACACGACCCTTGATGACGCGTGGCGCACCGGTGATCGTGTACGGCGGCTTCCTGTTGATCGTATCGACTCGCCAGTTCACGTCGCCCGTCGCGGCATCCAGTGACACGAGGTGACCGTCGAGCGTGCCGACAAAGATGGCGTCGCCCCACGCGGCGACGCCGCGATTCACGACGTCGCAGCAGGCGTACTGGGCCCATGACCTGGGCACTTCCGGGTCGTAACGCCACAGCTCCTCACCGGTGGCCGCATCGAGCGCGTAGACGATGCTCCAGGCGCCCGACACATACATTCGGCCGTCGACGACGATGGGCGTGGCTTCGATGCCGCGCCGGGTCGGTATGTCGAAATACCACGCCAGCCCCAGTTCGCCGACGGACTCGAGGTTGATGTCGTCGAGTGGACTGAAGCGCTGTTCGTCATACGTCCGGCCGTGGCTCAGCCAGTTCTGCGCCTCGTCGTCAGCCGCGACGATGCGCGCGGCGACGACTTCGGTGACTTCCGGGCCTTTTGCTTCTTCGCGTATCGCCTCGTCAGTCGGTGCAGGCGACTCGCCGCCGCAGCCGGCCGTCGCTGCCAGAACGGCCAACGCAAAAAACTGATGTGCCTTTTTCATCCTCGTCTCCCCCTGTTTACGCCGTATCGATGAGCAGCATCGACGACCCCCGTACGACGATGCCAAGGCGCATGACGAATTGTTCGTCCTTATCCTACCAGTGAGAACCGACGTGCGTCGGACGTCGCCGGGCCTTCAGGGCGAAGGAGCTCGGTTCGGGGGTGTTTACAGCGTTACCAAACCCCGGGGGGGCGGCGTCCGCTACGCTGCGTTCGCCTGCAGTATTGCGTACAGCTTGTCTTTCAGCGCAACGCGCCTGAACTTGAGCTCTTCGGCATGCTCGTCAGTCACGTTGGTACCGTTTTCCTCGATTTCGTAGATCTCTGCGTCGAGGGCTGTGTATTCATCCATCAGGGCGGCGAAGTCCTGATTGCTCTCGTGCAGCTGCTCGATCAGGGCAGCGTGCTCCGGGAACTCGGTCGGCAGATCATGGCGGTCACCAAACATCTCGATCTCCTGTAACGTTATTGTGTCTTCTGGCCAGGAATGGCGGCGCGGAATCTATTGCCCCACCCCGGGCGCGTCACAAACATAATAAAGCCGCGAGGCCGCGCCTGCATTGCGACGACTACCTAGTTCTTTGAGGCCGAGAGCGTCGTATCGTTACAGTTCGGTAGAAAGGCTCCTCAACAAACACTTAGAACGACGGAGGTGTTGATGCCACGTTATTCCTCCACTGCGATCCGCAACATTTGCCTCGTCGGGCAGACCGCGTGCGGCAAGACCACCCTGGTAGAAGCGTTGCTCGAAGCCGGCGGGGTGATCAAGACTCAAGGCACCGTCGAGCGCGGTAACACGGTCAGCGACTTCGATCCCCTCGAGAGACAGTACCAGCACTCCCTGTCGTCGAGCGTCGTGAGCTTCGACCACGACAACATCCACATCAACCTGATCGATACGCCGGGAATGCCGGATTTCATTGGCCAGGCGATTGCGTCTTTCCCCGCCGTCGAGGCCGTCGCCGTCGTCATCAACGCCCAGGAGGGCATCGAACTCGTTTCCCGGCGCATGCTCGAGTGGGCAGCCGAGCGCAAGCTTTGCCGCATGATCATCATCAACCAGATCGACGCCGAGGGCGTAGACCTGCCGGCGCTTGTCGCGTCGATTCGCGAGGAGTTCGGTACCGAGTGTCTGCCGATCAACCTGCCCGCAGACGGCGGCAGCAAGGTCGTGGACTGTTTCTACCGGCCCGATGGCGATGCTGACTTCTCATCGGTCGCAGAGGCCCACTCGACGATCATCGACCAGGTGGTCGAGGTCGACGAGGAACTGATGGAGCTGTACCTGGAGCAGGGACAGGACCTGCAGCCTGAGCAGTTGCATGACCCGTTCGAGCAGGCGCTGCGCGAGGGTCATCTCGTGCCGATCTGCTTCACGTCGGCGACCTCCGGCGCCGGTGTGCGTGAACTGCTGTCGCTGTGCGAACGGCTGATGCCAAACCCGCTCGAGGGTAACCCGAGGCCGTTCCAGATCGGCGAGGGCGACGAGGCTCAGGACTTTACGGCGGAGCCGGATCCGGACAAGCACGTCGTCGCGCATGTCTTCAAGGTCATGGCGGACCCCTTCGTCGGCAAGCTCGGCATATTCCGCATCCACCAGGGCACCGTAAGCAAGGACAAGCAGCTGTTCATCAACGACGGGCGCAAGCCGTTCAAGGTGGCGCACCTGTTCAAGCTGGTCGGCAAGGAGCAGGTCGAGGTCGACGCCGGCATTCCGGGCGACATCTGCGCCGTGGCCAAGGTGGACGGACTGCATTTCGATGCCGTGCTGCACGATTCGCACGAGGAAGACTACCTGCACCTGGTGCCGCTGCCGTTCCCGGTCCCGATTTTCGGGCTCGCCGTCAGCACGCAATCACGCGGTGACGAACAACGCCTGTCCAGTTCGCTGGAAAGAATTGCCGATGAAGACCCGTGCCTCAAGATCGAACACGACATCCAGCAGAACGAAACCGTCCTGCGCGGCATGGGCGAGCTGCACCTGCGCATCGCGCTCGAGCAGATGAAGAGTCGATTCAATGTCGATGCGGATACGCGCCCGCCGCGCATCCCGTATCGCGAGACGATCTCGTCGAACGGCGACGGCCAGTACCGCCACAAGAAGCAGACCGGAGGCGCCGGCCAGTTCGGCGAAGTCTGGCTGCGCGTGGCGCCCCGCGAGCGCGGCGCCGGTTTTCGCTTCGTCGACCAGGTCAAGGGCGGCGTCATCCCGCACCAGTTCATCCCGGCGGTTGAAAAAGGCGTACAGCAGGCGATGGCCGAAGGCGCCGTCGCCGGCTACCCGATGCAGGACATCGAGGTTACGGTCTATGACGGCAAACATCACCCGGTCGATTCGAAGGAGATTGCGTTCGTCGCTGCGGGCAAGCGTGCCTTCCAGGCTGCGGTTGCTACCGCAAAACCGCTTGTGCTCGAGCCCCTCGTCAACCTCGAACTCGCCGTGCCGGCCGATGCGATGGGCAATGTCTGCGGTGACATTACGTCGCGGCGCGGCCAGGTCATGGGAACGCAGGCGTTGCCGAGCGGCGACCTGAGCATCAAGGCGCTGGCACCGCTTTCAGAGATCAGCGACTTTGCCGGCCGCTTCAAGTCGCTGACCGGCGGCGACGGCAGCTACACGGTCGTCTTCAGCCACTACGAGCGGACGCCGGACACGCTGCAGGCCGAGCTTGCCGCCGAGTGGTCGGGACATGCGGAGGAGGCTTAAGCCATAAGCTGTGCTGCCGCGCTAGCGCTGCTCGCGCGGCGGCAGCCCCGTGTACTGTGTCAGGAGTTTTCCTTTGCGAATCCGCTTTCGGTGCGCTTCCTTCGTATTTTTTCGGCGCGATGACTTCGCCCGATACCCCTTCGGCTGCTGCGCGGGAACGAGCTGTTCCGGCCCGCTGCCGATCAGGTGCTGAAGCTTCATGTCCTTCAGCGCGTCACGGATCATCGGCCAATTGTCCGGATCGTGATAGCGAAGCAGCGCCTTGTGCAGTGTGCGCTGAACCTTGCTCCTGACGATGTCGACTTTCTCGCTTGCGTACGTGACCTTCTTCAACGGATTTTTCGATGAGTGGTACATCGCCGTGGCCGTGGCCATCGGGGACGGGTAGAACGCCTGCACCTGGTCGGCGCGAAAGTTGTATTTCTTCAGCCACAGCGCGAGATTGACCATGTCGACGTCTGTCGTTCCCGGGTGTGCCGCGATGAAGTAGGGGATCAGGTACTGCTCCTTACCGGCCTCCAAGCTGTATTTCTCGAACAGTTCCCGGAACCGGTCGTAGGTCCCGATACCCGGCTTCATCATCTTGTCCAGCGGTCCACGCTCGGTGTGCTCCGGCGCGATCTTCAGGTAGCCGCCGACATGGTGGGTGACGAGCTCCCTGACGTACTCCGGGTCTTCGACCGCCAGGTCGTAGCGAAGCCCCGACGCGATCAGTATTTTCTTGATCCCCGGCAGCGCGCGTGCCTTGCGATACAGCTTCGTCAGCGACGAGTGATCCGTGTTCAGGTTGGGGCAGATGCCGGGGAACACGCAGCTCGGCTTGCGGCACGCCGCCTCGATCTCCTTGCTCTTGCAGGCCAGCCGGTACATGTTCGCCGTCGGCCCGCCGAGGTCGGAGATGACGCCGGTGAAGCCCGGCACGGTATCGCGAATCTTCTCAACCTCTTCGAGAATCGATTCTTCCGAGCGACTCTGGATGATGCGGCCTTCGTGCTCGGTGATCGAGCAGAACGTGCAGCCGCCGAAGCAGCCACGCATGATGTTCACCGAGAAGCGGATCATCTCGTAGGCCGGGATGTTGGCGTCGCCGTAGGCGGGATGCGGCACGCGTGCGTACGGCATGCCGAAGACGTAGTCCATCTCCTCGGTCGTCAGCGGCACGGCCGGACGATTCAGCCACAGTTCCTGTTTGCCGTGCGCCTGCACCAGTGCGCGCGCATTGCCGGGGTTGGTTTCGAGGTGCAGCACCCGGTTGGCATGGGCGTACAGGACAGGGTCGTTGCGTACCTTCTCGAATGACGGCAGGCGGATCACCGAGCGCGAGCGGTTCTTCTTCGCGTCCGGCACGAAGCGCAGGACGTTTGACGGTTCGGCCTCCGCCTGCTTCTGTTTGGTCGCGCAGGCCTCCGTGTCCTGCGTGTTCACGTATGGGCTTACGATCGCATCGACGCGGCCGGGCCTGTCGATGCGCGTGGAATCGATCTCCCACCAGTCCGGCGGCGTGTCCTGCCGGAGGAAGGCGGTGCCACGCACGTCTGTGATATCGCCAATCGATTCGCCGCGCGCGAGACGGTGCGCGAGCTCGACGATAGCTCGCTCGGCGTTGCCGTAGACCAGCATGTCCGCGTGCGCGTCGACGAGGATCGAGCGTCGAACCTTGTTCTGCCAGTAGTCGTAGTGGGCAATGCGACGCAGCGACGCCTCGATGCCACCCAGGATGATCGGAACGTCGCCGTAGGCCTCGCGACAGCGCTGCGAATAGACCAGCGAGCAGCGGTCAGGCCGCTTGCCGCCGATGCCACCCGGCGTGTACGCGTCGTCATTGCGGACTTTTCGATCCGCCGTGTAGCGGTTGATCATCGAGTCCATGTTGCCGGCCGCCACGCCGTAGAAGAGGTTGGGCTTGCCGAGCGCTTCGAAGGCCTGGCTCGAACGCCAGTCCGGCTGCGCGATGATGCCAACGCGAAAACCCTGGGCTTCGAGCAAGCGCCCGATGATCGCCATGCCGAACGACGGGTGGTCGACGTAGGCGTCGCCGCTGACGATGATGATGTCGCAGGAATCCCAGCCGAGCGCGTCCATTTCAGCGCGCGACATCGGCAGAAACGGCGCCGTGCCGTAGCACTCGGCCCAGTACTTGTCGTAGTTGTAGATGGCGGACACGGACTTCATCCGCCCGATTCTACTGTAGAACGCAAACAAAGGGCCGAGCCGCAGGTGCGACTCGACCCTTTGGTAGCAGACCTATAGTAGGCGCCGCCTCAAGATGGTTCCCGGGTCTCGGCCGGACTAACCGTGAACCAGGTGCCGTAAACGCCATTCACATCCGTCGTTGTCGCGTCGCCGGAGAAGAAGTAAAGCGGGTCGCCCTGGTAGGTCCACTGACGCGAGCCGTCTTCGCGGTCGATAATCGCGAAGTCGCCCTGCGCCTTGTCGCTCGCGCCGGCGTACAGCGGCGGCCAGGTCACCGCGCAGCCACCGTTGCAGTCTGAATCGCCCGCGCCGTCTCCTTCAGTGTCATTGCGGTCATTGTCGAAACGATACAGCGTGAAGCCAGTGCGATCGCTAAGCGTATCTGCCTGCTCACCGTTGGCGTCGACGTCGTAAATCATGCCGCGGGCCTCGAAGATGGTGCCAGCGGTGCCGTCAGTGACGAGCTGCAGCGGTGCCGTGCGCGCAAGGTGCCAGACTCCGCCGACCTCGTCGCCGTTCACGTCGCCAGGAGCGAGGTCGTTGGCGAAGAAATACAGTGGCTCGCTCTTGAACGCCCATTGACGACTTCCATCGTCGCGGGTAACCAGCGAGAAGTTCCCGGTCGGCGTCGCGCCGGCGTCGGCGAAAACCGGTGGCCAGGTGACGGCACAGCCACCGTTGCAGTCCGAATCGCCGGTGCCGTCGAGACCTGTGTCGTTGGCGTCGTTGTCGAACACGTACAGGCTGAAGCCGGTGAGTTCCGCGCGGTCGAACGTCTTCTCGCCGTTGGCATCGACGCCCGGGACGGACGTAGCGCCGCTCAGAATCGGGCCGAGCGAGGAGTCGGACGCCTCGATTGGCGCCGGGCGTGCCACGTACCAGACATCGCCTGCACCTTCGCCGCGTGTCTCGCCGGGTGCCTGGTCCGGCGCATAGAAATACAGTGGAAGTCCGTTGAGCGCCCACTGCCGTGTGCCGTCATCGCGATCGACAATCGTGAATGCACCGCCGTCGGTCGCGGCCGCATCGGCGTACAGCGGCGGCCAGACCTCGGCGCAGCCGGCATTGCAGTCCGAGTCGCCTGCGCCGTCACCGTCAGTATCGTTGCGATCGTTTTCGAAGGTGTAGAGCGTGAAGCCCTCGCGATCAGTTCGCTCTGTCGCCTGGCCGCCGCTGCCGTCTGTGGCCAGGACGCTGCCGCGGCCGACAAACAGGATGCCCTTTGCCGTGTCATCGACCGAGGCTTGCTGGTACGGGTTCGGGCGTGCGACGAACCAAACGTCGCCGGATCCTTCACCGTTGACATCGCCACTCGCAGAATCGCCAGAAAACGTATACAGCGGCAGTCCCTTAAACGCCCACTGCAGGCTCGTGCCGTCGTCACGCGTAATGATCGTGAAGAATCCTCCAGCGACCGACGTCGCATCGGCCAGCAGCGGCGGCCACGTCGTTGCGCAGGCATCGTTGCAGTCCGAGTCGCCGCTGCCGTCGCCGTCGGCGTCGTTGCGATCGTTCTCGAACGTGTAAAGCGTCAGGCCGTCGCTGGCCTTGCTGAAAACATCGCCGATCGTCGTTGTCGCCGTAGTGCCCGGCGCCTCGACCTGTGGCGTGTTGGTAACGGTTGGCTCCGGATTATCGGCGGGCGGTGAGTAGCTGGAGTCGTCGGACGAGCTGGAGCAACCGGCAAGCAAGACGCCTGCAGTCGCAAAAAGAAGCGCCAGGTGGCGCCGTGTCGAAGCAATCATGGTCATGTCCTCGTGGCAGTACGCGAGCATCGCCCGCTGTGGTTGATGTCTGCGTTAATGCCCTCGAGGACGGAAATGGTTCAAAGCGGCACGGTCGCAGTTGTTTCAGGAGGTTTCTGTGCAGATCCGTTGAACCTTTTCTGATGATTGGGTACCTACCGTGCAAGGAAGTCACTGGAATGGCACGATGACAGCATTGTCATTGGCAAATATGGAACACGCTTCAGGCATGATGCCCGCGACGACAGACAATGATGAGCGATCCCTGGTCGCACGCATTGCGGATGCACGTGACGTGGCTGCTTTTGAGCGGCTGTATCACGACTACCGTCGCCGTTTGGGTCCGTTTGTCTATCGCATGATCCGCGACGCGTCGGCCAACGACGAAGTATTCAACGACGTTATGTTGGCCGTTTGGCGCAATGCCGCGAGCTTCACCGGCAAGTCCAAGGTCTCAACCTGGGTGTTCGGCATCGCCTACCGACAGTGCCTGAAGCACCTGCGTGGCCGAAAACCGACGGTGGAGCTTGACGATTCGATGCACGACAGCGTCGATGATCGACAATCCTTCGAACGACAGGATCTCGTCGTACACGCGATCGCCGGCCTTTCACCTGAACAGCGGCTCGTCATTGAGCTGTCCTACTTTCAGGGCAATACCTACAGCGAGATCGCAGAGATCGCAGGCTGTCCCGAGAACACCATCAAGACGCGGGTATTTCACGCGCGGCGCCGGCTGAAGGCCATCATGGCCGAGCTCGGAGAGCGTGCTCCCGCAGAGGAACAATGAAGATGAGCGACAACATAAGCCAGATGCACTCGCGCGAGGAAATCGACGGCGAGCTAGAAATCGTTGACTATGCGGCCGGTCGCCTGGGCGATGAGCAGGCGAGGGCGTTTGAGGCGCGATTGGCCAGTGATCCCGAGTTGGCCGCGATGCTCGGGGAGGAACGCGCGCTACGCGGTTCTCTCGAGATGCTCGAAACCGGCGATATGCCGCCAGCCAGGGCTTTCGAAGCGATCGCAGGCAAGCTCGACGATGGGCCCAAACGCTCTCTGTGGCTGCCGGCAATCGCTGCGGGTATCGTCGCCGTCATCGCCGTCGCTTTCCTGATGCAGGGCCCAAACGAATCGGCGCTGGAGCGCGACGTTTTTGAAACCCTGTCGAACGATGGTGCAACGGCGGTCGAAGTTGATAACCGGTATCGCATCGTCTTCGCCGAGAGCGTCGATGCGTCTGCTCGTGAAGCCACCGCAAGAGCGCTTGGATTCGACATCGTCTCGGGTCCTGGCGCCGGCGGCGCGTTTGTCGTCGAGTCGTCGTCATTGGTCAGCCAGGAGCGACTGCGCGAGTGGCGGCAGGACGCGCGTATCGAGCTTGCCGAGCCGGTGCGCTACGATTGAGACCATGTTGAGTTGGCGCACTATCGTTCCCTGCCTCGTTGTCGGACTGGCCCTCGGCGTCGTCGACCTGCGCGTAGCCGCGGCGGACGATGCTGAACCGCCAGGGGTAAGCGAATGGATCGTCGTCATGACGGACACTCGATCGAGCCGGCGCAAAGGCTGGTCATCCGGCGTTGGCTACTCGGGTAGCTACAACTATGCCAACGACCCGAAGTTAAGGCGTCTTGCGACAACACTCGCCAGTGACTACAAGCTCGAAGTCGAAGACCAATGGCCGGTGCGAGCGCTCAATGTGCATTGCGTCGTCGTAAGGATAGAGGACAACGTGCAGGCTACCGTCGCTGCGCTCGAGGGCGACAGGCGCGTCGAGTGGGTTCAGCCGCTACACGAATTTGAAGGGTTGGCGGCAGCACTGGGCAATCCAGCGCCCGAGGCAGAGCCCTACCGGCATCTTCAATCCTCACTGGACATGATGAACATCGCCGCGCTGGGCGATGGACTGAGCGGAGCGGGGGTTCAGATTGCCGTCGTGGACTCGGGTGTCGAGCGGGATCATCCGGATATTCAGCACGCGCTCGCCGAGCATCACGACTTCGTTGGCACCGGCAGCAGTTCCGAACGACACGGAACCGGCATCGCCGGCGTACTCGTCGCGCACAATCGAAACGGCGTTGGCATCAGCGGTGTTGCGCCGGGTGCGCAGCTGCACGCGTACCGGGCGTGCTGGGAATCCGACGATGGCAAGACGCGTTGCAACAGCCTGACGCTGTCACTGGCGCTCGATCAGGTCGTCGACGACTCGCCGCACATCGTCAACCTGAGCCTGACCGGTCCGCGAGATCGACTGTTGGACAAGCTCGTGGACCGCATCCTCGAAAATGGCTCGATCATCGTTGTTGCCCATGATGGCAAAGCGCCGGCAGGCAACCGGTTCCCGTCGCCGCGCCCGGGTATTGTGACCGTGCGTGACGGGTCCAAGACGGCCAGGACAGAACGCGGCGTGTTTGCGCCGGGCGACGCTGTGCTGACAGCACAACCGGGGCACTCCTACGACTACATGACCGGCACCTCGTTATCCGCTGCGCATGTTTCCGGCGTGGTCGCGCTGATGCTGGAGGCGAATCCCGACGTAGACGTCGTTGCAGCGTCGGCGATGCTCGTCGACAGCATTCGCTCGAGCGGGGACGGGGCCAGTATCGACGCATGCGCCGCTGTCAACTCAGCGGCAGGCAGCGCGCGATGCCGCTAGTGGACGAGGTAGCTCAGACGCAGTGCGAGCGAAGTACCGTCCGTCGCGAATATGCGTTCTGAATCGTCGTCAACGGCGCTCAGCATCAGTGACACATCCAAGCGACCTGCACGATAGCCGATGCCCGTTTCCGCGTAATAGAAACTGGTGTCCCACGGTCCCGACAGGTAACCGACGCCGCCCGATAGCCAGAGGTAGGCAGATGCCGACAGCTCGGGCCGCCAGTTGCCCGAGACGATAACGCTGTCGGCATCCCGGCCGTAGTAATTGGGCGACCAGGTCAGCGACGCTGACAATTCCGGGCTCAGGTGGTAGTAGCCCTGAAGCTCCGTGTAGTCCCAGCTGGACACATCGAGAAACATTGACCGAACAACGGACATCTCGACAGCACGATCACCGTCGAGCTCGCGAAACCAGCCGACAAACGCGTTCCAGTTCCGCGTCTTCGAAGCGTCCAGCGGCGAGTCATTCGAGTAAAAACCGCTGACACCCGCGAACCAGCCTGTGGGAGCGTCGTAGCTTACGTTCGCGCCAATGGCTGCGCCGCCGTCCGTCAGGCTTTGGCCACGAACAACGACGTCCGAAAACAGATGAGCCTCGGCAGACAGTTCCGCCAGGGCGGAATGCGATAGCAAGGCAAGCAAGAGCAGTGTGTGGCGTTTGAGCATGTCGGGCACAGTATATAACTCGTGCTAACGGGCATCCCTGAAGTGATACCGGCTGGACCATTCTTCCGTCTCGCCCGGCGCGATCTTCAGTCGAATGAACGGCTCTGGGCAGGCCGCCCGTTCGACGGCCCAGAACACCATGCGGGTCACGGCCGCGTCGCCGACGAACTCGATCGATGCGCCGCTTGGCTCGTGCCTGATCAACGCCCGGTTGTACTCGACGCGCCCCTCGCCTTCGAAGAGCGGAATCCACAGTGAGTTGCTGCCCAGGGGCTCCGGGACTTCGACGGCGTTGCCGCGGAACCACGCGAGCTGATTGATACGTATCGGGATCATCGTCGAAAACGGAAATTCGACGCGATAGTCCGGTCCGTACGGAAGATTGTCGATCAGGCTGAAATTGTGATTGTAGTTGTTGATGTCGATCTTCTTGTCGCCGGTATTCTCCAGCCGGTGAGCGATGATCAGTTCCGCTTTCCCACGGACGAGCTGAAGGGTCTTTGAATAGCGGTAGCCCCATCCGCGATCGCCAGCGAGTTCCTGTGAGAACTCCACGCGTTCCGGAGCGTGCTCGATGTCCCACTCTCCGGCGCGCACGATGCGATAGGCGTCGGCAAACTGATACTCGTCGTCATCACCCCTTTCGAGCAGGCCCACGCCGATCTTGACGAAAGTCTCCCCGGGCCGGGCCTCGGCGAACCCCATGGGCTCGAACATCGCAAACTCCTCGGCCGGGCCGCTGACGCAGTCGTGCCGCATCGGGTCGTGAGTCACGTGCAGCGGCGAATAAAAGCGATGTTTGCCTGTGTCGACACGATCGATCATGCCGGACCAGTCGAAGCGAGGCCCGCGGTAGTAGCCATGTTCGGCATCGGGCACGTAGATCGACACGCGAAGCCTGCCATTATCCAGCTCGAGCTTCGGGTAGTCCGTTGCGGGCATCGCGGCGGGCTTGGGAGACTGTCTAGCGTTCGAAGACGATGTTGCCGTCGACGATCGTCATCAGGATCCTGCCGTTCAGTATCCGAGCAGGGTCTTCGTCGGCCAGCACAAAGGGATCGATATCAATGACAGTCAGGTCGGCCCAGCGGCCGGCCTCGATGATGCCGGTATCGTCCTCGCGGAAACTCGCGTAGGCGGACCAGTTCGTGTAGGCACGCACCGATTCGTCGGCCGTGAGCCGCTGTTCCGCGTACCAGCCACCCTCAGGTTCGAGGTTCTTGTCCTGCCGGGTGATGGCCGAGTGCAGCCCGTAGAAGATACTGTGATCTGAGCCCGGGTTGTCCGAGTTGAAGGTGATGTCGGCGCCCGACTCACGCAGCGAGCGCCAGGCGTAGGCGCCGAGGATCCTCTCGGGACCGAGGCGCGCCATGGCCCAACGCTTGTCTTCCATCGCATGCGGCGGTTCCATCGACGCGATGATGCCGAGCTGGCCGAGCCGCGGCATGTCGTCCGGGTGCATGACCTGCGCGTGCTCGATGCGGTGACGATTGTTACGTGTCGTTGGTTCTTCTCTGAACACGCCTTCGAGGATGTCGAGCGCCTCGCGGTTGCCGGCATCGCCGATCGCGTGAATCGCGACCTGGAATCCGACCTTCATCGCCTCGGCATTCAGCGCCTGGTCGAAGCCGTAGTCACCGCCGCTGACGCCGCGGTGCCCGGGCATGTCTGCATAGTCGTAGAGCAGCCGCGCGCCACGAGAGCCGAGGGCGCCGTCGTAGTAGGCCTTCACGGTTCGCGTGACCAGCATGCTGTCGTTGTCCGTGTCGGGTCCTTTGTCGATCCACTTCCGAATAAGCGGCTCATCCCGCAGCGACAGCATCGCGTACACGCGGATTGGGAGTCGGCCTTCCTTCTCGAGCTGTTCGAGGACATCCATCATTCGCGAGTCCAGCCCGGCATCGTGCACGGCGACGTAGCCGTCTTCCGCCATCTGCCTGAGCGCGAGCAGGACGCGATTGATCAGCGTCTCTCTCGGCGGCGGCGGCACGATGGCGTCCAGCATCGTCGTCGCACGGTTTATGAACAGCCCATTGGGTTCGCCATCTTCGCCGAGCCGCATCTCGCCGCCGACGGGGATTTCGCTGTCCGCCGTGATGCCGCCGGCATCGAGCGCCGCCTGGTTCGCCCAGGCCGCAAAGCCGTGCAGGCTGTCGAGGAACACCGGGTGGTTGGGGACGGCCTCGCTCAACAGTGCTTTGTCCGGGTAGCGATTTGCCCACGCACCTTCGTCCCAGCCGGCGCCGATGATCCATTCTCCCTCCGGCACGGATTTCGCCCGTTCTGCGACCAGCGCGACGGCTTCCTCCTCGGTTTCTATGCCCCTCAGGTTGACCGTGTCGAGCTTCGCGCCGAGATCGAATATGTGCGTGTGCGAGTCGACCAGGCCCGGTATCAGTGTGGCGCCGGCGAGGTCGACGACGCGTGTGTTCTCACCAGCGAGCTGCAAGGCCTCGTCCGTGCTGCCAACGAACAGAATGTCGCCGCCCTTTGTCGCTACGGCTTCGGCGTCCGGTTGCCAACCGCCGTCTGAAACCGGCGCGTCGGCGGCCACTTCGCCGTCCGGCCCGGGCTCGCCCCAGTTCAGCGTGTAGACGCGGGCGTTGGTCAGTACGAGATCAGCGCCGTCTTCAGCGGGGGGGTCCGTCTGCTCGGCACCACAGCCTGCGAGCAATACCACAAACGCGGCCGTGGACAGGAGTTTGCGGTACGTCATTGTTGTTCTCGTTATGGCGACGCCACAAACTTAACGCAGCACCGATCACTTGTCAGTTATTGGTGGCGTCGGCAGACACCTGGCCTGCAAGGTTAGACGGCAATATCGGGGCAACCCCGAAAAGCGGGTCGAAGCAAGGTGACTCGCAGGCCAAGCGGTTTCGAGCCGGATGCCTGATTTCAGGCTGCCTGCTGAATAAGCGGTAGTTCAAACTCGAATCGCGTGCCGACATCGAGTTTGCTGGATACGGTAATTCGACTGTCGTGCAGATCTAGAATGCGCTTGACGATAGCGAGCCCGAGACCGGACGAGTCAGAACGTGCCTCCTCGCCGTCGAGTGCTCGGTAAAAGCGATCGAAGATTCGCGGAACGTCCTTTTCAGCGATACCCGGGCCGTTATCCGATACGGCGACGGTAACTGTCTGCGGTTTCTCGGCAATCGACAGCGTGACTACTCCGCCCTCGGGCGTGAAGCGGATGGCATTTCTGACGAGATTTTCCAGCACGCGCTGGATGAGTCCGATATCGCCAACCGTGAACACGCTTGCGTCACTGACTTCGATCTCCAGGTCGATATTCTTCTTACTGGACTCAATCGCGAACTCCTGTGAGACATCTTGAATCAGTTCCGGCAATGAAAAGCGCTCGAGCTTTGGCGTCACCGTGGTTGAGTCCAGCTTAGAGAGCTCAAACAGGTCGCCGACCAGCACGCCGAGGCGCACAACGTGTTTGCGAGCGATGCGCAGGAAGCGATCGCGATCGGCGTCCGACATCGACTCACTCTTTAAGATTAGCGTTTCGATGTAGCCCTGTATCGCCGCCAGCGGCGTACGCAAATCGTGCGAGATGTTCGATACGAGCTCGCGGCGGATTTTGTCGGTCTCTTTCAGTTGCTCAATCTGGCGGCGAATCTGCGAAGACATATCGAGGAACGCTGCTCCGAGTTCATCAATCTCATCGCCACCGTCGGCGGGGCGGACGAGCGTGGGTTCGATGGCAAACCTTGCTTCTGTGAGACGCTGCATTTCGCAGTTCAGGCGTTTCAGGCGTCGTGTCAGAACGCGAAAGACGATGAGGCCGATAGCGACCGTCAGCAACACGATCGATGCCACCGCGACGGCGCTCGCCTTTGCCGTGTAGGTATCGCCAACGTTGTTGGCCAGTGTCTCGTAGGTCTGGCCGCCGAGGACGACGTAAAGGTAGCCTTCAAGGCCCGCCTCGGATTGAACCTCTGCCGCTGAGAAGACTTTTGCGCTGTCGACGCTGCGCGGATCCATGCCTCGTACCGGAGGCTGTGCCTCTCCGCTGATTAGCGCTGTAATCGGCGCGAGGTCCACGCGCGTGCCGTGCACGGCCTCCGGTGGCTGGTTGTGCCCAAGAATGTTGCCTTGAGCATCCAGCAAATAGATCTCGGCAGTCGGGTTTATCACCATCGCGTGGCCAGCAAGCTCGAGCAGGCTGTCGAGGTCAGCAACACCGTTGTCTATTAGCTGGCGTTGCTCCGTGACGTACATCGCGATGGGCGCGTTCAGGTGTTGGGATAACTCCTCGTAGTAGACCCGCGTATTCACTCTGTCTACAAAGTAAAAGGAAACGCCCATGAGTCCGACAAGCGTGACCAACGCGACGGACAGTTTAGCGAGAAGGCTGTTCACGCCCTGGCCTCGAATTTGTAGCCGACACCCCAGACCGTGACGATCATCTCGGGCTTCGACGGATCGCGCTCGATCTTCGCGCGCAGCCGGTTGATGTGCGAATTGACCGTATGTTCATAGCCCTCGTGCCCGTAGCCCCAGACCTGGTCAAGCAGGTCGGCACGGCGGAAAACGCGTCCGGGATGTCTCGCGAAATGCTCAAGCAGGTCGAATTCGCGGGCGGTGAGGTCTACGGTCTCGCCCGAGAGCTGTACCTCACGCCGCGACGGATCGATCCTGACAGCGCCGCTCTGGATAGCTGCCGGCGAATCACCCCGAAAGGCTGGCTGACTGCCCAGGCTGTCGACACGGCGGAAGATCGCGCGGACTCGGGCCGCGAGCTCCAGCACGCTGAAGGGCTTGGTCAGGTAGTCGTCGGCGCCAGACTCCAGACCGAGTATGCGATCCAGTTCGGCAGACTTGGACGTGAGCATCAGCACCGGCTGGTAGGGGCGATCTCGACGAACCGTGCGACAGATCTCAAGGCCGTCCGGGCCGGGCAGTCGCAAGTCAAGGATGATTAGCGACCAGTCCTCTGCCGTGGCCAGGCGCAATCCGTCGTAGCCGTCGCGCGCTACAACAACCTCGTCGCAGACGTCAGCGAGATGCAGGGCCACGACATCCGCGATGTCGTGCTCATCTTCCACGAGCAAAATGCGTCGCTGATTCACTTGTCGCACGTTCGGGCTTGCATGGATCGCCGCCTCCCTTGAGTGGGTATTGGCAGAGTAGACCGAAAATTTCACAGATTTATCACAGGAGGGGGGAGGCACGTCCCTGTGCCTCTTAACCAAGGGTGAATCAATTAATGCGCTCAATACGAAACGCTGCGACGCTGTTGTCGAAGCGGTGCTGGTCCGTTAGATCGGACATAGCGAATCCGTCATCCCGGCTTACGACGCCGGTGTGCATCGTCACGCGGTCTGCCAGGTCGTCTCTTACGGCATTAAAGCCTTCGCCGCCGCCCGCAGGACCGGGGATGTGGATCGCAAGCTCCGTGTTCGCCTCGGTGCCAGAGTCATACGCTATGGTCCGAAGCGAGATGACGTCACCGATAGCCATGTCGCCAATGGTGACGCTGTTTGACCCGGTGATGGCGTCATTCGTGTTGACCAGCATCGTGCTGGTGCTCAGCAGCAAGCCAGGGAGCTCGCTCTCGAGGACTTCAAAAGTGATGGCTTCGCTGGCAGCCGGACCGATCGGCGCCATTCCTGAAGCCGTAGCCAGCACCAGTGCGTCAGCATCCGCCTCGCCGATCAACGCGGCGTTGTCGCCGCCCTCTGCCAGCGTCTCCAGGCCGACCGTTGCCGGCGCCCCTACGGTGAAGACCGCGTAACCATCCCGGTGAGCGATGATCGCGACGGGTGACAGTGGCTGGGCGTTAGTCAGGTTGCTGACCGTTACCTCGAACGTCGTCGTCGCAGGTGGTGCCGGTGTCGGATCGGGCGCCGGCGCCGGGTCATCATCGCTGCTGCTGCATCCTGCGATCAGCAGTGCGCTGGCGAGAATCGCGCTTACCGTGAGCAATCTAGGTTGATCGAATAACATGACCTTCTCCTATCGCACTGTAAGCGTTACGCGCACAACCGGGTTCAGCCAGCGGTGCACACGGTTGTCGAGGTCACTGCTGCCCCCGGTTGCGTCGCTGTCGCCCAGCGCGCCGCGGTGGATATGAACGTTGGTATTCGTATCCGCGGCTGCCGCACCGGTGCCGTCTGTGCCGGTCAGGCCACCCGGGTCAGCCGGCATGCCGGGAGCACCCGGCGCGCCGCCTCCGGTCAGCCGTTCGTCGTTGGCCTCTGTGCCCGCGTCATAGGCGGGAACGTCGTAGACGTATGTCCCTGGTTCTGTGGGTATCTCGATCGCGTTCAGCCCGGCGAACGCGTCATTGGTTGGCAGCAGCATCGCGACGATGGTGAGCCGATCATTGGTCGTGCCATCCGTGTTGAGGTTAAAAGTAGTGCTAGTTGCTGGCGGCAGTAAGCCTGCAGCGGGATTCGCGACGAAGGTCGCGCCAAGCGCGGTCACGTCGGCAACGAGACCATCGATACTGCCGCCTTCTGCCATCGCCTGGAGGTTGGCCGATGCCGGTTGTCCGACGACGAACAGATTGGTACCGGCAGGATGCGCGGCAGCCAGAAACGGCGTGAAGTAGATGCCGTTCGTGAGGTTCGTAATTTCTACATCGAAGTCTGTAGCGTCTGCGGCTGTTGGGGCCAGTGCGGATGCCGCGAGTGCTGCTGCTATGAGTGCTCTCTTCATCGTTCTCTCCTGATCGAATGTACTTGGGTCAGGAGAGAGTCTCTGCGCGAGATCTCACGCAGAGATCACGGCTTTTTCACGAGTTGCTGTTGAATCAGTGCTGCAATTCTAAAGCGGATCTGCGATCGGAATTGTCGAGATAGAGTCGTTTGGGGCGTCGCAGGGGGCAGCTGTCTCAGGGATGCACCACAACGTCTTCGTCACCCGGTGCGTCGCCCAGTTGCCCGAGCTCCAGGGCCTGCGCCTCATCGATCGGATAGATCTTTTCCATGACGCAACCGCGGATCGTGTCAAAACCTGCACGCAGGGTATTGCTGTCCCGGCGAACGTCAGGAGTGATGAACGTGGTGTCGTAGAGCGCGAAGCAGCGCCGCCGGAATTCGAGCAGGTAGTGCTCGTCGTGCGTCGCGAGCACCGCGAATTCCTCATTGATCGGCCTGTGCTCGAAGTTGCTCATCGTCCTGTAGCGGATCTGGTCCGTCTCCTCGAGCTCAGCCGCGGCGATGTAATCGCGCACAGCCTCAGTCTCGGCGCGCGGTTGCGGTGTTGAACAGGCCTGCAGCGCGAGCGGCGTCAGGCAGACTGCAAAGAAAAAGTTGCTCTTTCGCATAATCCGAAATTCCGTGTTGTGTTAGTCGCGCAGGATCTCGCCGTCGCGGTAACGAATCTTGCCGCCGAGGATCGTCATGGTTACCTCGGTATTCATCAGGTCGTCATCCGACACTGTCAGCAGGTTCTGCGACAACACGGCAAGATCTGCGAGCTTGCCGGGCGTGATCGAGCCTTTAATGTCTTCCTCGAAAGCGGCGATCGCGTTGCCCATCGTGTACGAGTACAGCGCGCGCTCGCGAGAGTAGACTTCCTGTGCTTGGAACAGCGTGCCGTCCGGAAGTTCACGTGTGACCGAACAATGGAAGCTGCCGATCGGGCTGATCTCATCGACCGGTGGGTCCGTTCCGTTCGTCGGTACGAGGCCGGCTTCCGCCAGCGTGTTGAAGATATAGCCTCGCTCGCGCGTACGCTCTTCGCCGAGTCGATCCACGACCCAGGGACCGTCAGAACAGGCGAAGATGCCCTGTACGGCCGGAATCACGCCGAGTTCGACGGTTCGAGCGACATCGTCAGGATGAATGACCTGCGCATGTTCGATGCGCCAGCGGAGGTCGGTCTTGTCCGGATGCTTCTCGAACTCCGCTTCGTAGATGTTCAGCAGCTCCCGATAGGCTCTATCGCCGATGGCCTGAATCGCCATCTGGTAGTCGTACTTCATTGCCAGCTCCGCCGACTTTACGATCTCCTCGACCGAGACGACGTTCAGCCCGTAGCTGTCCGGCCTATCTGAATAGGGCTCGAGCAACCAGCCACCGTGAGTGCCGAGTGCCCCGTCGAGCACTTTCTCGCCGATCGTGCGCACGGTCAGGAAGTTGTTGCCGTAACCGACCATTCGATAGTCATCGAGACGACCTTCCATCTCGCTAGCCTGTTCCTCGAAGGCCATGAACAGGCGAACCGGCAGGTTGCCTTCCTCGGCCATCGTCTTGATCAGGTCAACCTCAGCAAACGTCGTGCCGAGATCCTGGAAGGAGGTGATGCCGTGACGCAGCGACTCCTCACCGGCGAGCGTGATCATGCGCCGGAGTTCGGCCTCCGCAACGCCTGCCGGGCGGCGCCCCTGGTGACCGGAATAAGCCGTGCGGAACACATCCTGCGCAGCCTCTCGCATCATGCCGGTCGCCCGACCGTCGCTGTCGACGACGATCTCGCCGCCGGGCGGGGGCGTCGTGCTGCCATCGACCTCGACGAGGTCCATTGCGCGCTCGTTGACGAACACGGCATGACCGCTGGTGTGAATCAGCATGACCGGGTGATCGGGTGTCGCCTCGCTCAGCGAGTCGTGAACAGGCAGGCCTTCGAAGAGGAGGTCTTCCTTCGTTGCCCACTTGTCCTGGTGCCAGCCACGCCCAACGATCCACTCGCCGGCAGGAGTCTCGGCCGCGGCGTCGGCGACCATGGAGACGATCTCGGCGAAGCTCTCTGCATAGCGGAAGTCGAGAATCAGCAGCGAGCCACCGAAGCTCGTATAGTGACCGTGCCCCTCGATGAAGCCGGGGATGACCATCCGGCCGCCGAGATCGATGACCTCGGTGTCCTCGCCACGATACGTCGACAGTTCCTCGGCCGTGCCGACGGCGAGTATCAGCTCGCCGTCGATTGCGACCGCGTCGGAGTCTGGAACGTCCGGGTCAACGGTAACTACGTCGGCATTGACCAGCAGCAGGTCGGCGACGGGAAACGTCTCTTGGGAAGTCGGGCGGCCGCAGCCGGACAGAAGCAACAGCGTTACAGGCAACAGGAATCGGAGCGTGCTCATATACCCGATTGTACGCGTTTCCGAGTTGCTTAATCGTGCTGCGAGTTCGCGTCGCATGACGGGATCTTCTCGTAGCCAGTCAAAACCGCGGGTAAACGTGCGCGCGAGGACGTCACGCTCGTCGAGACAGCGATCGGCGATGACGGGCATGAGAAGGCTGAGTTCCTGCTCCAGGTCGACGAGATGTTGAAGATCTTAGAGCTTGAAGATGAACGCCTCGCACGCGTGTTCGAATGCCGCTACTTCGCCGGCCTGACAACGGCAGAGACCGCGCAGGCGTTGGATATCGCTCCCCGCTCTGTCGAGCGACTCGGGTCACAGGCGCGCTCGCGAATGGCCCACCGTTTTCGAGCCCGAAAGCGTTGTCAGGGTGGTGTATCCGGCCTGCCCGCCCTCGACATGTTGGCGGATTGCATTACACTGCAGCGATGATTTCAAAGCACTCGACCACGACTCTCCGACTCTCAGCAGCCTTTGCCCTGATCTGGTCGCTTGGCGCATGCTCAGGAGAAAGTACCGAAGACGCCGAGCAGGCCGCTGCTCGCGAGAACCTCGATGCAATGTCAGAGGTGCATGCGACAGACACCACCGAGGCAACGCCAGCTGTCGAGGAGGCGCCGGCGCGTGCGGTTGTCTCGGTGGTGTCTGTCGCATGCACCTCTGACATTGCATCGAGGTTCTCGCGAGCAGCGGCCTGCTCGGCGTCTTCGGTACTTTCTCCTGAGCATGCGCCAA
>JASJBE010000047.1 GCA_030066655.1 Woeseiaceae bacterium | reverse complement strand
CGCTGCTTGGCCATCTCCTCGGGCTTCTTCTTGCCCATGGCGCGCCGCAGCAGGTCAGCGCCGCCCAGCGTGTAACCCGCGAGCACCTGCGCAATCTGCATGACCTGCTCCTGGTACAGGATAACGCCGTAGGTTTCCTCGAGCACCGGCTTGAGCTCGGGATGCAGGTAGTCGATTTCGCTCTTGTCCGTCGCGTGTTTCCGGTTGATGAAATCGTCCACCATGCCGGACTGCAGCGGCCCGGGCCGAAACAGCGCGACCAGCGCCACGAGGTCGTCGAACTGGTCGGGGCGCAGACGCTTGATCAGGTCCCGCATGCCGCTGGACTCGAGCTGGAACACGGCCGCGGTCTGCTGCCTCTGCAGCAGTTTGAACGTCTCCTGATCGGCCATCGGGATCGACGCGATATCGAAGTGTTCGCCGCCTGACTCGTTAACGATGTGCTCGGCCCAGTCGATAATCGTCAGCGTCTTGAGGCCGAGGAAGTCGAACTTGACAAGGCCTATCGCCTCCACGTCGTCCTTGTCCAGCTGCGTTACAACGTTGACGCCGCCCTCTTCACAGTAGAGTGGCGAGAAATCGGTCAGCCGGGTCGGTGAGATCACTACGCCGCCGGCGTGCTTGCCGGCGTTCCTGGCGAGGCCCTCGAGCGAACGCGCGAGGTCGATGATCGATGCGACTTCCTCGTCGTCCTCGTAGATCTGTCGCAGTTCCTCCGACTGATCCATCGCCTTGTCGAGCGTCATGCCGATCTCGAACGGAATCAGCTTCGCGATGCGGTCGACAAAACCGTACGGCTGCCCGAGGACGCGGCCCGTGTCCCGAATGACGGCCTTCGCCGCCATCGTGCCGAAGGTGATGATCTGCGAGACGCGCTCACGGCCGTAGCGATCCGCAACGTAATCGATGACCCTGTCACGGCCTTCCATGCAGAAGTCGATATCGAAGTCGGGCATCGAGACGCGTTCGGGATTCAGGAATCGTTCGAACAGCAACTCGTGCTCGAGAGGGTCGAGGTCGGTAATGCCCAGCACCCAGGCAACCAGCGAGCCCGCACCGGACCCGCGCCCGGGCCCGACCGGCACAGAGTTTTCCTTCGCCCAGCGAATGAAGTCCGCGACGATCAGGAAGTAGCCCGGGAACCCCATCGACGTGATGACGTCGAGCTCGGTTTCCAGTCTTTCGACGTAGGGGCCGGTCAATGCTTCGCGATCAGCTGCCGCGACACCCTCCGAGTCAAACTTGGTCTCGAGCGCCGCTTCGAGCCCTTGCCGAGCCTCCTGCTCGAGGAACTGTGCCTCACTCAAATCACCCGGCCGCGGGAAGGCTGGCAGCACGCTCTTGCCGAGCTCGAGATCGAGGTTGCAGCGTCGCGCAATCTCATGCGCATTTTCGAGCGCCGACGGCACGTCGGAGAACAGCGCCTGCATCTCGGCGGTCGTTCGCAGGTACTGCTGGTCGCTGTAGTACCTCGGTCGGTCCGGGTCACTGAGCGATCGGCCGTCATGGATGCAAACGCGTGCTTCGTGCGCCTCGAAGTCACCCCTGTCGATAAAGCGCACGTCGTTGGTCGCGACGACGGGTACACCGGCCTCCGCTGCAAGCGCCAGGCTCGAGTGGACGCAGGCATCCTCGGATGCCCGGCCGGTCCTGACCAGCTCGAGGTAGAAACGGTCATCGAAGACCGAACGCCAGTTGTCGAGCCGTTCCCGCGCCAGGTCCGGGTGATCCAGTTGCAGTGCATGGCCGATGTCACCGTGCAGGCCACCGGACAGCGCGATCAGGTCCTGGCAGGACTCCGGCGTCAGCCACTCACGCTGCGCCATCGGCTGCCCCTTGAGCTGTCCTTCGAGGTAAGCGCGCGACACCAGTTCCGACAGTCTCCGGTACCCTTCTCGGTTCTGGCACAACAGCACCATCGAAAACGGCCGCTGCGGGTCATCCGGGTTCAGGATGCTCAGATCGACACCGACGATCGGCTTGATGCCGGCCGCCATGGCCTTGCGATAGAACTTCACGAGCGCGAACAGGTTGTTCTTGTCGGTCAGCGCAACCGCCGGCATGTTGTCGGCCTTTAAGGCGTCGATGAGGGCCGGAATCCGGACCGTACTGTCGACGAGCGAGAACTCGCTGTGCAGGTGCAGATGAACGAAAGAACTCACGAAAGCCCCCGCAGGCTGCCGGCCGTTCCCCGCCAGCGACACAGCGCCGGCCACTCGGCACTCACGGGGCGAAACGTAAAGCGATGCGCCGAACACGGGCCTTCGCGCTGGATCTGCTCGCGATGCAACTTGCTGCCGTAGCCCTTGTGGGACGCAAAGCCGTAGGCCGGGAACAGCGTATCGAGTTCGGCCATCATGCGGTCCCGGGTCGTCTTGGCGACCACGGACGCTGCACTGATGGCGAGCACCTTGTCATCGCCGCCGATGATCGCCTCACCTCGAATGTCGCCATCGTCAAAATCGAGATTCGGGAGTCGGTTGCCGTCGACTAACGCCATCGTCGGTTTGACGCTCAGGCCTATGATCGACCGTCGCATGGCGAGCAGGGTTGCGTTGAGGATGTTGATGGCATCGACCTCCGCGGGGTCGGCCCATCCGACGCCAACGGCGATCGCGGTCCTCGTAATTTGCGGTAGCAGGTCCTCGCGCTGGCTCGCCGACAGCTTCTTGGAATCGCGCAGGCCGGGGAGGCTTGCCTTGCGCGGCAGGATAACCGCCGCGGCGACCACGGGCCCGGCCAGCGGCCCGCGACCGGCTTCATCGACCCCCGCGACGGGTCCCTCGGTTAAATGGGTGGTAGTGGCGTGCAAGCTATCCGTGTCCGGCTATTCTCATCAACGCTTCTGCCGAGCGTCTGCTGGCGTCCAGCGCCAGTTCGTCATGCAGTTTAGCAAAACTCGAACGGATCGCAGCTTGCCGTGCCGCGTCGCCCAGGAGCCTGATGGCCTCGTCGGCGATCGCTTCTGGCGTCGCGTCTTCCTGCAGGAACTCGGGGATCATCGGCTCCTCGGTCAGGTTGTTGGGCAGGGTCACGTAGTCGAGTTTCAGGAGCCTGAAGGTTCGGACAATTGCCGCCGAGATCGGCGCCAGCTTGTACGCGGCAATCGAGGGCTTGCCGAGCAGCGCCGATTCGAGTACCGCGGTACCGGACGCCAGGATGACCAGGTCGGCCGCCTCCATGACGCGAATGCTCTGCCCTGAAACCAGCGTTGTGACTCCCGCGATCCCGGCGGCATCGACAGCGGCCTGTATCGGCGGACGCAGGGATTCGCTTGCTACGGGAATGACGAACCTGGCTCGATCGTCAGACGCGTGGATGCGGGCCGCCGCCGTGGCAAACACGTCGACGAGGCGCTTGACCTCGCCATGCCGGCTGCCGGGGAGCAAGGCCACCAGCGGTTCGCCGTCGATGCCCAGCTCGCGCCTTGCGTCGCCGGGATCGTCGACCGGGGACAGCGTGTCCGCCTTCGGGTGCCCGACGAACTCGGCCCTGACGCCTGCCTCGTCATACAGCGATTTCTCGAACGGCAGTATGCACAGAACGCAGTCGACGGCTCGTGCGACGGTCCTGACCCGTCCCGGCCGCCATGCCCAGATTGTCGGACTGACGTAGTGCATCGTCGCAATGCCGGACTCGCGTAGCCTGCGCTCCAGCGCGAGGTTGAAGTCCGGGGCGTCGATGCCGATGAAAACGTCGGGCGGGTTCGCCTGCCAGCGCTCTCTTAAGGAGCGACGAAGCCTGAGCAGGCGAGGCACGTGTCGAAGCGGCTCAATAAGGCCCATAACGGCGAGTTCCTCGGCGTTGGCCCAGGCCTCGCAGCCCGCCGCGATCATCTCGGGACCGGCGACACCCTCGAAGACCGCATCCGGCGCGAGCTGCTTCACGGCCCGGATCAGTCCGGCGCCCAGCAGGTCCCCGGACGCCTCGCCGGCAACGACACCGACTCGCAAACTCATAGCTTGCTAGCGGATGACGCCACGATCCGACGAACGCAGTGAATCGAGAAAAACGGCGAGTTCCGGCTGTTCGTCGACGATTGCTGCGATCTCGTCAATCGCTTCCGACAGTTTCTTGCCCTGCCGGTACACCGTCCGATAGGCGTTCTTGATATTGCGGATCTGCTCCGGGTCGAACCCTCGCCGTTTCAGCCCCTCGCTGTTGATTCCTTTCGGCGCCGCAGGCTGGCCCGCAATCATCGTGTAGGCGGGAACGTCACGACTGATGATGGAGAACATGCCGAGGAATGCGTGCGCGCCGATCTTGCAGAACTGGTGCACGCCCGTGAAGCCGCCGAAGATCGCCCAGTCACCGACGTGAACATGCCCGGCCAGCGTCGCGTTGTTGGCCATGATGGTCTGATTGCCGATTCGGCAGTCATGAGCGATGTGGACGTACGCCATGATCCAGTTGTCGCTGCCGATGCTGGTCTCGCCATCATCGTCGACGGTGCCTCGGCTGATCGTGCAGAACTCGCGGATCGTGTTCCGGTCGCCGATTGACAGCGTGGTCGGCTCGCCTCGGTATTTCTTGTCCTGCGGGTCGTCACCGATCGACGCGAACTGGTAGATGTGATTGTCACGCCCGATTGTCGTCGGTCCGTTGATGACGACATGGCTGTCGATCTTTGTGCCAGTACCGACGGATACGTTATCGCCAATGATCGAGTAGGCGCCGATTTCCGCGCCGTCGGCAATATTGGCGGAATCGGAAATAATTGCGGTCGGGTGAATCAATAGTGCGGTCCGGCAAACTAAAGCGGCAGGATACCGTGCCCGTCAGGACTTGTCTTTCTCTAGCTTGCTGACCCGATCGAAGAGCTTGCCCAGGCGCCTGACTCGCGCGACGTTCTTCGCCCATTCCTTTGCGGGCTCGGCGGCAAAGCTCGACGCGTAAGGCCCCGGCTGGTCGATATCCTTGGTCACCATCGTCTTGCCCGTGACCACAACGTCGTCGCATATCGTGACATGGCCGACGGCACCCGATTTGCCCGCGAACAGGCAGCGCGCACCGATGGTCGTGCTGCCAGCGATGCCGGTGTACGCCGCCATCGCCGTGTGATCACCGATTCGACAGTTGTGGGCGATCATGACCAGGTTGTCGAGACGAACGCCGTTGCCGATCACGGTGTCCTCGATCGCGCCGCAGTCCACGGTCGCGTTGCAGCCGATCTCGACGTCGTCGCCGATCCGGACGCCACCGACCTGCGGGACCTTGACCCAGCCGTTTGGCGTCATCGCATTGCCAAAGCCGTCGCCGCCGACCACAGCGCCCGGATGAATCAGGCCACGCTCACCAATCGTGACGGCACGAACGAACGTCACGTTGGCCTTGAGTCGCGTTCCGGCGCCGATCACGCAGCCGGGTCCGACGTACGACCCGGGGCCGATCTCGCAGCGGTCTTCGATGACGGCGTTGTCTTCGACGACGGCATTCGGACCGATGTACGCTGACCCGGAGACCTTGGCGTCATCGGAAACGAACGCGGACGGATGCACACCCGGCTGATGCGACGGCGCCGGATAGATCAGCGAAGCGACCCTGGCATAGCAGGCATACGGATCGTCATGAAGCAGCGCTGCGACGGGACAGTCGTCAGCATCGGCGGGCTTTAAGATGACCGCCGCCGCCCGGGTATCGGGCAGCTGCGGTTTGTAGGCGGCGTTGGACAGGAACGTGATCGCGTTCGGTCCGGCGCCGGAGAACGTCGCGACCGAGTCGATGACTGTCTCGCGAGATCCTCTGAGCTCGCAGTCAACGTGGTCCGCCAGTTCTCCCAGCGTTATCGCCATGGCGGCTAGCGGGAACCGGTCGCCTGGTAGTTGGCCTCGACAGCGCGCAGCACTTCATCGGTGATATTGACGGCGGCACTGGCGAACAGTACACCATCGCCGACGACGAGGTCGTAGCCTTCGGCCTGCGCGAAATCGGTCACCTCTTTCAGGACCGAACGCTGCAGCTTGGCGAGTTCCTCGTTCCTGCGCAGGTTGAAGTCTTCGCGGAACTCCGACTCGATGCGGGTCACGTCGCGGCCCAGCTCGCGAAGGCTGGTCTCGGCGTTGCGCCGCTCGGTCTCACCCATGACAGCGGCGTCCTTCTGGACCTTCTCGACGAGATCCGTGTATTCCTTCTGTTTGGCGATGAACTCACGCTGGCGCGGGGCAAACTCTTCCTCGAGGGCCTCCAGTGCTGCCTTCGTCTGCGGAATGCGCTCCATCAGGGCCGGTATATTGACCACTCCGATCTTCATCTCCTGCGCCGTCGCGGGCAGCGCGAAAGCAAACAGGAGTGTCACTGCTGCGATCATCTTGATCAGGTCTTGCTTTAGAAAAGTCATGCTTGTTTCCGTTCCTTAAAATGCTTGTCCAATGGAGAATTGAAATCTCTCGACGTCGTCCCCGTAAAATCTGTCGTTGCCATCGTACTTGTTAAGTGGATAGGCGTAGCTGAATCTGAACAGTCCGAGCGGCGCGAGCCATTCGACGCCGACGCCGACGGAAACTTTCAGCTCATCGAAGTCCGGTTCATAGGAAATCGGCGCGCCCAGGTTGTCCGTGAAAGCGACCTCGCCCGTGTTGAACACGTTGCCGAAATCGTAAAACAGCGATGCTCTGGCCTGGCTGGAGAACTTCTCGGGCAGCGGGAGTATAAGCTCTACCTGACCCGCGACCAACACGTTGCCGCCGTACGGATTACCGTTGGTGTCCCTCGGGCCGAGCCAGGACTCGCGGAATCCCCGGACGGACTGAGGACCACCGCCAAAGAACTGTTTGTACGGAGGCAGAGCCGTCGTCTCGTTGAGACCCTCGCCCATCGCAAAATCGGTGTTCAGTTTGACGGTCCAGCGTCGCGTCAGCGGGACGTACTTGGTGAATCCGTAGCGGGCCGTGTAGTACTCGACGTCACTGCCCGGCACGGCCATCGACAAGAACAGCGACTGGCGAGTGCCTCGGGTGGCGAACAACGCCCGGTTGCGGCTGTCGTAGGTCCAGCCGGCAAGTAGTT
This sequence comes from Woeseiaceae bacterium, assembly GCA_030066655.1. GTDB lineage: Bacteria > Pseudomonadota > Gammaproteobacteria > Steroidobacterales > Woeseiaceae > UBA1847. The sequence goes on along the minus strand of JASJBE010000047.1, from coordinate 27,594 downwards.
CGACCGTGTCGAACTTGGTGCCGAAGACATCAAAGCCGAGGCCGGAATCCTCGATGAAGGAGTTACCGTTGTTCAGGACCCAGTCCTGCGCCTGCTGGGTGCTACCGGCCGACGACAACAACTCTGATCGCTGGTAGGACAGTCCGAAAGACAGCGACTGCACTTCACCAATCGGGTAGCCGTACTCCACCGACAGAGCACCTGTCGACGTCGAGAAATCGGAGGCACCGGATACGAACTGCGTGATGTCGCGGAAGTTAAGCCCGACCGTACGTCGCACACCATCCATCGTCGTATACGGATCCGAATGCGAAATACTGTACAGCTTCGAGAAGCGCCCGGAATTGAGGTCAAGTGCGACCCGGTTGCCGGAGCCGAGGAAGTTGGTATGGACGATACTGCCGTTCAGGATCAGCTTCTGCGACTCGGAGTAGCCGACGCCGCCCGAGAACTGGCCCGGCATACGGTACTCGAGGTCGAAGTCGACGTCGACGAGGTCCGGGCTGCCCGGTATGGGCGTATTCTCGACTTCCACGCTCTCGATGTAAGGAAGTCGCTGCAGGCGCACCTTGGATCGATCGACGAGGCGATTGGACAGGTAAGCGCCCTCGAGCTGGCGCATCTCACGTCGAAGCACCTCGTCGTCGACCTGGTCAACGCCCTGGAAGTTGATTCGTCGCACGTAGACACGCTGCTTCGGATCGATGAAAAACCGGACCGTCGCTTCCTTGGTCTCGTGATCCAGTTCCGGGACCGGCTGGATATCGGCGTTCGCATAGCCCTGTTCGCCGAGACGAATCTGCATCAGTTCTGCAGACTGCGTGAGCAGGCCCTGGTTGAATGTCGAACCCGGCTGCGCGAGAACCAGTACGCTCAGGAAGGCCTCCGGGATTACCATCTCGCCGACCAGCTTCACGTCGGAGATCGTGTATCTCTCGCCTTCGCGAATCGTGATCGTGACAAAGATGTCTTTCTTGTTCGGTGATATCGCGACCTGGGTCGACTCTATGCTGAAGTCCGCGTAGCCACGATCCTTGTAAAACGACTCCAGCGTCTCGAGGTCGCCCTCCAGTCCCTGCTTCTCGTACCGGTCGTCCTGGCGAATCCACGACAACCAGTTGGCCGTGTCCAGCGTGAAACCCTCCCGGATCTCTGCTTCGGTGAACATCTCGTTACCGACGATATTGACTTGCCTGATCTTCGCCCTCGCCCCTTCCTTGACGTTGATCATGATCGACACGGTGTTATTCGGTCGGGGGGTGACTTCACTCTCGATCTGAACACCGTACTTGCCGCGATCGTAGTACTGCTCCCGCAGGAACATCTCGACGTTGTCGAGAACCGAGCGATCGAAGGTCTTGCCGGTGGCGAGTCCGACATTGCGCAGGCTGTCGAACAGGTCCTCGGACTTGATGTCCTTGTTGCCGTCGATTTCGAAGCTCTCGATCGACGGCCGTTCCTTGACGACGATGACGAGCGCGTTGCCCTCGCGACGCATCTCGATGTCGTCAAACAGACCCTGGCGATACAGCGCAGAAATCGCCTCGCCGATTCGAACGCCGTCGACCTGATCGCCGATGTTGATAGGCAGGTAATTGAAGACGGTACCTTCAGAAATTCGCTGCAGCCCTTCAACGCGCATGTCGCGAACGACGAACGGTTCGAACGCCGCGCTCGCCAGTGCAGGCGCGATGGCAATGATCGCGACGAACGTGTGCCAGAAGGCTGAAAAAGTCTTTTTGGACTTCAAAACCGAATCTTCCCTCATCCGAATATTCTTGCCAGGTCGTTGTAGAACGCAAAGCTCATCAGTAGCAGCAGCGCAAGGATACCGAATTGCTGTCCCGCGATCTGCGCCCGCTCCGACAGCGGACTTCCCTTCAGGCCCTCGATCGTCTGGTAGACGATCTGGCCGCCATCCAGAATCGGAATCGGCAGCAGGTTCAGCACCCCGAGGCTGATGCTGACGATCGCCAGAAAACTCAGGAAGCTGCTCAACCCCCGCTCGGCGGAATCGCCGGCGAACTGCGCGATGTTGATCGGCCCGCTGATGTTCTTGACGGACACGTCGCCGGTGACCATTCGGGCCAGCATCCGAACCGTGAACACCGTCGAGTCCCAGGTTCGCTGGATCGCACGACCGACGCTGTCGACCGGACCAAACTGTTTCAGGTAGACGTAATCTGTCCCGCTGACGCCTGCCGCCACGCCGAGGCGACCGACCGTTTGTCCGTCGCGCTCCATCGACGCGATATTGACCACCGTGTCGTAGGCCTCGCCGCCGCGCTCGTAGACCACGTCGACCGACTGATCGGCTCGCGAGGAGACGGCCTCGACGAGGTCACTGAAGTTACCGATAGCCACGCCGTCGATCCGCGTGATCCGGTCGCCGGACCTCAAGCCCGCGTAGCCCGCCGGGCTGTCCTCCGTCAGTTCACCGATGATCGGCGGAATATCCGAGACACCCCACGGACGGAAACCAAGGCCGTCGAACAGCAGGCCGGGCTCGGTGAGTCGGGACGCGTCGTCGCCGACGTCGATGGCGGTCTGACGCTGGAATCCGTCATCGTCTTCGAGCGTCAGGGGGATCGAGCCGGTGGCTACCATCGTGTCGAGCATGGCGAGCAGGGTCGCTTCCCAGTCGGCAGTCTCGCGATCACCGACGGCGATGATCTTGTCGCCGGACACGAGGCCGGCTTCAGCCGCGTAGGATTCCGGTTCGACTGAGCCTACCGCGGGAACCACTGTCGGAACGCCGTAGATAAAGATTGCCCAGTATGCAACGATCGCGAAGGCGAAATTGAAGAACGGTCCGGCCAGCAGTGTCGCTATCCGCAACGGCACCGGCCGCTGATCGAACGCGCGCCCGTCGTCACGCGAATCGATTTCAGCCTCACGGCTGTCCAGGAAACGTACATAACCGCCAAGCGGGATGGCCGAGATGCAATATTCGGTCTGATCGGGCCCGGCTACTTTCTTATACAGCGGTTTGCCGAAGCCGATCGAAAACCGTAAGACCTTCATCCCTGACCATTTGCCAACGATGTAGTGGCCGTACTCGTGCACGGCCACCAGCACGGAAATAGCGACGACGAACGCCAGAATGCTGCCAAGCACATCCATCATTGACCCCGATCTCCTTCCATATGATCGCTCGCTGGCGTAAGCGCCACGTGTTTAACCTGTGACTGCGTCCTATACGCACAGTTCCCGCGTACGCTACGCGCTTTTAGATGAATGCTGACTGAACGCGCGTTCATAAAAGTCCCATCCATGCAACGCCCAGCGCAAAGACCGGCGTCGCCGCCGCGATACTGTCGACGCGATCGAGCAAACCGCCGTGGCCCGGAAACAGTGTCCCGCTGTCTTTGACGCCGGCGTTTCGCTTGAAGATGCTGACCGTCAAGTCGCCGACGACGGAGATGCAAGCGACGGCGAGGCAGAACGGCAGCAGCTGCAGCAAACCCACGTCGAAATAGTAGCTGCCGGCCAACGACAGCAGCGCAACCGCGACGAGGCCGCCGATAACGCCCTCCCACGTCTTGCCCGGGCTGATGCTCGGCGCGAGCTTGACCTTGCCAAACTGCTTGCCGGCGAAATAAGCACCGATGTCGGCCGCCCAGACGATGGTCAGAGCAAACAGCAGAGTCAGAGCGCCTGCCCGATACAGCGTCACCAGCGCGACGAAGAAAGGGACCAATACGAGGACGCCGCCGAACCACACCAACGGCTTCGGTACCGGCGTCGGATAGGACATGACCCAGATCATCGCGGCGACCCACCACACGACGCCAGCCAGCAATATTTCGCCGCCGTACGCGGCGAGGAAGCTGTAGACGACGGCCAGCAAAATGCCGACCAGTCCGACGAACGTCGCCCGTTCCGGAACGGAATTGAGTCTCAGCAGGGACGACCACTCCCAGGCGCCGCCCAGCGTAGCCGCGGCCATAGCAGCCTCAGCGAACCGGGCAGGCACGGCAAAGAGTACGACCATCAGTAAAGCCAGGGCGATGACGGCCGTGATGATGCGGGCCTTCAGCACTTCACAGCCTCCAGCTGCTCAGGTGTGCTGCCGAAACGACGCTGGCGCTTACCGAAGAACTCGAGCGCGTCGTCGAAATCACGCTGCCGAAAGTCGGGCCACAGGACGTCTGTGAACCACATCTCGGAATACGCCAGGTTCCACAGCAGGAAGTTGCTGATGCGTTTTTCGCCGCCGGTTCGAATCAACAGGTCAGGATCCGGCAGATCGCGCAACTCGAGCCCGGACTCGACCGTCGTCTCATCGATATCGTCAGGATCCAACTCGCCGGCCGCCACGCGCTCGGCGATGCGCCGGGTCGAATTAACGATGTCCCAGCGCCCGCCGTACGCGACGGCGAGCACGAGGGTAAGACCGTCGTTGTCCGCCGTGAGGGCTTCTGCAGCACTGATCTTCTCGGTCAACGCCAGGTTCAGCCGGTCGCGTGCACCGACACAGCGCAATCGCACATTATTCTTATGCAGTTCCTCGACCTCTCGCTGCAGCGACTCGAGGAAAAGCGCCATCAGCATGCTGACCTCGTCGCGTGGGCGCTTGAAGTTCTCGCTGCTGAATGCGAACAGTGTCAGGTACTTGACGCCACGCTTGGCGGCGGTCTCGACGATCTCGCGGACTGACTTTACGCCGGACCGATGCCCGACATGCCGCGGCAGCGCACGCTTACGCGCCCAGCGACCGTTGCCGTCCATGATGACGGCGACGTGTTGCGGTATGCGTGGATCCGGAGTACTCAAAGCCAGTCTCTAAGCGCCAGGCTCAGACCTCCATTAACTCGCTTTCTTTCTCGGCGAGTGCACTATCGACCTCGGCGACGTACTTGTCCGTAATGACCTGTATCTCGTCCTCCGCGCGACGTTCATCGTCCTCGCCGATCATCTTCTCCTTCATCAGGTCTTTGATGTCGCTGATGGCGTCCCGGCGAATATTCCGTATTGCGATGCGCCCGCCCTCGGCCTCGTTGCGGACGACCCGGATCATGTCCTTGCGGCGCTCTTCAGTCAGCGGCGGCAGCGGCACGCGAATGACGGTGCCGGCGGTCGCAGGATTCAGCCCGAGATCGGATTTCATGATCGCCTTCTCAATCGGGCCGACCATGTCCTTCTCCCAGGGCGTGATGGTCAGCGTGCGCGAGTCCTCGACGCCGACATTCGACACCTGGTTGAGCGGGACCGGGCTGCCATAGTATTCGACGGTGATGTGATCCAGCAGGCTCGTGTGTGCCCTGCCGGTCCTGATCTTGGTGAACTCCTGTTTAAGCGATGCGACGCTTTTGGACATTCGTTCCCCTGCGTCCTTTTTGATCTCATCGAGCATGCTTATCTCACTTCTGTCTGGGTATCTGCTTGTACAAATTCCTGTTGGTCTGACTCAGGCCGTCACGACGGTTCCGACGTTCTCGCCCGTCATGGCCTGAACGATCGCATTCTCTTTGGTCAGGTCAAACACGCGCAGCGGCAGTCCGTTGTCACGACACATGACGATGGCCGTTGCGTCCATGACCCGGAGTTTGTCGGAAAGCACCGTATCGAAGTCCACTGAATCATAACGTTTGGCGTCGGGATTGCTGACCGGGTCGCTGTCGTACACGCCATCGACCTTGGTCGCCTTCAGCAGAATGTCCGCACCGATCTCGATGGCTCGCAGGCTGGCCGCCGTGTCCGTCGTGAAGAACGGGTTGCCAGTGCCCGCGGCGAGTACGATCACACGCCCCTTCTCGAGATGACGAATCGCGCGGCGGCGAATGTAATCTTCACAGACGGAGTTCACCGGCAAAGCCGACATGACGCGGGCGAAGACGTTTTGGGACTCCAGGGCATCCTGAATCGCCAGCGCGTTCATGACGGTCGCGAGCATTCCCATGTGGTCCCCGGTGACGCGATCCATACCGGACCGCGCGAGACCCTCTCCGCGAAAGATATTGCCGCCGCCGATGACAATGGCGACTTCGACACCCGCCTCGCGGACGACGGCGATTTCTTTCGCGATGCGCTTGATGACCTCGGGTTGGATACCGTAGTCGAGGTCACCCATGAGGGCCTCACCACTCAGTTTGAGCAGTACGCGGCGATAAGGAATCGCTGTCTCATCCACCATAGTCACTCCCGACCCGGAGTTCCGGGTTAGCTGGCGCCCTTCACCTGCGCCATGACTTCTTCGACGAAATTGTCTTCTTTCTTCTCGATGCCCTCACCGACCTCGAAACGTACGAAGTCCGTCACTTTCGCGCCGGCGCCGGACAGCAGTTTGCCGACCGTGACGTCCGGATCCTTGACGAAAGGCTGGCCAACCAGCGTGATTTCCTTCAGGAACTTGTTGACGCGGCCTTCGACCATCTTGGCAATGATATCAGCCGGCTTGCCACTTTCCTGTGCCTGCTCGGTCAGGATACGGCGCTCGTTTTCGAGCGTTTCCGCCGGTACGCCGCTCTCGTCGATGCACATCGGATTGGTTGCGGCGATGTGCATAGCGACATCCCTGGCCAGCTCCTCGTCACCGCCTTCGACGGCCACAACCGCGCCAATCTTGGCGCCGTGCGTGTAAGCGCCGATCGTACCGGCGCTGTCGATCGTGCTGGCGCGGCGCAGGGAAATATTCTCACCCACTTTTGCAACCAGCTCGGTGCGGGCCGCTTCGACCTGGCGACCGTCGGCGAGCGACTCTGCAGACAATGCCTGCATGTCGGTGGTGCCCGATGCGAGAGCGGCGTCAGCAATGCTGTCGGTGAACGCAACGAAGTTCTCGTCCTTCGCGACGAAGTCGGTCTCGGAGTTAATTTCGACGATGACCGCCTTGCCGCCATCGCTCTTGACGACGATGCGGCCCTCAGCCGCGACGCGACCGGACTTTTTGTCCGCCTTGGCCTGACCGGACTTGCGGAGCAGTTCAACCGCTGCGTCCAGGTCGCCGTTCGTCTCAACGAGTGCCTTTTTGCACTCCATCATGCCCGCGCCGGTTCGCTCGCGCAGTTCCTTTACCATTGATGCACTGATGGCCATCACTTTATTCCTCTAAATATGTGTGCCCGTCGTCCGGGCCCGTCGTACAACGATAGAAGCGCTTACTTGGCGTCCGCTTCTGAAGCTTTGTCGTCTGCCTTGTCTTCTGCCTTGGCAGCCTTGTCCTCACCAGCGTCGTCAGCGGCAGGCTCATCGGCTTTTGCCGCTTTTTTCTCTGCTTTCGCCTCTTTGGCTGGCTCGTCATCTTTAGCCGGCTTCGCTTCTTCGGCCGGTTTCGCCACTTCGGCCTTGTCTGCCGCTGCGTCAGCGGTTTCGGCGGCTTTGTCGGCGCTCTTGTCGGCCTTGTCGGCGGCCTTGGTCGTCTTCTTCGCTGCAGCCTTCTTCGTCGTCTTCTTGGCCGCTTTCTTTTTGCGCGGCGCCTTGGTCGGACGGCCTTCGGCGTCCAGTTCGACGAACTCGTCCTCGCCCAGCGCTACCTCGGGGATCGAGGCCTTGCCGTCGAGAACCGAGTCAGCAATGACGGCGGTGTACAGCTCGATGGCACGCATCGCGTCGTCGTTACCGGGGACGACGTAGTCGACGCCCTCCGGCGAGCAGTTCGTATCGACGACTGCGACGACCGGGATGCCCAGCTTGCGAGCTTCGCGGATTGCAATATCCTCGTGCTCCACGTCGATGACGAACATGACGTCCGGCAGGGACTTCATGTCCTTGATGCCGCCCAGGCTGCGCTCGAGCTTGTCGCGCTCACGCTCCAGGCCGAGGATTTCCTTCTTGGTCAGGCCTTCGAATGCATTCTCGGCCGACATCTCCTCGAGCGCTATCAGGCGCTTGACGGACTGGCGAATCGTCTTGTAGTTGGTCAGCATGCCGCCGAGCCAGCGCTGGCTGACATACGGCATGCCGCAACGGGCTGCGTGATTGCGAATGGCCTCGCGCGCCGCACGTTTCGTGCCGACGAACAGGATCGTGCCGCCATCCGCGACGGTTGCTTTGATGAATGCGCTGGCCTCGCGAGCCATCGGAAGGCTCTTCTCGAGGTTGATAATGTGGATCTTGTTACGCTCGCCAAAGATGAACGGTGCCATCTTCGGGTTCCAGAAGCGGGTCTGATGACCAAAATGCACGCCAGCCTCTAGCATCTGGCGCATAGTTACGTCTGCCATGGTATTTCTCCGGGTTAGGCCTCCGTATACCCCAGCGCAAAACCCTTTTTCGGTGGGCACCCAGTGCGCTGTGTCGATATACGTGTGGATTAATTGCCTCAAGGGCGCGCGCTTTATACCATAGCGAGTCGCGCCCAACAATGTGCGCGTACCCCTTCCAAGAAACAGACCGGAAATACCGCCCTGCAACGCACAGGTGACCGATGGTCACTGGAAGACAGATACGAGCGCCCGAATCGGCGCCGGTGACCTTTTGCCACTGAACTGACATCGATGACCGTTACGATCAAGACACCCGAAGAGCAGCAGAAAATGCGAGTCGCCGGACAACTGGCCGCCGACGTCCTCGATATGATTGGGGATTATGTAAAACCCGGTGTGACGACCGACGAACTCGACGCGATCTGCCACAAGTTCATCACCGAGGAGCAGGACGCGATCCCCGCCCCGTTGAACTACCGCGGGTTCCCCAAATCCATCTGCACCTCCGTCAATCACGTCGTCTGCCACGGCATCCCCGGCGAAAAGCGTCTCAAAGCCGGCGACGCGGTCAATATCGACATCACCGTGATCAAGGACGGATTTCACGGCGATACGAGTCGCATGTTCATGGTGGGCAGGGAAAATATCCAGGCGCGGCGCCTGGCGGATATCACGCTGCAGGCGATGTGGCGCGGCATCGAGGAACTCGGCGACGGCAAGCACCTAGGCGACGTCGGAGCGTCGATCCAGCAGTTCGTCGAGAAAAACCGTTTCTCCGTCGTTCGAGAATACTGCGGGCACGGCATCGGCCGTGTGTTCCACGAAGATCCCCAGGTCCTGCACTACGGGACGCGCGGCACCGGGATGCAGCTGAAGGCCGGCATGACGCTGACCGTCGAGCCGATGGTCAACGCCGGCAAGGCCGGCGTGCGCCTGCTGCCCGACGGATGGACCGTCGTGACCAAGGATCACAGCCTGTCGGCGCAGTGGGAACACACGATCCTGGTGACAGAGACCGGCTACGAGGTCCTGACCCTGGGGGCGGCAGACAGGTAAGTTATGGTCGCACCTGCACAGACTCCGGACAGGCCCAGGCACGATCCTGCCGTACAAGCGGTGGCCGAGACGATCGGCGACGCGTCGGGGCTCGCGGCGCGCGAGGCGCTGGCGGCGGCGGATGAGAACCTGGCGCAGCGCTTCGGTGACGGTGAGTCCGTCGTTGAGCTCGTTCATTCGCGTGCGCGCGCCGTCGACTCGGTCCTGAGCCACCTGTGGCGCTCCCGGCTGGGGAGTTTAAGCGAGCAGATTGCCCTCGTCGCCGTCGGCGGCTACGGACGGGGCGAACTGCACCCGGCATCCGATGTCGACATCCTCATCCTGCTGCCCGATGCCCTCCCCGACGGCGCCGAGGACCGGCTCTCCGATTTTGTCACCGCACTGTGGGATATCGGCCTCGAAATCGGCCACAGCGTGCGCACCGTGGACGAGTGCATCGAGGCCGCGACCGGCGACCTGACGATCGTGACCACGTTGATGGAACATCGCCTGATCGACGGTCCGGCCGAGCTCGTCGAACGGATGGACGATGGCATCGCGCCTGACAAGATGTGGCCCTCGACGGAGTTCTTCGCCGAAAAACTTAAAGAGCAGATTGCGCGACACCATCGTTACGACGATACCGGTTACAACCTGGAACCCAACGTCAAAGGCAGCCCGGGCGGTCTTCGGGATATCCAGATGATCGGCTGGGTCGCCAAACGCCACTTCGGCACGCGCACCCCGGACGAGCTGATTCAACACGGCTTCCTGACGCCCGGTCAGGTGAACCTGCTGAACAAGGGGCTCGCCTACCTGTGGCGAGTGCGTTTTGCGCTGCATCTTTTGACGGGCCGCCACGAGGACCGGCTGCTGTTCGATCACCAGGTCAAGCTCGCCAAGATGCTGGGCTACGAGGATGCGAGCTACACGCTCGGCGTCGAGCAGATGATGCAGCGCTACTACCGGACCGTCATGGACCTGTCCCGGATCAACGAGATGCTGCTGCAGCTCTTCGAGGAGGCCATACTGTTAGACCCCGATGCCGAGGCCGTGCCGCTCAATGCGCGCTTCAAGGTCAGGAACGGCTACCTGCAGACGGTCGACGACAATGTCTTCGCGCGGGATCCGTCCGCGCTGCTGGAGCTGTTCCTGCTGCTGCAGCAGAACCCGGACATCAAGGGCGTCAGCGCCTACACGATCGGGCTTCTGAAGCGGAACCTGCCGCTGATTGACGAGGAATTTCGCCAGAGCCCGAAGAACCACCGCCTGTTCCTCGATATGCTCAGGGCGCCTGAGGGCGTCACGCATGAGCTGCGCCGCATGAACCTCTACGGCGTGCTGGGCCTGTACATTCCCGCCTTCGGCCGAATCGTCGGGCGGATGCAGTACGACCTCTTTCACGCCTACACCGTCGACGAGCACACGCTGTTCGTCGTCAGCAATCTGCGCCGCTTCTCGCTGCAGCGCTTCGATGATGAATTTCCTCACTGCAGTCGCATCATGCAGGCTTTGGACAGGCCGGAGATTGTCTACCTCGGCGGACTGTTCCACGACATCGCCAAGGGTCGTGGCGGCGATCACTCGGAACTCGGCGCGGTCGATGCGAAGGCCTTCTGCCTTGAGCACGGCCTCGACCCGACCGACGCCGCAACGGTCGCGTGGCTGGTGCAGAGCCATCTCATCCTATCGTCGACGGCGCAGAAGAAGGATATCGGCGATCCCGACGTCATCGGAGAATTCGCTAAGCTGGTCGGAACGCAGGAGAGACTGGACTACTTATACCTGCTGACTGTCGCGGACGTTCGCGGTACGAACCCGAAGCTATGGAATTCGTGGAAAGCCTCGCTGTTCCGCGACCTTTACGAAGCGACGTCACGCCAGCTCAAGCGAGAGGACGACGGTCCACTGGAGCGAGCGCAGGTGGTCAGTGAGTCGCAGAACGCCGCACGCAGCGAGTTAATTGCTCGCGGCATCGGCGACGAGGCCATCAACGCCGTCTGGCAGATCATGACGGCAGACTACTTTATCCGCCATCGGCCAAATGAGATCGTCTGGCACACCGAGTGGCTATCCGAATCGAACATGGAATCTGACGTCGGACTCGTCGACGTCAGGCGTCAGGCGAACGGGGAAGGCGTCGAAGCGGCGCTCTACACTAAACACGAGAAGCACACGTTTGCGCACGCCACGGCGGCCATCGACGAGCTCGGTCTCAATATCGTCGATGCGCGCATCGTTCCGCTCAATAACGGTTACAGCCTCGATACCTTCGTCTTTATGGAAACGGACAAGCTGACCGAGATCGACGAGGCGCGCATGCAGAAAATTCGTCGATCGATGGCGCGTGTGCTAACCGCGGACGACGACAACATCTCCAGCGTGACGCGGGCCGCACCGCGGGCGGTGCGGATGTTCTCGACGAAGACCGTCGTTGACTTCAACAAACACGGCCAGCCGGGCCAGACGATCATGGAGCTGCACGCATCGGACCGACCCGGGCTGCTGAGCACGGTCGGCGAGGTCCTGATGAAACACGGCATCGACATCGAGACGGCTAAGATAATGACGATCGGCGAGCGAGCGGAGGATGTCTTTTACCTGAAGAACGAAGACGGCTCGGTGTTGACCGAAGAACAGAAACACACGCTGCAGGAAGCGCTGGTCGGCGCCCTGGATCAGGACAAATGAATAAAGACAAGATTGACATCATCGAGAGAGCGTTCGATGCGGGCGGCAAGACGGCGTCTGACGCCGAGAGAACTGAGCTTGAGGCGATCGTGAATGAAGCCATCGACGATCTCGACCAGGGGCGCGCGCGAGTCGCGGAGAAGAAGGACGGCGAATGGCAGGTCAATCAATGGCTCAAGAAAGCGGTCCTGCTGAGCTTCAGGCTTAACGACAACGACGTCATCAAAGGCAGCCATTCACGCTTCTACGACAAGGTTGGCATGAAGTATGCGAACTACTCGAAAGACGACTTTGTCCGCGACCAGGTGCGCGTCGTACCGGATGCCATCGTTCGCCGTGGCGCCTATGTTGCGCCCGACGTCGTGCTGATGCCGAGCTACGTCAACATCGGTGCGTACGTGGACAGCAGCACGATGGTCGATACGTGGGCGACGGTCGGCAGTTGCGCCCAGATCGGTCGAAACGTCCACCTGTCCGGCGGTGTCGGTATCGGCGGTGTGCTCGAGCCCCTGCAGGCCGGTCCCACGATCATCGAGGACGACTGTTTCGTCGGCGCCCGCTCCGAAGTCGTCGAAGGCGTTGTCGTCGAACAGGGCTCCGTCATATCGATGGGCGTCTATATCGGGCAGAGCACCCGCATCTACGACCGCGAAACCGGTGAGATCAGTTACGGCAGAATCCCCGCCGGCTCGGTCGTCGTATCGGGCAGCCTGCCGTCAAAGGACGGCAGCTACTCGCTCTATTGCGCGGTCATCGTCAAGCGAGTGGACGAAAAGACGCGCGCCAAGACGAGCCTCAATGACTTGTTGAGGAATGCGCAATGATCCAGCGTCCTGGACAGCAACACCGTGAGGACCGCCTCCCATGACCCTGGTCGTTTACGGCATCAAGAGCTGCGACTCTTGCCGCAAGGCACTCAAATTTCTGAAAGACAGAAACCTCGAGCACCGGTTTCACGACCTGCGCGACGACGGCCTCGACATCCAGATGCTGGAGCGCTGGGGGGACCAGGTCGGCTGGGAGAAGCTGCTCAACCGTCGCAGCCTGTCATGGCGTAAGATCCCGGAGGTCGACCGAAACGACATGAATCGGGACAAGGCGATGGCTGCCCTGCTCGACCAACCCACGCTGCTGAAAAGGCCTGTGCTTGAGACGCAGGGTTTCTTCGCGATCGGATTCTCCGAAAAGCGCTTCTCGGACTTCCTCGACGGCAAGGCGTGAGCGCCGCGCGATCGTCACACGACGTGCGTGATCGCAGAGCTTGGACACCGAACCGGGAAGTCGGGCAGACTATCGGCGATGTCTCGGTCGCAATCGCGCGGCCGCTCGACCGGTTTCGCGACCGAACCACGCTGACAAAAGGAAATGTAACGGCGACATGAAGGAATCGACAGCGAACAGCGATCTCAAGGATCCAACCACAGACCTGCTTTGCGACCTCATTCGACGCGCCTCGGTGACGCCGGACGATGCCGGCTGCCAGTCGCTGCTGATAGAGCGACTCGAGCGCATGGGCTTTGCCTGCGAAACCCTGCAGTTCGAAGACGTGACCAACCTGTGGGCACGAAGAGGCACTGACGGGCCGGTCTTGTGCCTCGCGGGTCACACCGACGTCGTCCCGCCGGGCGACCTCTCCGGCTGGAACACCGATCCGTTCGAACCTACGCTGATCGATGGCTTGCTCTACGGCCGCGGGGCCGCCGACATGAAGAGCGGAATCGCGGCGATGGTGACGGCGATCGAGCGCTTCGTCGCGGCCTGCCCTGACCACGACGGCAGCATTGCGATGTTGATTACGAGCGACGAGGAAGGACCGGCACGCAACGGCACGCTGAAGGTCGTGGAGCACCTGAAGGAACGCGGCGAATCCATCGACTGGTGCGTGCTCGGCGAACCGTCCAGCCACGAACGGCTGGGCGATGTCATACGCATCGGTCGGCGCGGGTCCTTGAGCGGCATGCTGACCGTCAATGGCATCCAGGGCCACGTCGCCTACCCGCAGAGCGCCGACAACCCGATCCAGCGTTTCGCTCCCGTTCTGCACGCCCTCTACGACATTGAATGGGACCAGGGTAACGACTACTTTCCGCCGACGAGCTTCCAGTTCGTGGAACTCAAGGCCGGTATAGGTGCGCCGAACGTGACCCCGGGTGAGCTGTACGCCCGCTTCAACTTCCGCTACTCGACCGAATGGACGCATGAGTCGCTCCAACAGAAGGTCGAGTCGGTGCTTGACGCCCATGACATCGATTACGAACTCAGGTGGCACCTGTCCGGCGAACCGTTCCTGACGAAGCCGGGACGGCTGATCGACGCGGTCAGCGCCGTGGTTCTCGAAGAAACCGGGATAGAGACGGAGCAATCGACGGGTGGCGGCACATCCGACGGCCGCTTCATTTCACCGGCGGGCGCCGATGTCGTCGAGTTGGGTCCGGTGAACAAGTCGATTCACAAGATAAACGAGCACATCGCTATCACGGACGTGCCGCAGCTGTCGACGATGTACGAAAAGATCCTTAAGCGTATGCTTGGATGAGCGAGGCGAAAATCGCGTGATACCGTCAGGCTGAGGGTGACCGCAGGTTATTCCAGACACCGACGCTGCCGAGGACGACAACGCTGATCAGTACCCATGACGGCATCGACAGCCCCAGGAATTGCCAGCTGATCTCCGCGCACTCGCCGGAGCCCGTGAATACCATCTTCAACACGTCCGTGAACGGGAAGTTCTCGACCATGTAATTCAGGCCGGGACCGCATCCCGGAACCTCGTCGGGCGGCAGATTCTGCAGGTAGATATGCCAGCCCGCAACGCCCGCACCCCCGGCCGCGGCAAGACCGACGAGACCGGCGTATACGTATCGACCAGCGCCTTTCGGCGCGTGAAGCGCCGCTATCAGGAAGAAAATACCGAGAACGATGACCGCAAGCCGCTGGATACTGCAGAGCGGGCACGGCATCAGCATGAGAACGTGTTCCGCGTACAGCGCGAATGCCATCAGTCCCGCACAGGCTGCGAAGCCGGCCGCGTTGATAGTCCTGGTGCTGATGCTGTTCATATCGTCCCTAAACTTACTCGCAGTGGTATCAGTCCGTCCGTGCATGGCGCACATCCCTGCCCTGCGCCCTGCAAATTACCTGGTCGCAACTATACCTGACCGGGTCACCACTCGCTTCAGAGACCGCGCAGCGGAACGAATGTTCAGAAAACCTTGATTGCCGGGTCCTGATGCTACGCTGTGCGCAACGGCTGGCAGCATGTTGATGAGCCTCACGCGAGTGCGAGGCAAAGCTTTTCACCGCGCGGCTAGGCAACCTCGTCGCTTTGAGCCTGGGAAACGCGATCCAGTCTGTGCTGGTCGAATACGCAGCTGAACGTGCTGCCGACACCGGGCGTACTCTCGATCTGCAGTTCCGTGTCATGCCGGCTGAGAATGTGTTTGACGATCGCGAGCCCGAGGCCTACGCCGCCGTCAGACCGGGCACGCCCCCGGTCGACCCGGAAGAAGCGTTCGGTGAGCCTCGGAAGATCCTTGGCGGGTATTCCCTCGCCGGTATCTGTGACCGCGAGCCTGGCCGCATTCTTCTTCGCCGACCATTGCATAACGATCTTGCCGTCAACGGGTGTGTATCGAATGGCGTTGGACACAAAATTGGTGATCACCGACTCGATCTGTGTCGCATTGCCGAGCAGTCGTACGGTCGGGTCCGCGTCTACGACGATGTTCGGTGCGCCGGGTTCACTGCGGTAGGTCTTGGCGGCCGCGTGCATCAAGCCGGCGACGTCGACACTGTCGTCGAAGCTCGCCTGTCCTGCGCTCTCGACGCGCGACAGCTCGAGCAGTTCGTTGATGACCTGGTTCATACGCCGCGCCTGTGACTGCATCTGGTGGAAAGGCACATGCAGATCGGGCGGGATGTCTTCGTCCGTCAGCCCCTCGAGGTAACCGCTGATCACGGTGAGAGGCGAGCGCAACTCGTGGGACGCATTGGCGACGAAGTCGCGGCGCATCTTATTGAGCCTTAGCCGATCGGTGATGTCTCGTATCAAGACCAATCGCTGGTCAACACCGTAGGGCACGATGCGACAGTTGAGCCAGTGGCCGGGCCGCAAGGGCGACGGCAGGTCCACGACCGCGCTGAAGTCTGAATCGTTCAGGAGCTTGGAGAAATCCCGGTGGTGAAGAATGTCTTCGATGCGCTCACCCTTGTCTTTCTTCGGGCGCAGCCCGACAAGCTCCTTGGCAGCGCGGTTGGACGTGACGATCCGGTTGTCGCTGTCGATCACGACGGCCGCGTCAGGCATCGCGTCCGTGGACTTCCGAATCTCGGCTAAGAGGTCGCGGTAGCGCCGCTTGTAGACCTCGCTTTTCTGGTGTTCGAACCGGTACCGTGAGTAGAGCTGTTGCCAGATTCCGTCGCCGCGCTGGAAATGGTCGGGCTCACCGGTTCGCACTACTCTGTCGTACGCGAGCAACTGTCTGACCTGCCAGACCAGTGCGAGGAAAGCCGCCACGAGGAGACCGGTCACAGGATCACCGTAAAGCGAACCCAGCGCGAGACCCGACACCATCAGCAGCAGGAGTCCGACGAGGAGTTTTCGAGCAGATTTGGACATGACTGTAGGGACGCGCCGCGTTAGCTACTCGTGCCGTACCGAGAATCGATAACCGGCTCCGCGCACCGTCTGAATGTACTCATCGGCATCGCCCTCTTGCAGCGCCTTGCGCAATCGCCTGACGTGCACGTCGACCGTTCGCTCCTCGACGTACACATTGGCGCCCCAGACCCGGTCGAGTAACTGGGTTCGACTGTAGACGCGATCAGCGTGGGTCATCAGGAAATGCAGCAAGCGATACTCTGTCGGTCCGAGCTTAATCTCGGTGCCATTCGCGGTCACGCGGTGGCCCGCCGTGTCCAGCTCAAGGACGCCGGCCTCGATGATCTCGTTATCACCGGCGCCGGAGCGTCGCAGCACGGCCTGGATTCGCGCGACCAGCTCCCTCGGCGAGAACGGCTTGGTGATGTAGTCGTCGGCGCCGCCTTCGAGTCCGGCCACTTTGTCGTATTCATCGGCTCGGGCGGTCAACATAATGATCGCGAGGTCCTCATTGTCCCTGTCGCGCTTCAGCACACGCGTGAGTTCGAGCCCGCTCATGTCAGGCAGCATCCAGTCGACCAGCGCCAGTGACGGTCGTTCGTCTGCGAGCAACTGGCGCGCACTGCGACAGTCGGGCGCCTCCAGGGTCTCGAAGCCCGCACGGGACAGGTGGAATGCGATCATCTCCCGAATCGGAGCTTCGTCTTCAATAATGAGTATTTTGCTGGATGTCATAAGTGGCTGGCCTTGGCGATAGTCGCCGAATCCCGCGATTACATCAGCACTATATTACAGTAGGGTTAAGGTCCGGACGTTGGCGTCGCCACTTTCTGGCGCAGGTAGCTCGGCTCAATGTCGGCCGGATCGATGCCAAGACCGGCATCAAAGCTCGTCTTCGCACAGGGAAACAGGTGGCGTGCACGCGGCGCCTTGTGACTCGAGAGTTCGGCGAATGCATCGGCATTGGCCGTCCACAGCGCCGGGTACCGCTCCCATCCGGCGCCCGCCGCCAGTCGGCGCGCCGACGCACCGAGTCCGTCCGCACCCAGTCCGTCGATCACTGACAGCGAATGCAGCGTCTCAGGCGCAAGAGCCGTGATTTCGCCGGAGTCCGCCCTGCCGAATCGGCCCAGGTACACCTCGTTCATGTGCGCATCCTGGGCGACGACGACCTCGTCGCAGTCGCCATCCGCGAACGCGGCTTCCGCAACGGCCAGCAACGAGGAGACCGGCACGACCGGCCGAGACACGCCGAATGCCATACCCTGCACGAGCGATGCCGAGATGCGCATGCCGATGAAAGACCCCGGGCCATTGCCAAGCACGAATGCGTCGAGATCCGAAAGCGAAACGTCGCCCTCAGAGAGCAGCTCCTCGATCATCGGCACCAGCAGCTGCGTGTGTTCTCGTGCCAGTTCGGTATGACGTTCCGCGATCTCATCGGCGAGCGACAGCGCGACCGAGCAGGCCACTGACGACGTGTCAATTGCCAGGAAATTCACGCAACCGCTCCGGCGCGGTCACGTTTCGCGAGAAAGGACGCCACGTCTTTGAGCGAGTCCGTGACCGGCATTGGCTTGAGCGCGTCGAGGAAGATGCTGCCGTAGCGCTTCTGCGTCAGGCGCGGGTCGCACAACACGACAACGCCGTAGTCTTCCTGGTCACGCAGCAGTCGACCGGCGCCCTGTTTCAAGCTCAGAACCGCCTGCGGAACCTGGTGCTCCATGAAGCCATTACCGCCGGCCCGCTTCAGGTATTCGAGGCGCGCCATCAACAGCGGATCGGCCGGCGATGTGAACGGCAGCTTGTCGATGATGACCATCGACAGCGCGCGACCGCGGACGTCGACGCCTTCCCAGAAACTGCCGGTACCGAGCAACACGGCGTCCCCGGCGTCGCGGAAGCGCCGCAGCAAGTCGTCGCGTGGCGCATCGCCCTGGACGAGCAGCTTGCGGCCGCCGAACTGCCGACGGTGGGTTCGTGACCAGCGCCTGGCTGCCTGCAGTGCCCGATGACTGGTGAACAGGCAAAAAGCGCCGCCGACGCCGAGCTTCAGCATGTCGGCCAGCGTCTCCATGACGCTCGTGGTGTGGTCTCGGCTGGACGGCTGCGGCAGGTCGGGCGGCAGGTACAACAGGCTGTTGTCCGCGATCGGAAACGGGCTCTGAAACGACAGGGCCGTCGCATCCTGAAGGCCGATGCGCGACAGGTAGTGCGAAAAGTCTTCCCCGACGGCGAGCGTCGCCGATGTCAGAATCCACGACTGGTAACCATTGCCCAGCAGCGAGGACAGCGTGTCGGACACGTCCAATGGCGTCAGGTGCAGCCGCAGGCTGCGAGGGTTCACCTGCAGCCAGCGCAGGCCGTCCCACCCGTCCTCGTTGGCGAGATGGCCGAGCCTCTCGAGGTAGGCCATGCTCAACTCGGCCGCCTTCTCGAGCTCCGGCGACGCATCCGCCAAGACCTCGAGCCCGGCTACGAGGCCGTGCAGCGCGTCCGTCAGCTCGTCCATCGCGGGCCTTAGCGTATAGACGACGTCGGCGAGCTGGTGCCTGCCCTCGTCCCTCGGCGCGGCCGCCCGCAGTTTTCGTAACGCCGTATCCGCGCCGTCGATTCGCCCGAGGAATTCGCTGTTCGCGTGTCCCAACGCTGCCGCACGGGTCTCTTCGACAAGGCGCTCGAGCTCGCGACTACCGAGCGACACGCCGAAGAACTGCGTCGCGAGGTCCGGGAGCTGGTGTGCTTCGTCTACGATGACCGTCTCGGCACCGGGCAGGAATTCAACAAAGCCGCTCTCTTTCATCGCGAGATCGGCCAGCAGCAGGTGATGGTTGACGACGACGAGATCGGCTTCCTGCGCCGCGCGGCGCGCCTTGACGACGAAACAGTCGTTGTAGAGCGGGCATTTCTGGCCGAGACAGTTGTCCGACGTCGATGTGACGATGGGCCAGACCGACGAATCCTCAGTCACGTCGACGAGCTCCGCCCGGTCGCCGGTGCGAGTCCGGTGGCGCCATTCGTTGACGGCGACAATATCTTGCCTAAGCGATGCCGCCACCGAGTCGACCTGGTCGAGACGTTGCAGACACAGGTAGTTGGCGCGCCCCTTGAGCAGCGCCGTCGTGACCGGACGGCCGATGGCTTTGCCGACCAGCGGCAGGTCGCGGTGATACAGCTGGTCCTGCAGCGCTTTCGTTCCGGTCGAAATAATCGTTTTCTTGCCGCTCAAAAGCGCCGGCACGAGGTAGGCGAAGGTCTTCCCGGTCCCGGTGCCGGCCTCGACGACCAGGCGTCTCGAGTCGTCGATCGCCTCTGCCACGGCGTCGGCCATAAAGCCCTGCACCGCCCGCGGCTGGAAGCCCGGCAGGTGCGTCTTCAGGGGGCTGGAATCGCCAAAGAAGTCGGACAGCGTGATCACGGTCGGAAGGTTACACAAAGCCGGACCGCTTTGCGCGCTCCGGAACTGGCCGATACTTTAGCCTTATCGAATACCCGCGATGTCCTTCAACGTGCGCTGGTCGGCCTTGATTGCGAAGCGGATATACGGGCCCTGCGCCGAGTAGCGCGCCGCAGCGAAGTCGTCATCGTGGAAGCCGGTCACGTTGTAGCCGAGCGACAGCCACATGTTCGTCGCGAGGTTGAGCCCGATGTCGGCGCCGACGCTGTAGTCGCGCGTACCGGATTCGTAGGCGCTGAACACACTCGCGTTCACGCCTAAGTCCCAGCGACCGTTGATGCTGCGGCGCAGGTCGAAGCCCGCCAGGTCGCTGTAGCCCGTGAACGCATCGGCATCGAATTCGTCGCGCACGTACTTGAAGGCGTACTGCAGCGATAGCTGCGTCTTCGCGTTGATGCGCCGGTTGGCGTTGAAGTTATTGATGACTCGCCAGGTCGTCGACGCGGAACCGTCGCCCCTGGCATCCTCGTACACGAGGTCTAGACGATCGAGGAACGACCAGCGGCTGTCCGCCATGCGCCACGCCCAGCCGAAGGTCAGGTCGGCCGCGGTCTGCTGTATGCCCGTGGACAGTTCGCTGTCGAAGACCGTCAGGCTGGCCGACAAGCCGTGCCCCTTCTGCGGTTCCCGATACCAGCCGAACAGCAGCGAGTTCCTCTCCTCGGAGTCGGCATTGCGCAGCTCGAGCCGTGACGTCGCGCTCCAGACATCACCGGTGTACATTGCGCCGACGAATGCGGCGAGGAAATCGTCGTTGAGCGAGCCGCTGACGAGTTCGGTATCGGGGTCGAACTGCCTGAAGCCGGACCCGGTAAGCGTGTTGCTCTGGTCAACGCCGATATCCAGCAGCCAGCGATCGCTGAGCTTGAAGCCCTGCACGAGTCCAACGTTGGCAAACACCCTGGGACCGAACTCGGTAACCTCGTTGGTCACGGAGCTATTGAGCTCAGCTCGTCGCCAGGGCGATGCACGAAGCCCGACACGGGTCATCGTCGCGTCGATGTTCTCGCCCGACGCCTTCTCATACTCGCTCACGAGCTCCACGTTGTCGCGCAGCCTGAAGTCGGCGCCAACGACGATCCTATCGGGGTAGTCGGCATTCTCGGCGGCGTCGCCCAGCGCGGTGGAACCGCTGATTCTCAGGCGCAGGCGGTTGTCAAAGAACTGCTGTGACACGCCGACCTCGGCAAGATCGCTGACGCGACGATCGCCGTCCTCAAACTTGTCCTCGGCTCGCGTCAGTCCAAGGCTCGCGTCGAATCCGCCGCGGTCGTAACGCAGCGTCGCCCTGGCCAGGTTCCGGATGTCCTCGGTCGCCAGTTGTTGCTGCCAGGCGGCCTCGCCCTTGAGCGTCAGCGACTCGGAGATCTTGCCCTTGCCTTCGATGCCCAGACGACGAACGCCGCTGTCCGATGCCGACTGGAAGCCCAGCCCGAAGTCGTCTTCGACCTCACGAATGTAGGCGCGAATGTCGGCACGCTCCGAGTTGTGCTCAACCTCGATCTTGCTGGCGCTACCACTCCTGGACGTGCCGCCCTGCACCGCCTCGCTGGCCGCATACTCGGCTTTGACCAACGTACTCGCGTTCACCTGCCAGCGCAGGTCCACGCCCGAGAGTTCGGCCTCCGCGCCTTCAGTCTCATCGGTGATGTAAGTCGCTCCGACTTCGAAGTTTCTGCCGCCGGCCGACACGCGACCACCGGCGACCAGGTCTGCGTCGGCGCTCGTCTGCGATTCGTATTCGACGACGATAAACACCGGGTTGAAGTCCAGGTCCCGACTTGGCACGGGCTGCTTGAAGAACAGGGTCCCGTTCAGGGGGTCGAAGGTGTAGTCGAGGAAGCGCGTCATGGCCTGCGTGTTGAGCACGCGGCCGGAATCGAAGCGATCACGAACCTCGATGCGGACGGTTTCGCTGTTCGCGACGATCGGAGCTCTCGACAGGCGGTACAGGCCCGACGTGCCGTCTCCCCGGATCTCATCGCGGTTGAATGCCTGGTCGGATTCGGCTGCAAACACGGTGTAGCCGATCGAGTCGCCTCGATATTCTGCCTTGAAGCCGTTGAACACGCGCTGGAAGCGGGTCAGCTCGGTGACGCTGAGCCCGGTATCGAAGTCGCCGAACAGCGCAACGAACTGCTCGCGCTCGAGTTTCA
The DNA here is from genome assembly GCA_030066655.1 of Woeseiaceae bacterium. Classification (GTDB taxonomy): domain Bacteria; phylum Pseudomonadota; class Gammaproteobacteria; order Steroidobacterales; family Woeseiaceae; genus UBA1847. The sequence continues at coordinate 5,508 of JASJBE010000047.1, read as the reverse complement.
CGTAGAGCTTGCGCTGGCTGGCCGCCTCGAAACGCTGCTCGCTGCCGTCGGCGTACAGCGGATAGTAGGCATTCGGATCCACAACGGTCTCGAACCGGCTCTTGTCGCGCTGGCGGTCCGAATCGTAGGCCAGCGTCAGCAGGTACTCACCCTTGATCTGGCCCTTCGCGAAGAATGCAACGCGGCCCTCGTCGGCGTAGCCGTCCTCGAAGCCCGCGTCCATCGCCGCACTCATGTTGTCCGACAAGGTCCTGTGTGCCGCCGTCCCCTCGGCGAAGCCGACCAGGATCCAGTCGCGATCGGCGGGCGCGAGCCAGCCGCGGACCTCCTGTGCGCGCTGATTCTCGAACTCGAGGTCGACAATCAGCTCACCGGCCCGTGTGGTCGGCGCCAGCTCGACGAAAGCGATGCCGTCTTTGCCGATGCGATAGTGGGCCTTGCGATCGCCGATGCGAATCAGGTCGTTGGTCCGCGCGTCCTCCACGTCGAACCACGAGCGATACGGATCGCGAACGCTGAAATTGCCCGTCATGCCCGGGCGTGCCGGCTGGCCCGAGCGATCGAGCAGGCGGATCGCCAGCGCCGGCCTGGTCTTGCCGTCGGCGATAAGATTCGAACGATCCTCGATGACCTCGGCACGAATGGGCGGTCCGGCGTAATACACGTCACGCCTGATCGTTTTCGCGACGCTGCCGTCTGCGTTCAGGATGTCGGCGCGAATACGATTCTCACCGTCCTCGAGTCCGACGGTGCGCCAGCGGCTGACGGCCAGTGTCTCAGCGGCATTCTCGACGACGGCGTCGAAACCGAGCGGGCTCACTGCGATATCGTTGACGGTCAGCCGCACTTTCTGTCCGGGGCGGTGCTTGACCGACACCTTCGTCGCCGGGATCGCCGGGTTGAAGCCCTGCTCCGGCAGCACGAAGCCGTAGCCCTTGTCCAGGGTCTCGATGTTGGCCTCGACCTGCGACCTCGGTGATCCGGCATCGGGGTCAACTTTGAAGCGCGAGTCCTCGATTAGCTCGCTGCCCGGCACGGCGCCGGTGGTCGGCGCCGTCTGCGTGCCCGACGCGGCCTTCGTCACTTCGAGGAACGACGGTTTGCTCGGGCGCACGCCGCTTAAGATCAGCTCAACGCGACGGTTCTTCTGGCGACCGTCGGCTGTCGCATTCGTCGCGACCGGGTCATCGGGGCCGCGGCCATCGACCTGTATGCCATTCTCGGCGACCCGCAACGACGCACCCAGGTAGGCCGCTGCGGCCAGTGCCCGGGCTCGGGACAACGCATAGTTGTCGGCGAAGACGTGTTGGTTGCGCGGCGCAATGCGCTGGCTGTCACTGTGGCCGATCGCGCTGATGCGCACGTCGCGAACGCCCCGCCAGTCGCTGATCAGCTGGTCGAGCTTGAGCCTGTCCTCATCCGACAGCACATCCGACAGCACATCGAACTTGAGGTCCAGCACGTAGCCGGCATTTTCCATGACGGCCGGCTCGCGCTGCATGCGGGTCTCTGCGACCGGCGTCTTCTGTTTCGCCTCCATCGGCGTGTCGAACGTCGCGATTGCCTTGGTGACCAGTTCGCCGACCACCGACGGGGCTATCGTGGCGGCGAACGTCAGCTTGCCCGACCAGTTGCCATGGCGGTCCGGCAGGGCCATCGAGACGGCCTGGCCCATGATCCTCGGGTCACCGAGGTCATTACCATCGATCCTCAGGCTGCCCGGTTCGAAACTGATGCCCTGCGGCAGCACGACCAACAGGTCGATATTGCGGATCGTCACGTTGCCGATGCCGTTCATCAGCAACTCGTAGTTGACGGCTTCGGCCGTGTCGCCGCCCTGGCTTTTGAGTTCGAGCTCGATACGGCCCTGCGGCGCCGGCTTGCGGCGCAGGTAGAAGTTCGCCTGCTTCAGGCCACCCTTGGAGAGCTTGACGAACTGCGAGTCCGGGCGGCCCGCATAGTCGGCGTTGTCATTGCAGCCAACAACGTCGAAATAGGCCGGCACCGTGAAGCGATCAAGCTGCGCGACGTGGGTACCCGCATCCAGGCCTTCGAAATGGAAACGCCCGCCCTCATCGCTGACCGCGTAACGGCCATCTTCGAGGTAGACGCGAATGCCTGCAACGCCCTGCTCCTCGGTGAAGGTCCCGGCGGAGCAGTCACCTTCGATGACGCGGCCGATCACCGTACCGGTGCTGCGGAACAGGTCTTCGGTCAGGCGAAGGGCAACGGTCGCTTCGTTGGACGTCAGGCCTCCGGCCGCGAAGGCCGTCGCGCGGTTGACGAGATCGTCACCGCGCTTGCCGCCGACGACTTCGACGACGTAAGTAATCGTTGTGCTCTCTGACGCGGACAGTGCGTCGAGGCTGAATTCCAGTGTCTGGGTATCGCCAGTGATCGCCGGATCCGCGGCAAGCGCCCCATTGATGCGCGTCGATCCGGGCACGTATCGCATTCCGGCAGGCAGCTGGTCGACGACACGCAGACTGCTCGCGACACCGGCAGTGCCGCTGTTTTCGATCGACAGTTCGTAACGCACGAAGTCGCCCGGCGCGGCGCTGGTTGCCTGCGTTCGCTTCTGCATGAAGAGCTGCGACGCATTCGGGTCGACCGGGATATCCACGGCGAACGAGAGGCCGCCCTGCTTGCTGAAGGTTTGGCCGAAAGACGCCGGGTTGATGTCGTAGGGCGCACCCGGCAGGTTCTGAATCGCGCTCGCGCTGATGACCGACGGCGCGGTGAACTGCGGCGGTGGGGTGACTACGATGCGATAGTCACCGTCGGGCACGACCGGGAAACGGAATTCGCCCGGCGCAAACACGTATACCGTGCCGCCGCTGTCGGTCGTCGTAGCGCCGCTGATGACCGACGACGGGAACTGGCTGACACCGTCGTTGCCGAAGACGGTGGCGGGCAACCCGGTATTCGTATCGATCAGTTCGACAAGGCTTCCGCTCACGACCGTGCCGGTCGTTGTCTCGAACACACGCTGAGTCGGATCGACGATGGCGATCGACTGAGCCGTGTCGGTTGGGTCCGCGGGATCCGTGTAAGCCACTCGGATGTCGCTGTTGGCCGCCGCCTGCAGACGACAGTCGCCAGGCGTTGCTGCGGCGCCGATGCTAGGCACGTAGCCTGCGAACACACCGGTATCCGGGCCGGTCTCAGTGAGGCGAATGACTTCGGCATCGCCGGTAATGGCGTTGCTGACCGTGACCGTCGCGTATTCGATCACCTGGTAATCCAGGTTCTGGTCGCTGTCAGACAGGCGCAGGAAGATCGGTTCGCTGAGGTTGTAGCTCTCGCTGGCGTTGATCTGTTGCACGAGCGTCGGATCGATGAGCGTGCCGCCGACGAGTGTCGGGGCCGCGAGATCCGAGAAGCTGCCATTCTGCTCGCAGGCAGCCGGACCGACGGTCTCCTGGTACAGGCCTGAACCGTTCTGGATCACGCGCGTCAGTTCGACGCTGGCGGGGCTGCGAATGACCGCCGTTGTCAGCTGGACGGTATTGCTCTGGAGCAGCTCCGGCTGTCCCTGCACGGTCAGGTAGGAAAAGCTCGCCTGGTTCTCGATTTCGGCACCCGGGGGCGCCGCGATTGCCTGGTTGAATCCGGTCGCTGAGGCGACCAGCAAGGCGCAAACAGTGCGAATCGCCACGCTTGAGCGCTCAGCCCAGACGTGCCTCGGGGGAAACGTCTGTTTCCCCCGAGATTTGACGAATTCAGTGCGCGAGGCGCCGCCACCGGGTGGTCCCGATGACACAAAAGCACGCCCGAGTTCGCCGTCCATGGCAAACATCAGGCGTACCAACTTGCGCAATGAATAAAGCACCGTGATGACGTTCCGTCAGTGATCTAGCTGTTGTCGATCTCTGCGCGGAACTGCACGTCAACCGAATCATTCGGGTCCAGGTTCGGGACCGTAATGATCAGCTGAGGTACGCCACCGGCACCGCCGGTCGGATCGACGCGGCAGCCGTCGGTGTTGGTGTCAACTCCCACCTCTGCAACGCAGTAGCTCGTTGTGACCGTGCCGCCAGCGCTGTCGTCGGTGAAGACGATACGTACGTTCTCACCCGAAGCGCCGTAGTCAGCGACTGCGATCTGGAAGTTCAGGTCATCCTGGATGTCGTCCGTAATGGTCAGGAGGGTCGTCGATGAGGTGCCCGGGTTTGAAATACCGACGGTGTATTCGACAATGGCGCCGGGGATCGCAAACGGTGAGCTCGTTCCGTTGACCGGATCCGAGATAACCGCTGAGCCCTTGCTGATCGCGAGCGCGGTGAAGTCAAACTGGTAACCATCGGTGTCGAACACCTGGATACCGTCGCCGCCGACGCCCGGACCGTCTTCGTCGAATACGGTCTCGACGCCAGCGATCGTGTCGGGGGCGGTGTCATCAAGATCCGCACCCAGCGTGCCGGGGGCGACCGGGCTGACCGTCGTGCCTGAATCCGCAGCGATCGCCTGCAGTTCGACAAGCGCAGTCTGACCGTCCACGACAATGGCCGGCGCGTCGGCCAGCACCGTGATCGTGACGGTGTCACCCTCGGCCAGCGCGTCGACGAAGTCGAACTCGCCAGCGTCGAGCACGCCGTTGGCATTCGTGTCGACGAAGGCCACGAACGGGCCTGGCTCCATGTCGGTATCGTCGCCGGACGCCAGATTGTCCGCCACCAGACGGAAGTCCATCGGCGAGTTACCGATGTTCGTCAGCGTGTACAGGACGATTGCCCCGGTTTCACCCGGTGCGGTGTCCGTCAGGGCCGCGTTGTCGGTGTCGAGTGTGAAGTTCACGACACGATCGACCACGAACTGCGGTGCGATCGCATCCAGCGGGTCCTGCGTGGCGCCATTCACCGAGTAGGTGATTACCGCCGTATTGTCGATTGGCGTGCCGGCATCGGTGCCGACAGCGATCGCCTGCTGTCCGAAGACCAGCAGACCGGTCGCCGTGCTCACCTTGAGCAGCGTAGCCAGTTTTTGTGTTACTACTTTCATCACGGTACTCCTTGTCCGTACTTTCATTGTCAAAGTGCAGGTTCAAATCACTCGGCCGGCCCGACCTGCGGCGGGCTGGCCAGAAACACTATTTGAGTTGCGCGCTGAAACGCACGGTCCCCTGGGCGCCTGACTCGAGGTCGCTCTGCAGGATCCAGCGAATGTGCGAGTAGTCTTCCGGCGCGGCGGCACGCATCTCGCCGTCTTTCTCAATCACCAGGTCTTCGGCCGCGGCGAAACGCTGACCGTCCACTGAGAACTGCAGCTCCATACCGGGGCCGAACGCAGAACCCTGGACATAGGTCAGGCTCTCGGAAATCGGGTTGGTGATAATGACGTCGTCGGCCGGCTCGTCGCCGGTGTTGCGAAACGTGATCGTGTAGACAACGCGCTCGCCCGGTATCACCGTCTCGGCCGGAACAAGTTCCTTGACCTGCTCTCCGTCTTCGTTGGTCGTCACGGTCTCTTTCTGCACCGTGGTCTGCACTTCCAGCGTGCCCTGCGACA
>JASJBE010000158.1 GCA_030066655.1 Woeseiaceae bacterium | reverse complement strand
AGCACCGAGACGGTCAGCACCTGCGGTACCGTGACGAGTGCGGCAAGGCCGAGCGCCGAGAGCACGATCCAGCGGTGCGCCTCGTTTATCGGCACCGAGGCGCGGAGCAACCACGTGGCCGTCGCAGCAAAACCGATGATCGGCAGACCGATAAACAGGCTGGGCAACAGGCTTTCGCCGCCCATTTTGCACGTCGCACCATATTCGACGTAAGACAGCACGGCCGCATAGGGCCAGTACAGCAATAACGCCGAAGCCAGCGCCAGGCGGCGAAGGGTCGAGGCTTGCGATGTTGAGTCCGTTGGCTCCATGTGAGCGGTTCCCGCAATCAGAAGAGCGCCCAGTCTGCCCGCAGCGGCTCGATTTTTCCGTGAGGCAGGTCTCTTGTTGGTTGGTCGCTTTTGATGCGGCGCGTTGCGCCGCTGCTATCGCTCGGGAGCGTGGCTCCCTCCTACGGGGGTCAATCGAGCCTTGTGGGAGCGAGCCGTGCTCGCGACTTGGCTCGTCTCTTGTGAGTTGGTCGTTTTTGATGCGGCGCGTTGCGCCGCCGCTATCGCTCGGGAGCGTGGCTCCCTCCTACAGGGGGTACATCGAGCCTTGTGGGAGCGAGCCGTGCTCGCGGCTTGGCTCGTCTCTTGTTGGTTGGTCGCTTTTGATGCGGCGCGTTGCGCCGCTGCTATCGCTCGGGAGCGTGGCTCCCTCCTACGGGGGGTAATCTAGCCTTGTGGGAGCGAGCCGTGCTCGCGACAGCTACGGAGGTCAAGCCACGTGCAAGGCTGGCAGCAGCGTGACGCGCGCTCTACTGTGCCTCGCCCGAGCCGTCGATGATGAACCGCCCCAGCTGCGACAGTGGAATCTTGCTCAGCAGGCTGATCGATGGTTTCTTCATGATGACCATGAACCCACCCGGCGTTCGCTCCAGCCAGATAACCTCCCAACGGTCGTTGCCGAACTCGTTGAGCGTTGCCGCGAAGTCTTCCTCGCTGGTGAGCCGCAGTGTTTCGACCCGGTATTCCCAGTCGCCGAGGTTCTCGAGATCGGACGCGGCCCACTCGACCGGGTCTCCGCCACGCTCGGCCATGAGGTCGTCATACTGTTGCTGGAGTTTCTCGACGGTCTTGCGAACGCCGGCGACCTCGTCCTGAGGCTCGGGGTTACAGGCGGTCAGCAGGGAGAGGGCCAGCAGGACGGTGGCCAGTCGGTAGATTGAAGTGTGCATGTCTGTCGACCTCTAAAGTCTCTCGGCTTGCGACTATTCTAATCGCTTCGCCAGGTTGTCGAGGCCTGCGCGCCATGCGCTCGCGAGCGGCGGGGCGTCGCCCCACAGTTGTGCCAGCTCAGACGTCTCGTTGTCCATGATCAGCCTGATGACCTTGCGGGCCTTCGCAGCGATGTCCGCATTCACGTCCAGGTCGTGTGAATCCACCCAGCTCGATACCTCATCCGGCAACGCGTCTGCCGGTCTTCCCGCGAGCGCAGCCAGCACCTCGGCAGCCGCGATCGCCATGCTCGCCGTCGGCGCTTCGATGTAACCGGGCGACTCGATCACCCCATCGAGGGCGGCATCGATGACCGACAGGTCGTCGCTCTCCGCGAGTTCCCAGACCCAGTCCAGCGCATCGTCATTGTCGAACGGGCCCGTGTCCCAGCCGCCGGCAAAAGCGGCACCTGAGAAAACCAACAAACTGGCAAGCGGCAAAACAGCTCTCGAAAACATCAAACCTCTCTCGCTGGGTCAATTGGATGACCACCGACGCTCCGGTGGGCGGTTGCTCAGTACTGCAGTGCGCCGATCAGGTCGATCGCCGACGCGATATCGTGTCGGTCCAGGTAGTCGACGATGCCGGCATTGATCTTCTTGCAGGCGAGCGGATCGTAAAAGAGCGCCGTCCCTACACCGACTGCGCTGGCGCCCGCCAGCATGAACTCAATCGCATCGCTTGCCGTGACAATTCCGCCCTGGCCGATGATCGGTACGCCGTGCGGCCCCGCGACCTCGTATACCTGCGAGACCTTCAACAGCGCGATCGGCTTGATCGCCGGTCCCGACAGTCCGCCTTTGACGTTGCCAATGATCGGCTTGCGCTTCTCGGCATCGATGGCCATTCCCATCACGGTGTTGATGACGGCGAACGCGTCGCTGCCAGCCTCGATGCAGAGCTTCGCGTTCAAACCGATGTCGGTCTGGTTCGGTGAAAGCTTCGTGATGATCGGCTTGTTGGTCTGTTTGCGGCAGGCTTCGACGACGCGCGCCGACATCTCCGGGTCGTTGCCGAACTGGACGCCGCCTTCCTTTACGTTCGGGCAGGAGATATTGATCTCGATCGCGTCGATATCGGAGTCGTCGAAGGTCTTCGTGACGCGTTCGTACTCCTCGATGGTCGAACCGGATACGTTGGCGATAAAGCGCGTCTCGGTGAAGTCGAGGCCCGGCAGGATCTCGTCGACAACGTAATCGACACCCGGATTCTGCAGGCCGATCGCGTTGAGCATGCCCTGCGACGTTTCCCAGATGCGGTGCGGCGGGTTGCCGAGTCGCGCGTCACCGGTCGTGCCCTTTAAGACGACGCCGCCGACATCCGCATTCGAATAGCCCTCGACCCGCGTGTATTCCTCACCGAATCCGACGCAGCCCGATAGCAATACGATCGGCGTCTGGAAGTCGAGTCCGCAAAAGTCGATGGCGAGTCGCCGATCCTGTTCCACTGCCTGGTCCATAGCGCGGAATTCTACCTGCAAATGAGGCAGCTTGGGGCGGGGCCTGCGTGCATCATCGTGATATACCGGGTCGGGAGCATGGCTCCCTCCTACAAGGGTTCGAACCGTGCCTTGTGGGAGCGACCCGTGGTCGCGATTTGTCTCCGTGTTTCGGGTTGGTCGCTTTTGATACGGCGCGTTGCGCCGCTGCTATCGCTCGGGAGCGTGGCTCCCTCCTACAGGTAGCCTCGCCTTTGCAGCTTGAACAGGTGCGCGTACTGGCCGTCCTCGGCCATCAGGCTCTCGTGGTCGCCGCGCTCGACGATGTGGCCGTCGGAAATGACGATGATGTGGTCGGCCGCGCGCACGGTAGAGAACCGGTGCGAGATCAGGATGGTCATCTTGTCACTGCTGACCGTGCGGAAGTGTTCGAAGATCTCGGCCTCGGAGCCTGCGTCCATTGCCGCCGTCGGCTCGTCGAGCACGAGAATGTCGGCATCGGAGCGCATGAATGCCCGCGACAACGCGATCTTCTGCCACTGCCCGCCCGACAACTCGCGGCCGTCCTTGAACCAGCGCCCGAGCTGCGTGTCGTATCCCTCCGGCATATTGCCGATAAAGGGAGCGGCCCTGCCGGCGTCCGCGGCGTCCGACCAGCGCTCCTGGTCCTCGAAGTGGCGTACGTCGCCGGCGCCGATGTTTTCACCCACAGAGAACTGGTAGCGGCCGAAGTCCTGGAAGATGACGCCGACGCGTTGCCGCAACGCCTCCACACTCCACTCTTTCAGGTCGAGCCCGTCGAGCAGGATTCGCCCCTTGCTCGGCTCGTAGAGGCGCGTCAGCAGCTTGATCAGCGTCGTCTTGCCCGAGCCGTTCTCGCCGACGAGTGCCAGGCTCTGCCCGGGCCGGATCGACAACGAGATGTCATCAAGTGCCGGCACCTCCGAACCCGGATACGTGAAAGAGACGTGCTCCATCTCGAGCCCGCGCTCGGGGTGCGGGCCCTGCACCTTGTCGCCATCGCGCATCGTGACTTCCTGGCCGAGATACTCGTACAGGTTCGACACGTACAGGTTGTCTTCGTACATGCCGCTGATCGACGTCAGGATCGCGGCGACCGCCGACTGGCCCTGGCGGAACAGCAGCAGGTACATCGTCATCGCGCCGAGCGTAATTTCACCGGCGATCGTCGACAGGACGATCCAGGCATACGCGCCGTAGAAGGCCGCAGTAGAGATCAGCCCCAGGACGAAGCCCCAGCCGTCGCGGCGAAGCGTCAGCTTGCGGTCCTCGGCGAACAGCTTCGTGAAAATGTCGCGATAGCGCTGCAAGAGCCTCGGCCCGAGCTGGAACAGCTTGACCTCCTTGACGCCGTCCTCGCGCGCAATGACGGTCTCGAGGTACATCTGCATGCGCGTGTCCGGCGAGCGCCAGCGGAACAGCCGGAACGCGTCGCCCGAGAACTTGGCCTCGGCGATGAACGACGGGATGCCGGCGCCGATCAGGATCAACACGGCCCACGGCGAGAACGCAAACAACAGTACGGCATAACTCGTCAGCGAGATCAGGTTCTGTACGAGGCCGAAGGTGCGATTGACGAGACTCAACGGCCGGCTCGAGGCTTCGCGCCGCGCCTGCGTCAGCTTGTCGTAGAACTCCGAGTCCTCGAAGTGGGACAGCTGCAGCGTCAGCGCCTTCTCGAGGATCATGACGTTGACCCGCTGGCCGAGCAGCGCGCGCAGCAACGACTGGCAGACCGAGATGCCGCGCTGGCTGCCGGCAACAGCCGCGACGACCAGCGCCTCGAGCAGCACGAGGCGCAACACTCCCCACGTGTCCGGGTTCTCCGCCGCGATCGCTGCGACGACGCCGTCGACGATGAGCTGACCGATATAGGCGACCGCGGCGGGCAGGATGCCGGCGATGATCGTCAGCGTCGCGAGCGTGAACGTCAGCGGTCGACTGGTCGTCCAGACGAGCTCGAGCGCACGGCGGCTGTAGGCAAAAATGCCCAGCGCACGTCGTAAAAAACCGGCTTCAGTGTCGTCGGCCATCTGCTCTGCTCATGCCAAGGGTTTATCCGTCACGAGATTCGTATGCGCCGCCGGCTCGCAGCAGCAATCGCGACACCATAAACGTTATCGTCGGAAAGTGAAGGCGGTAGACTCGCAGACCATCATGTTCAGCCTGATCCTTTACGAACCGGAGATACCGCCGAACACCGGCAACATCATACGCCTTTGCGCCAACACCGGCGTCGAGCTGCACCTCGTCGAGCCGTTGGGCTTCGAGCTGGACGAGCCGCGCCTCAAGCGCGCCGGTCTCGACTACGCGGAGTTCGCAAGCGTCAGGACGCACGCGTCGCTGGAAGATTGCCTCAGGCATCTCGGTAACCCGCGGGTTTTCGCGCTGAGCACGCGCGGCAAGACACGATACGACAAGGTGACCTACCGTGATGGTGACGCACTCCTGATGGGGCCCGAGACCCGCGGCCTGCCGCAGGCAATCCTCGACGCGTTACCTGCCGAACAGACGGTCCGCCTGCCCATGCGCGAACACAGCCGCAGCCTGAACCTGTCGAACGCGACGGCCGTCATCGTCTACGAAGCCTGGCGGCAGCTGGGTTTTGACGGTGGCCGGTAGGGTAGCAACGTTCATGCAAGCGCCGGCCTAGTCGCGGCAGAACTCCCTGCGCCATTCATCGATGCCCGGTCCCTCGTAGGCCGGGATGTCGGGCAGGCTCAGGCCATTTTGCTGAAGGTCAGTACGCAACTCGTTGACGACGAGCTCAACCGTCGCCCGGTCGCCCGCGATCATGCCGAGGCCCTCGAGGGCAAGCGTCAGCATCGGGCTTTGCACGGCTTCCGGCGCCAGCGTCGTGGCGGCGGC
>JASJBE010000049.1 GCA_030066655.1 Woeseiaceae bacterium | reverse complement strand
CGCAGCCCTCGTCCTGAGAATCGGTCTTGGCACGATGTTCATCGCACACGGACTTCTGAAAATAATGGTGTTCACCATGCCGGGAACGGTCGGCTTCTTCGAGTCACAGGGCTTCCCTGGCTTCACGGCCTACCTCGTTACTGGCGCTGAAATCGCAGGCGGGGCATTACTGATCGCCGGGGTCGCGACCCGGGCCGTCTCCGTCGCCCTGATCCCGATCCTGCTCGGTGCCACCTACGTGCACTGGAATGCGGGCTGGCTGTTCTCGAACGAGAATGGCGGGTGGGAATACCCGGCGTTCCTGGTCATTGCCGCGGTCGTCCAGGCCCTGCTTGGCGCGGGTCGCTTCAGAATCAAACTGCCGGTCTCGCGTCGGCTGCAACCGGCTTAAGGCCTGATCGCCAGACCTCAAGCGGTATGGCACACTACGGGCGGCTTAAACGAGCCGCCCGTTTTTCATTTCTGGAACCCTTCATGCCAACACCCCGAATCCTGGCGTTCTCAGGCAGCGCACGCAGGGAATCGTTTAACCAGCGCCTCGTGACAGTGGCCGCCGCGTCGGCAGAGGCTTCCGGAGCGGACGTCACACTGATCAACCTGCGCGACTTCCCGATGCCTTTGTACAACCAGGACGATGAGGCCGAGAGCGGCCAGCCCGACTCGGTCAGGGAGCTCAAAGGCCTGTTTGCGAAACACCACGGCCTGCTGATTGCTTCACCAGAGTACAACGGCCTGCCCACGCCGCTCTTGAAGAACACGCTCGACTGGCTATCACGCAAACATGACGATGAAGCGAGCATGATGGCCTACACGGGAAAGGTCGCGGCCATCATGGGCGCATCGGGTGGGAGCCTCGGCGGCCTGCGCGGCCTCGTACACCTGCGGGCGCTGTTAAATAACATGGGCGTCGTCGTGCAGCCGAAACAGCACGCGCTAAGCGGCGCGCACAAGGCGTTCGACGATGAAGGCGAGCTCGTCAACGAGAGAGACCAATCCTCGATCGATTCGCTCGCTAATGGACTCGTCGACCTGTGCAGAAAACTTCATGCGTAGGCGGCCACCAATCAACTGGAACTCGTCGACCTGTGCAGGAAGCTCCATGCGTGGGCTTGCGTTCATGATGCTGGCAGCGTGCCTCGCCAACGCCTGCGGCGGTTCGTCCGGCGGCGGGGATGATACGCCGGCGACCGGCGATACGCCCTCGCCGGAGGCAAGTATCCTGATCGGTGCGGTCCAGGGAACGGGGCCGATCAGCCCGCTGGAGGGCCGGACCGTGACGGTCCGCGGTGTGGTCACCGGCGACTTCCAGGACAACGATGCCGATGATCAGTCCAATCTCGGCGGCTTCTACATCACCGGACTACCGGACCCGGACATCAACTCATCCGACGGCATTTTCGTTTTCGACGGCAATAACCCGGCGGTGGACGTCGACGTCGGCGACAACGTCAGCGTGACCGGCGAAGTCGTCGAGTTCTTCGGCGAGACGCAGTTGCACGTTGACTCGGTCAGCGTCGTGGGGCGGGGCCAGGTCCAGCCGGCGAGCCTGTTCAACACGGTCGACACCGCTTTAAACAGCGACGGCGACCCGATCCCGGACTTCGAACGCTTCGAGGGTATGCTCGTCCGCTTCACGAATACGCTGACGGTCAGCGACACCTTCGGACTCGACCGGTACGGCGAAGTCAGGCTGGCCGAAGGCGGCCGCATCTTCCAGTTCACGAACAGCGCTGCCCCGTCCGTCGACGGTTTCGCCGACTACCGACGCGAAACCGCCCGAAGGACCATCATTCTCGACGACGGCCGACGAGACCTGTCGGTGCGACCGGTTCGCTACCTTCGACCGGACAAACCGCTGCGCGTCGGTGACAAGGTCGAGAGCCTGACCGGCGTGCTTCGCTACTCACGCGGCAGCGGCGACGCCGGTGCCGAGACCTGGCGACTGATGCCGACGCAGACGCCGGTATTCGCCCGCACCAATCCACGCCCGCCGGCGCCGAACCCGGGCGGCACATTGACCGTCGCGGGCATCAATCTGCTGAATTTCTTCACAAGCATCGACGACGGCGATCCGACCTGCGGCCCAGGGGGCGATTCAGGATGCCGGGGCGCTGACTCGCCAGAGGAGTTCCAGCGACAACTGGCCAAATCTGTAGCGCAGCTGGTCGCTATCGACGCCGACATCGTCGGCCTGATCGAAATCGAGAACAACTCGAGTGAGTCGCTCGTAGCCCTGGTCCAGGCACTCGAGGACAAGGGCCTTAACTACGACTACATCGACACCGGGATCATCGGCGGTGACAGCATCAAGGTTGGCCTGATTTACAAGCCGGACAGCGTTGCACCCAGCGGCGACTTCGCCATCCTTGACCAGTCCGTCGACGCTCGCTTCATCGATCGCAAGAATCGCCCGGTCCTTGCCCAGACCTTTCGGCAGCTGTCGAATGACGCGCAGTTCACCATCGCCGTCAATCACCTGAAATCGAAAGGCTCCGATTGTGACGACGTCGGTGACCCCAACCGCAACGATGGACAGGGTAACTGCAGCCTGACCAGGACCGGCGCCGCCCAGGCGATGGGCGAATGGCTCGCCGGCGACCCAACCGGCAGCGGCGACGGCGACGTACTGATTGTCGGCGACATCAACGCGTACACGATGGAAGACCCGCTGACGGCGCTGGCGGATGCCGGCTACGTCAACTTGACGGCGACGCTGCAGGAAGCCGAGAGCTATTCATTCGTTTTTAGAGGAGCGTCGGGTGCGCTCGACCATGCGCTGGCGAACGAGAGCCTGGCGGCGCAGGTGACGGGGGCGCTGGACTGGCACGTCAATGCCGATGAGCCGCGTCTGATCGACTACAACCTCGAGGGCGATCGCGATCCCGCCTGGTTCGACGGCGACGAACCGTATCGATCGTCCGACCATGACCCGCTGGTCATCGGCCTGCAGCTGACAACTCAATAGCTCCTATCGGAAGCGAACTTCGCCGACACGCGCACCCTCGGTGAGCGTCTCCATGGTCGTTATCGCATCGAGGCGGACGAGAAGCTCGCGCCCAGGCGCCCGCATTACGATGAACTCGTGGCCTTGGCCATCGGCGCGGGCGTCGACGGCCGTGCCCTCGAGTGACTGCCCGTCGGTCGTGCGGACACGCAGCCTGTACTGGTACATGCAAGCGAGCTCTACGTAGTCGTAGAGCTCGCAGTCAATGGCCGTCGATTCGCTCACAGTTCCCGTATCAGGATTCGTGTCGGGTCAGCCTGAGTCCGCAGGCTTCATGAACTTCAGCGTCATGCGATTGGACTCGCCGATTGCCTTGTAGCTGTCGCTAAGCGCCTCGTCGCCGCCGCTGGTCGCGAGACTGGGCGGCAGTCGCCAGACGATATCGTCGTCGCCGGGCTGGTCGTTCGGATTCTCGTTCACGTCCGATTCGGCGACGAACTCGAAACCGGCCGCGACGACACGATCGATGACGAACTGCTTCTTCAGGTATCCGCGACTACCGTTGGCCCACTCGTCACTCTTGTCTTCGCGCGCCTCGTGCTGCACGACACCGAGCACGCCGCCGGGCTTCAGCACGGCGTACGCGTCGGCGAGGATCTCGTTCAGGTAATCTGCCTTGCCCTCGTTCTGGAAGCGCGCCGCGTTATGCAGCACGCGGGGGAAAAACACCACGTCCGCGGTGCCTGCGAGTTCCTCCGGCATATCGCCGAAGTGAAAAGCTACAGACGACGCGCCATTGTCACCGCCCCATTCCACCGTGTCTTCCTGCCAGTTCCCCGCCCAGGCGGCCTGCTGTGCGAGCATCTCGTCGGTGAAGAACGAGAACAGCGGATACAACTCCAGGTTGTAGTTGGCGGCCAACAGCGTGCCGTCGGGCCCCAGGTACTGCAGCAGCAGCCTCGTGTACCAGCCACGGCCTGGCAGGCCCTCGAGCACCGTCATACCGGGCTCAATGCCGAAGAACGTCAGGGTTTCTTCCGGATTGCGATACTGATAGCGCGCCTTGACCTCGTCTGGCTGGGCATCGAGGACAGCCTGAAGCGGGCTGACCTCGACCGCCTGCTCTGCAGATACAGTTGCATCTGACGTGCTTTCCGAATCGGTGGACGAGCCGCAAGCAGCCAGGATAAACAAAGTGAAAAACGGAAGGATGAAACGCACGACGACACTCCGAGACTGTAAACGACTGATTATGGTCGCCCGCAGGATTACGGACAAGCCGGCGATCAACGCGTTGACTATCCGGATGCCCTCCTCTGACTGAGCCGGCAAGCTTAAACCGTGTGCGGCGAGCAGCGCTTTTTGAGCTAGACTGAAGCGGTGAGCCGGTGGCTGGGGCCCGTGGTCCGGCTCAGCATGCCACCAACAAAAAGAAGGGAGCGCACCCTATGAACGCCCAGACTGTTGGCATCGTATTGGTCCGGCTGTTTAGCATCTATCTCGTCATCACGGCGCTTCAGAGCCTGTCCTACACATTGCCCGCGCTTTTCAATTTCGGCGCTGGCAGCGTGTCAGCCATAGCGATTCTGGGTTCGGTCACACTGTGGCTCGGAATCTCGACGATTGCGATACCCGCTTTGTGTGCGTGGTGGCTGTGGCGGAATGCTGAGCGAGTGCTTCCTGAAGGCGCAACAGGTGACCTGGTCAACAGCAACGCCTCGGACATGATGCTCGTCGGCGTTTCCTTACTTGGCTTGTACCTGCTGACTTGGGGTGTGATCAATTTCGTGCGCATCGAAGCGGGTATGGCGATGACCGAGAGATTCCCGAAGGACTCGGCGTTGCTGCAGAGGATTCCCTATATCGCCCAGATTATCATCGCGATCCCGATGCTGCTGAGCCGGCATCGGCTGACCGAGCTCCTGGTCAAGGCAAAGTATGCCGGCACGAACGCCGGGCAAGGAGCCGACTGAACCATGACGCCCGGAACGCTGACGGAATTTATACAGGCTTCCTGCAACTGCGGTGCGGTCGCATTCGAGATCGACGCCCAACTATCCGGCGTCTACGTCTGCCACTGCTCGATTTGTCGTCGCTCGACCGGCAGCAGCGGCATCGCCGTGGTGATTGTCGATAACGACGCTTTTCGATGGACGCGTGGCGAGGACAAGATCGCGACCTGGCGCAAACAAGGCACGGACTGGCAGACCTGGTTCTGCTCGGTATGCGGCTCGCGACTTCCGGGCAAAAACGATGACTCACGGATGTTCGTACCGGCCGGGCTGCTCGCGGACAGCGGCAGCGACCTGAAGGTGATTCACCACATCTACGTTGACTCGAAAGCTGGCTGGGACGAAATCGGGGATGCCGGCAAGCAGCATCGAGAAGAATTTAGGGCTTGAGACCTCGACAGAGCGCGGCGCGACTCGAAACGCCAATAACAATAAGGAGAATCAAAGATGACGAGTTCCCCTACTTTTTCACACGTCGTATTCATGACCCGCCGCTTCGAGGAAATGAAAGCCTGGTACATGAACGTCTTCGGTGCCGAAATTGTGCACGGCGATCCCGCGCTGGCCTTCCTGACCTACGACGATGAGAGTCATCGCTTCGCCATTGCGAACCTGGACATACTGAAGCCTGACGCGCCCGCGGACTCCGGCCACGGTGAGATCGGTCTCAACCACATCGCCTACACCTACCCGACGGCCGCGGATCTGCTCGAGACCTATGCCCGGCTCAAGGAACAGGGTCTCACGCCCTACTGGCCCGTCCATCACGGCTTCACGTTGTCGATGTACTACCAGGACCCGGACGGCAATCGCATCGAGCTTCAGGTTGAATCCTGCAACTCGCAGGAAGCCTTCGACTACATGCGCAGCGACGCGTTCGCCAGCAACCCGGTCGGCGTTGAATATGATCCGGAGGACTTGCTCGAGAGGTATCGCAACGGCGCCAGCGAAGCCGAGCTGACGGCGTTTCCCAAAGGCAGCCCGTCACCCATCCCTGAGGCTCACGGTATCGCCTGATCTCGCAACGCGTGCAGGCTCCCCGACATAAACAGCGGAGTTCATATGGTTAACTACATCGATGGTTTTGTCTTCCCCCTGCGGCGCGATCGGCTCGACGAATACAGACGTCTCGTCGAACCAGTCGCCGACATCTGGAAGGAACATGGCGCTATCAGCTACAGGGAGTTCATCGGCGACGACCTCACGCTTGCTGGCACGCGGTCTTTCGCCGACGCGGCCGCGGCAGGCGACGAAGAGGTGGTGGTGTTCGGATGGGTCGAATTTGAGTCGCGCAGCGCACGTGATACGGCCAACGAGAAAGTCGCATCCGACCCGAGGATGGTGGAACTGATGGACGCGTCCGACTCAGGCTTCGACGCGACGCGCATGGCCTACGGCGGCTTCAGGCCCCTTATCCAGTAGTCAGCACAACTGCTTACGTTAGCTCCGTGAGCACGTCCTGCGTCGCTGATCGCAGCGTCTCGATCGCCTCATTTATGGCATCGACGCTGGCCTTGCTCTCACCGAGGCCCTGCTCGTGCTCACCCCAGACCTGCTTGAGATTGACGGCGGCTTCGCCAACGGGCGCCTCGATAATCACGGATATGTCACTGATCGTCTGGACCAGCGCCCAGCCCGTCCGCTGGTTGCCGCTGCGCTGGTCATCCATGTCGTAGTGCAGGTGGTAGACGAGCTGCTGCAATTCCCCGAGTTTCAATAACACCTCGAAGCAACCCGTCCGCTGATTCTGGTTTTCTTCGGTGAGCTCATTGCGCCATGTGTTGTAGAACAGGCCGCTCACTGCAATAAACAGGCTGATGATCGCAACGGCGTTTCTCTGCAGTTGATCTTTAAACGGAATCCTTTGCTTCATGGTTTTTTCTCCTGTTCACCTGAAGGCAGACCGGCAATCTGCGACATTTATTGCGTCCACAAACCGCCGCGCCGCCTGAGCCTTGTGAGCAGTAGCGTGGTCACCAGGCCGAGTACCGCAACCCCGATCATGAACGTGAAGTAGTTCTGATGCCCGACGACCCCCGGGTCGGCGTCCAGGATGCGCCCCGTGATCGGGTGGAAGAAGATCTCGGGTGTGAACCCGATCAACGAGACCATGCCGACGGCTGTGCCGGTGATCTGTTCAGGCGTTTTGTTCTCTTCCAGCAATGCGAAATACACGCCACGCAGTCCGCAGACTGCGAAGTAACTGATGAACAGGTTGACAAAGATCAGCGTTAGGCCTGCCGACTCGGGCGTCGCGGTCGCCAATATACTATAGGCGATCGCCATCAGGACGAACGCAATCCCGACGGAGCGCAGGGCACTGAAGCGATCCGCGAAGAACCCCGCGGCCAGCGCGCCGGCCGGCCGAATGTACGCGCCCCACGCGGACAGCTGTGCAGCCTCGAGCTCATCGAAGCCCAATACCTGCACGGCGTACAGCGAATAGTTGTCCACGCTTTTGTAGCCACAGTAGGCGGCGATGATGATTCCCGCCTGCGCCCATATCACCGGTCGGCCGATGACGCGTCGCATTCCGAGCAGCGGATTAGGTCGGGATGCCGCTGGGCCGTCGCTTGTGGGAATGAAGATCCAGGCCATCGCAGCCACGGCGAGTGTCACCAATGTGTATACCAGGATGACGTTACGGAATGCCGCGACCCGGTTTGTGTCGTCGATGACGTCACCCGCCAGGCTCCACGCAAACACCTTCAACGCAACGTAGGCGACCGCCGCCGCCATGATCCCGCGGCCGGCTTCGAGCAGTCCGAACGCCCGGCCTTGCTGACCGGTGCCGCCCCAGTCGCGTGTGGCGCGGATCAGCGCACCCCACAGCAGCAGCACCGACGTGATGCCCCAGAAGCCATACAGCAGCGCCATGGTCTCGGCTTGCGGAAAGCTCATCATGACGAATCCGCCACAGGCTGTGGCAACGAGTGACAGGCTCAGGAGCGTCCTGGCCTGGTAGCGATCCGCGAGTGCACCGCCCGGGAAATAGCACAGCATCGCCGTGATGCCGTACACGGCGAACATGTCGCCGAGCTGCGTGTTGGTAAAGTTGAATGCTTCGAGCAGCGTTGGGCGAAAGAAGCGCGCCGTGCTGAACGGCAGGCCGAAGACCAGTTCGCCGGCGAGTATCAGCGTGAACAGCGTCAGCCAACGCCTCATCGTATGCTCCTTCAGAACCCGGTCGGCAGTATACGCGAGCAGACGTATCGGTCGGACGCGTCTCCTGTGCCCTCCACCAGAGATTCGACTGGCTAGTCTCGGCGAGATGAGCCTGAGCCGTTGCCATGGGTTATTACCTTACGTCTTCGATGAAGGTTCGCTCTGCCCCGAAACATGACCTGAGAGTCAGGCACAGACAGCGTTATCGGGGCGAGAGCCGTCTGACAGCGTCTAATACCGATGCGTAATAAGCCGGTTTACAACCATTTCGCGATGTAACGCATCTAATTCCTAACAACTAAGAACTGGCGTGAGGGGAAACACGCTCGTGATTCGGTACTTTTTAGGGGAAGACCGCTGAAGATCGCAGACACATCCGGCCAGGACATCAAACTTGAACCGCCTGGCAAACAAGAGCTTTATCTTTCCATTGCGGCCGCAGCTGTTGTCCTGATTGGCGCTACCTGGTTCGCCGCCCCGTGGTTCGAGCGCTGGGCCAACGCAACGATCAGCGTCCCGATGGAGCGAGTCCGCGTCGCAACGGTGACGCGCGGCGATCTCGTTCGTGACATCTCGATCCAGGGACGTGTCGTTGCCGCCGTCAGCCCGACGCTGTACGCCACGGCGCCGGGCTCGATCACGCTGAACGTCGAAGCGGGCGAGCAGGTGCTGGCCGGCCAGGTCGTCGCAACCGTCGACAGCCCCGAGCTGACCAGCGAGTGGCAGCAGGCAAAGTCGACACTGGAACAGCGCCAGATGGAGTTGGAGCGACAGCGCATCGAATCCCGGCAGCAGGCGCTCGAGAAGCGCAAAGCAGCAGACCTCGCCGACGTCGCGCTCGTCGCAGCGCGGCGTGAGAAACGCAGGGCCGACCAGGCGAATGAGAAAGGCGTAATACCGCGAATCGACTACGAAAAAGCGCAGGACGACTTGCGAAACGCCGAGCTGGCTCACCAGCACGCCGTCGCAGATGCGGAACTGTTCGAGGAGCGGCTGGATTTCGAACTGCGCGCCAGCGAGTTTGACGTCAGTCGACAAGTGTTGCTGGTAGACGACCTCAGGCGACAGGTCGATGACCTGTCCATCAACTCGCCGGTCAGCGGCATCGTTGGCGACCTGCTGGTCGACCAGAAAGCGGCGGTTACTCGCGACACGCCGGTGATGGCGGTCGTCGATCTATCGCGCTTCGAGGTAGAAGCTGGCGTTCCCGAAGGCTACGCCGACGACCTCTCGGTCGGTATGCAGTCGGTCGTCTCCGTCGGCGGTCGCAATTTCACGGCCCAGATCGTGGCCGTTTCACCCGAGATCATCGACAACGAGGTAAAGGCTCGATTGCGCTTCATCGGCGAAAGCCAGCCGGTCAACCTGCGACAGAACCAGCGGCTGCAGGCGCGCATCCTTCTGGCGCGTCACGACGACGTGTTGCTCGTGCAGCGCGGCCAGTTCCTCGACAGCGGCGCCGGTCGGGTCGCGTATGTCATCGGTGAAGACGGGCTCGCGACCCGCAGGCCCATAGAGACGGGTGCTCGCAGTCTCGGCGCCGTCGAAATCGTTTCGGGCCTCGACGTCGGCGAGCAAATTGTGATTTCCAATCTTGACCCATTCCGCAGCGCCGAACGCGTGCGCTTGACTAACTAGACCCTCTGCACAGGGAGCAGAACATGCTGAAAATGACAGACGTTTCCAAGATTTACCGAACAGACACGGTCGAGACTCACGCGCTGCGCGAGTTTTCGCTAACCGTCGACGAAGGCGAGTTCGTGTCCGTTACGGGCCCGTCCGGATCCGGCAAGACGACCTTCCTGAACATCGCCGGCCTGCTGGAGGAAATGACCAGCGGCACGTATGAACTGGACGGCCGCGATATCTCGAAACTCAACGATCGGGAACGTTCACGCGTGCGCAACGAGAAGATCGGCTTCATTTTCCAGAGCTTCAACCTGATTCCCGAGCTGAACATCTTCGATAATGTTGACGTTCCGTTGCGATACCGCGGATTGAATGCGGCGGAACGCAAACGTCGCATCGAGGAATCTCTGGACATGGTCGGCCTGGCGTCACGCCTGAAGCACCAGCCGGCCCAGCTGTCCGGCGGTCAGCAGCAACGCGTCGCCATTGCCCGGGCCCTGGCGGGCGAGCCGCGCTTTTTGCTGGCAGATGAGCCGACCGGAAACCTCGATACGCACATGGCGGATTCCGTGCTCGACTTATTGTCCGAGATCAACAGCAACGGTGTAACCATCATCATGGTGACGCATGAGTTGACGCTCGCAGATCGCGCCA
Organism: Woeseiaceae bacterium; assembly: GCA_030066655.1. Lineage (GTDB taxonomy): Bacteria > Pseudomonadota > Gammaproteobacteria > Steroidobacterales > Woeseiaceae > UBA1847. Next base: position 4,283 of record JASJBE010000049.1, on the reverse strand, counting down.
AGAGGAATATCTTTGTCCGCGACGGGCAGGTGACCGACGCAGCACCGGAGTTCCTGAGAGCGGCCAACGGATAAGGAGCACCCATGTTTCGCTACTACCTGAAACTCGGCGCGCTCAGCATTCGCGCCAACCCGGCGCTCAGCGCGCTAATGGTCGCGGCGATCGCCATTGGCATCGGCGCCTGCATGACGATCTTCACGATCCAGCACATGATGGGGTCCAACCCGATCCCGCATAAGTCGGAACAGCTGCGCCATGTGCAGATGGACAGCTGGAGCGACGCCAACCCGTACAACGGCGGTGCGAACCCGCCCATCCAGCTGACCTACACAGACGCCCGCAACCTGCTGGCCGCCGAGCAGGCCGTGCGACAGATCGCGACGTTCAAGTCAGGCCGCATTGTCGAGCCTGAGGATCCGGACGAGCTGCCCTACACGATCAGCGGTCGCGCCACGTCCAAGGACTTCTTCGCGATGTTCGACGTGCCGTTCAAGTACGGCAGCGCCTGGGACGCCGCGGCGGACCTGTCCGAGGAATTTGTTGCCGTAATCAGTGAGCCGTTAAACGAGCGCATGTTCGGCGGTGAGGATTCGACGGGCAAGCGCGTCACGATGAACGGCGATACCTTCCGTATCGTCGGTGTACTCGACACCTGGTCCCCGGTCGTCAAATTCTACGACCTGAACAACAACGCGCACGAGCCGGTCGAGGACATCTTCTTTCCTTTCTCCACCGCGATGGCGAACGAGTACGGCAACGACGGCAACACGAACTGCTGGAAGCCACCCGAAGGAGGCGATCGTGCGGCATTCCTGAACTCGGAGTGCATCTGGATCCAGTTCTGGGTCGAAATCCCGAACCAGGCGGCAGAAACCGAGTACATGAATTACCTCGACGCCTATGTCGAACAGCAGAAGGAACTCGGCCGCTTCCCCCGACCGCTCGATAACCGGCTGCCGGACGTCGAGGAGTGGATGATCCTGAATGAAGTCGTCGATGATGACGTCTCTGTGCTGCTCGGCCTGGCAGTCCTGTTCCTGATCGTCTGCCTGCTGAATACGATCGGACTACTGCTTGCCAAGGTGATGCGCCGGACCAAGGACATCAGTTTGCGGCGTGCATTGGGCGCCAGCAAGGCGTCCCTGTTCGGTCAATACATCATCGAGGCCGGCATGATCGGCGTCGCCGGCGGACTGCTCGGGATCGGCACGACCTGGCTCGGCCTGCTGGGCATCCGTAACCTGTTCAACCGCTTCGACTTTGTCGAAAAGCTCACGGTCATGGACTGGCAGATGACGGCGCTTGCTATTGCCCTTGCCGTTGTCTCCGCGTTGGCCGCGGCGCTCTACCCCACGTGGCGCGCCTGCCAGGTTACCCCCGCTAGCCAGCTGCGCATCCAGTAAGGAGAAGACATCATGGAATTCGGACCAATCTGGAGAGCGCTGCTGAAGAACAAAGGCGGCGCGATCCTCATCGCACTGCAGATCGCCGTCACGATGGCCATCATGGTCAATTCGATCTCGATCATGCAGGAACGCGCGACCAACATGCAGCGGCCCAGCGGCATGGACGAAGCCAACACGCTGACGTTTGCCAGCATTAGCTTCGCGTCCGACGCCGACAATCGCGCGACCTATATCAACGACCTCGAGATGCTCAGGAACACGCCGGGTGTTATCAACGCCGTCGGCACCAACTCCTTCCCGCTGCGAGGCGGCGGCTGGTCGATGGGGCTGCAGACTGAACCCGGTGAGGATATGGGTGGTGTCGGGTCCGCGATCTACTTCGGCGACGAACACATGATCGAGACCTTCGGTGTCGAGTTGATCGACGGCGAGAACTTTTCGCCTGAGCAGGTGGTGTTCCTTGACCCCGATAACTTCCGGTGGGAGCCCTACGTCATCGTCACCGAGGCACTGGCGAAGACGCTGTTCCCGGACGAGGAAGGCTCGGTCGTCGGCAAGACCGCGTACATCAACCAGAACGACCCGGTGCAGATTATCGGCGTCATTGACCAACTGCAGGCGCCCTGGCAGGGGTGGGACGAGGTCGAGCACGCACTGTTCTCGCCGGTCAAGCGCGCTGAGGGCTTTGCGCGTTACGTCGTCCGTACCGAACCCGGAATGCGAGACGAACTGTTGCCGCAGCTCGAGGAGATGCTCGCCAGTGCCGACAAGACGCGGCTGATACGGGCCGCTCAGACCTTCGACGAGGTCAGGGAAGGCGCATATCTCGGCGACTCCGCGATGATCAAGATCTTGGGATTCGTCATCACGCTGCTGACCATCATCACCGGTCTCGGCATCGTGGGGCTCGCGAGCTTCAACGTGTCCCGGCGCACGCGCCAGATCGGTATACGCCGCGCCCTGGGTGCAACCAAGCCGGCGATCATGCGCTACTTCATGCTGGAGAACTTCATGATCAGTTCGGTCGGCGTCGTTGTCGGCGGCGCGCTCGCGATCGGCCTGAATATCTTTATGGTCGAGACCTTCAACCTGACGCCGATGTCCTGGTGGGTGGTTCCCGCCGCGATGATCGTCCTTTGGCTGGTCGGCCAGGCCGCCGTTGCAGGGCCTGCGCGCCGCGCAACACGGATCGCGCCGTCGATTGCAACGCGTTCCGGCTAGCGGACTACTGCCGTTGCAGGGAAAGCAAGGGCGGTGGCCATGTCACCGCCCTTTTTTTTGCGATTGTCGGCAGCCTTAGCAGTGGTCTACCGTGCTGCTGGCTTTCTCCGCCAGCTTTCTGACAAACGCGTTATCTTCGTCGACGAGAATCACAGTCGAAGTGACTGGATCGCTGGATAACTCAAAGCCAATGATAATGATTTGTTCTCCAACCTTGATCAGGTGGGCGGCGGCCCCGTTCATTCCTATCGTGCCGGATCCGCGCTCCCCGGGAATGATGTAGGTCTCCAGGCGGGCTCCCGACGTGTTGCTCACAACGAGCACTTTTTCGCCGGGCCACAGGCCGGCACGCTCGATCAGGTCCTCGTCGATCGAAATTGAGCCTACGTAGTCGAGATCCGCCTCGGTCACCGTGGCATTGTGGATCTTTGAGCGCATAAGCCAGCGCATCACATCACTCGCTTGTCGGAAGGGCTGCGTAGATTGCCAGCTAGTGCGTGCAGCCGCAATCCTAGTTTCGTAGGCGATATCCCGTCTTGAAGATCCAGCGCACGGTCAGCAGGCAGGCCAGCAGGAAACCGCTGGTAATCGCGAGGCTGACGCCGACAGATACGTCGGCGTTCTCGTAGAAGCTCCAGCGAAAGCCGCTGATCAGGTACACGACCGGGTTGAACAGGCTTAGCGTCTGCCAGACAGGCGGCAACATGCTGATCGAATAGAACGTGCCGCCGAGGAAGGTCAGCGGCGTGATGACCAGGATCGGCACGATCGTCAGCTTCTCCCAGCCGTCGGCCCACACGCCGAGGATGAAACCGAACAGGCTGAACGACACCGACGTCATAACGAGAAACAGCAACATGACCAGCGGGTGCGCGATGCGGATATCGACGAACAGGTTGGCGGTCAGCAGAATGATCAGGCCGATGATGATGGACTTCGTCGCCGCGGCGCCGACGTAGCCCAGCAGGACCTCGACCCAAGACACCGGCGCCGACAGGACCTCGAAGATCGTGCCGGTGAAACGCGGGAAGTAGATGCCAAAAGACGCGTTCGACAGGCTCTCCGTCAGGATCGCAAGCATCATCAGGCCGGGTACGATGAACGCGCCGTAGGCGATGCCGTCAATCTCGCTGATGCGCGAACCAATGGCGGCGCCGAACACGATGAAGTACAGCGACGTCGACAGGACCGGCGAGACGATGCTCTGCACCAGCGTGCGTCGCATCCTGGCCATCTCGTAGTTGTAGATTGCCTTGATACCATTGACGTTCATTCAGTGCGCCTCACAAGATCGACGAAGATATCCTCGAGTGAACTCTGCGACGTATGCAGGTCGTTGAAGTGGATGCCGGCATCCTGCAACGTTTTGAGTAAAGCCGTGATGCCCGTACTCTCGCTGCGCGTGTCGTAGGTGTAGCAGAGTTCGTGGCCGTCGTGCAGCAGTTCGACCGGCAGGTCCTGCAACGGGTCCGGCAGGGCATCGAGCGGCTGCTGTAGCTGAATGAACAATTGCTTGCGACCGAGCTCCTGCATCAGGCGCGCCTTCTCCTCGACAACGATGATCTCGCCGTTGTTGATGACACCGACGCGATCGGCCATCTGCTCGGCCTCTTCGATGTAGTGCGTCGTCAGGACGATTGTCACGCCGTTCTCGCG
>JASJBE010000157.1 GCA_030066655.1 Woeseiaceae bacterium | reverse complement strand
CTTCAGCTTTGTCGTGCCCGACAAACAGCCGCAGCACCTGCTCGGACTCAGCGATGCGTCGGTCGGCTACGGCGACACGGTCGTCCTCGACAACATCGACCTGCACCTGTCGGCAGGCGATCGTGTCGGCCTGCTCGGTGTCAACGGGGCCGGTAAGTCGACGCTGGTCAAGGCGCTGTCGACCGGCAGTACGTTGCTGAGCGGCGAGCGGACCGTCAGCAAGGACACGAAGATCGGCTATTTCGCCCAGCACCAGGTCGACCTGTTGAACTTGGAGCAGAGCCCGATCGATCACCTCCGGGCCATCGCCCACGACGATCGCGAGCAGGACCACCGCAACTACCTCGGCCGATTCGCGTTCGGCGGAGACCGGATCTTCGAGCCGGTCGCGCCGTTCTCCGGTGGTGAAAAGGCGCGCCTCGTGCTCGCGCTCATGATTCGGCAGGGCCCGAACCTGCTACTGCTCGATGAGCCGACCAATCACCTCGACCTCGAGATGCGCCAGGCGCTGAGTATCGCGCTGATCGAATACACGGGCGCGCTGGTCGTCATCTCTCATGATCGGCACCTGTTGCGCAGCGCCTGCGACGACTTGCTGATCGTGCATGACGGCATGGTCGATCGATTCAATCGCAGTCTCGACGACTACCCGGCATGGCTGCGCGAGCAGGAAGAGAAGGCCGCTGAAGTCCAGTCAAAATGGCAGGAGCCAACCGCCAGGAACGTCAATAAAAAGCAGCTCCGCCAGGAGCAGGCGGAGCGGCGCAAACGCTTAAAGCCGCTGCAGGACAGGGTCAAACAGGTTGAGGCGGCGCTTGCCGAGGCGAGAGACGCGCTGGCCGGGTTTGAGGAGCAGCTGGCGGACGAATCGTTGTACGCTGATCAGGGGCGCAAGGATGAACTCAAGCAGCTGATCCGGGAGCAGGCCGACGCGAAGGCGTCCATCGAGGCGCTGGAATGGTCCTGGCTCGAGGCCAGCGAGGCTGTCGAGGCAGCCTCATAGCGGCATTCTCCGTCGCGCGAGGCTACGTCCCGCCGCAGGGTTTCAACCCGGCAGCGACAGCCTGTGCCCAAGCGCAAACCGTTGTTTTTCCGACATTCCAGCCTCGATCGCAGTAGTTTCCGCAACTAGGAGAATGTGCGGCGCGTGGTTATCGTTACGGTTGAAATCAAACGTTTGAGTTTTCGAAATCGTCGCACTCGATTTCCGGAGGTCATCCCGTGACAGCATCAGATCCCATCGAGCGCCTGGCCAGGCTGCGCCACGAGTTTGGCGAACACGGCGGCGTCAACATGTCGATTGAGGCAAGCACGACGTTTACCGTCATGAAGCCGGGTACGATGCCCGAACTCTTCGCCGGTCGAAAGTCGGCGCCGGAGGGCTGCTACCTGTACGGCAGGCACTTCAACCCGACCGTCTATCATCTTGGGCAACAGCTGGCCGCGCTCGAGGGCACCGAGGCGGCTTACTGTGCGGCCAGCGGTATGGCCGCGATTTCCGCATCCATCCTCGAGCTCTGCGAGAGCGGTGATCACATTGTCGCGTCCAATACCGTATACGGCGGCACCTACGCGCTGCTGCACGATTTCCTGCCTGCCAAGGCGAACATCACGACGACGTTTGTCGACATCTCCGATCTCGATGCCGTCCGGGCAGCGGTGACGGACAAGACAAGCGTCGTCTACGCAGAGAGCATCGCCAACCCGACGTTGCGCGTCGCCGATATTCCTGCGCTGGCCGACATCGCGCACAGCGCCGGAGCAGTGCTGGTCGTGGACAACACGTTCAGCCCCCTGCTGATCAGCCCGGCGGCGCTGGGCGCGGACGTCGTCGTGCACAGCATGACCAAGTTCATCAATGGCGCGTCGGACATCATCGCCGGCGCCGTCTGCGGCAGCACCGAGTTCATCCAGGGGCTGATGGATCTTCACCTCGGACCGCTGATGATCCTCGGTCCGACGATGGATCCTTCCGTGGCGTCCAAGATATCGCTGAGGATCCCGCACCTGGCGCTTCGCGTCCGGGAGCACGCCGAGCGCGCGCAGTACTTCGCGACGAAGCTGGACGAGGCCGGCGTGAAAGTCGCCTATCCGGGCCTTGCTCACCATCCGGATCACGAACTGCTCGATCGGCAGAGATGTGAAGACTACGGCTTCGGCGGCATCCTGACGCTGGACCTCGGCTCGGAAGAGAAAGCGAACGCGCTGATGGACAGGCTGCAGAATGAGCATCGCTTTGGTTACATGGCCGTCAGCCTCGGCTACTTCGATACGCTGATGTCCTGTCCGAGCACGAGTACGTCCAGTGAGATGTCCGACGAGGACCTGTCAACGGCTGGCATCGGCAGCGGCCTCGTCAGGATGTCGGTCGGCTACACGGGCACGGCCGAACAGCGCTGGCAGCAGCTGCATGCGGCCCTGAGCGAAATCGGCGCAGTTTAGAGTCGATCACCGGAGCGCCACCGGACAATCTCGCCGACAATTCTGCTCGGCCGCATTGTTCGTGCGACATCGGAGCGAAACCCCGTTCTGCGATCGCGTAGCTGAGACCTACGCACGGACAAAGGCAGGCCGTGCCGACTAAACTGCTTCTGGCAAACGGTCCAAACAGGCCTCGTTATGACGCAGAGCAAGGAGACAGAGCGGCAGGAAGAGTTGGTGCGCTACAGCTATTTGCTGCAGTGGTCCATGCTGGTGTTGCCGCCGATGTTTCTTGCGTCGTTGATCTACCTGCTCGTACTGCGCCGCCGAATCACGCATTTCGAGCTGCGTACACACGTGAAGTGGCAGCTCGCGACCTGCATTATGATCCTCGTACTGATCGTTGCCGCTGTCATCTTTCTGTTTGTCGGTTTGAGCGGCGTGAACACCGATTCGCCGATCGCTATTGCGGCGACCTTCGTACTGATGGGCGGTTCCGCCGTGTTCTTCCCGTGGCTGCTGTATCGACTCATCTACGGCAACTGGCGATTCGCACAGCAGGTGCCGATGCGGTTCGTGCTGCCCTGAGTTGCCGCCGCGCCTGCGGGACGTGCCACATCGCCGTGTATCGAGATCCGGTACCTGGGCTATCGCGCCACCAGTCGACCGCGGGCTGGCTCGGCAGTAGAATGCAGGCCGGCATTCGATAGCTGGTCAGTTTCGGATCGGCGTTGCGAGGGGATCACCCAGATGGCCAAGGACACGTCTTCAGGTAACCGGATCGGCGCGCGCGATTTCAGCGTGTCCAGCTTCCTGTTACGACTGCTGGGAACGGCGACGATGATTTTCGCGACCTATAACCCCACGGGTTGGTCATTCTTTCACTGGATCCGCGACTCGATGGCCGACGGCACGTTGGGGCCGGCGCATTTCGTCGTTGGCATCGTACTTGTCATCGGCTGGATCATATTGCTGACGGCAACGTCACGATCGATGGGGGCGCTGGGGCTTATTCTCGGCAGCGCATTGTTCGCCGGTATCGTCTGGTTGCTGGTCGATCTTGGCTGGCTCAACATCGACTCCCGTTCCGACCTGACCTGGGTTGTGCTGGTGGTCCTGTCCTTCCTGCTGGCGATTGGACTGAGCTGGTCACATGTCTGGCGACGGCTCACCGGGCAGTACTCGACCGACGATATCGATTAGGCGGGCGGTGAGCGGGCGCGGCTGCGACTCGCTGCCCTCGAGACGAGCGTGCCCGATAATCGCCAGGAGTTTCACGTAAGCGTCGCGTCCGCGGGTGGCGATGCCGTTTCGCTGCTGCAACAGGCGAGCGGCCTGTCTCGTGGGCGTATCAAGACGGCGATGGCCAAGGGCGCCGCCTGGATCACGCGAGGCCGCCAGACTCAGCGCCTGCGCCGGGCCAAACGGTCGCTGAAGGCCGGCGACGAGCTGCACCTGTACTACAACCCGAAGGTTCTAGACGAAGTGCCGAGTCCGCCGACCCTGGTGGCCGACGCCGGCGACTACTCTGTCTGGAACAAGCCTTACGGATTGCGCTCGCAGGGCTCGAAGTGGGGCGATCACTGCACAGTCGGGCGCTGGGCAGAGCAGCATCTCGATCCCGAGCGTCCGTCATTCACCGTGCATCGACTCGATCGTGCTGCGAGTGGACTGATCCTCGTCGCGCACACGAAGAAAACCGCGTCAGAACTGTCCGGTCTCTTCCGGCAGCGCCGCGTTGAGAAGCGCTATCGGGCCTGGGTGGCCGGCGATTTTTCGGAGGCCCTAACGCCGGTGCGGGTAGACGAGCCCATTGACGGCAAGGCGGCTGTTAGCGAGTTTCGGTGCATTCGGGTTGCCGACGATTCGAGCCTCGTCGACGTTTCCATCGAGACCGGCCGCAAGCACCAGGTCAGGCGGCACCTGGCATCGCTGGGGTTCCCGATCCGCGGGGATCGTCTTTACGGAGCCGGCGAGAAAGACGACGTCGACCTGCAGCTCACCGCCTGTTTGCTCCGGTTCCGATGCCCGGTTGCTGGTCAGGTCGTGGAGTATCGGCTGCCCGACGTTTCAAAATAGTTCGGACCCGTGCCGAACGCTGTCGGCGTTCGAGGGAAAACCCGGGCGTTTGCATCCCGTTCCCAGCCACCGTGGCCTGCGCAAAAGGCGATTCGATTCAGTCGCATAATATGATCGATTTATTGAGTCGATTAAATAGTATTAAGCGAATATATTGAATGCGCATTCACCTTAAACGGGGGTATCAAAATGCGAAGCAGAACTCTCTCAACGATCGCCGCTGTGGCGATTGCGGCGACGCTGACCGTGTTGCCCGGCGCCGCCCAGGCTCAGGGCGAGGCCAAATCCAACCAGTTCTGGTGGCCCGATAGCCTGAACCTCAAGCCGCTGCGCGATCACGGCATTGAATCCAACCCGATGGGCGCCGACTTCGACTACGCGGAGGCCTTTTCACAGGTCGATATCGACGCGCTGAAAAAAGACATCGACGCGGTCCTGACCGATTCCCAGGAGTGGTGGCCCGCCGACTGGGGCAACTATGGCCCGTTCTTCATCCGCATGGCCTGGCACAGCGCCGGCACGTATCGCGTCGCTGACGGTCGCGGCGGCGCCGCTGGCGGCCAGCTGCGTTTCGAGCCGCTGAACAGCTGGCCGGACAACGCGAATCTCGACAAGGCCCGGCGTCTGCTGTGGCCCATCAAGCAGAAGTACGGCCGCTCGGTATCCTGGGCGGACCTGATGGTTCTGACCGGCAACGTTTCGCTCGAGAACATGGGCTTCGACACCTACGGTTTCGCCGGCGGACGCCAGGACGACTGGGAAGCGGATCTCGTCTACTGGGGTCCCGAGACCCAGTTCGGCGCCGATGAGCGCTACAGCGGCGACCGCAAACTGGCCAAGCCGCTGGCAGCCGTGCAGATGGGCCTGATCTACGTGAATCCGGAAGGCCCGAACGGCAATCCGGACCCGCAGCTCGCCGCGTACGACATCCGCGAGACCTTCGGCCGCATGGCGATGGACGACGAGGAGACCGT
>JASJBE010000156.1 GCA_030066655.1 Woeseiaceae bacterium | reverse complement strand
CATCGCGCGCCAAGCTGATCTTCGAAGCGGACCAGGCAGAGGTCAATCGCGCGGGCCTGACAATGGATTCTATTGCAACGCAGCTCCAGGGTGACCTCGAGGGTTTCGCGGGTGGCACTCTCAGGGAGGACCTCGAGAGCCTGCCGGTGCGGATTCGTTACGACGATAGTGTCCGAAGTTCGCTGACGGACATCGCGTCGATGCCGCTGACCGTCAATAGCACCGGTGAGTGGGTACCTGCGAGCGCACTCGGCGTCATGCAGCTGTCACCGGAGAACGCGAGTATCACGCGGAGAAACGGTGTGCGCGTCAACGTGATCAATGCGTGGGTCAGGCCGGGCGTGCTACCGATCGAAGCCGCGAATCTCGTGCTCGCCAAACTGGACGAGTCAGGATTCGTGCTGCCGCCGGGTTATTCCCTGCAGCTCGAAGGCGACAGCGATGCACAGCAAGACGCCGTGGGCCTGCTCGGAACCTTCCTGCCCGTACTGCTGATGTTGATGGTCACGACATTGATCCTGTCGTTCCGCAGCGCGGGCGCCGCTGTGCTCATCGGCTCGGTTGCCGGCCTGTCGGCCGGTCTCGGCATGCTGGCGCTCTGGCTGTCGGGTTACAACCTGGGCTTCAATCCCCTGATCGGCACCGCCGGTTTGATCGGCGTCGCGATTAACGGCGCTATCGTCGTGCTTGCGGCGTTACGTGCCGATGAGCGTGCCAGCAGTGGCGATACGTCGGCCATCGTCTCGGTGACCATGCGCCAGGCCCGCCATGTGCTCGCTACGACGGCCACGACGATCGGTGGCTTCCTGCCGCTGCTCGTGTTGTCGAGCGGCGAGTTCTGGCCCCCGCTGGCTGTCGTTATTGCAGGCGGGGTCGGCTTCTCCGTGACGTTGTCCCTGCTGTTCACGCCCGCGGTGTTCAAGTTGATGACCGCTCTACGCAGCCCAATACTCGCCAACTGGCGTGCTGCGGTTCCGGCGAGTCTCATCGTCTTCTTAAGTGGCTGCGCGGTGGGTCCGCAGGACTCAGCCCCGGCGTTGGGGGTCAGCGATTCGTGGCTGGAAGAGGTCGAGGCAACGAAAACGGAGGTCCCGTCGGACTGGTGGGCGTACTTCGATGATCCGCTGGTCGCAGCCTACGTCTCGAAGGCATTCGACAGCAATACGGATATCGGGATTGCCGAGGCCCGGCTGGCCGAGACCCGCGCACTGCGGCGCCAGTCGGGGTCCGTGCTTCTTCCCCGAGTCGACGCTCGCGCAGGCGTGTCTGGATTCCGGCTGTCGGAAGAGTCACCCAATGTGTCGGCGGGTGGCGGCCAGGTGCGCCTCGAGGATGAACTGTACGAGGCGGGCTTCGATGCCAGCTGGGAACTGGACGTGTTCGGGGGCAACCGAAGCCGGCTGTCTTCCTCAAAGGCAAACGAGCGAGGCAGCGAACTCCGACTCGAAGACGTGCGACTGCTTGTGGCTGCGGAAGTCGTTCGGTCTGTCGTCGAGCTGCGTGGATTCCAGCGTCGACTGCAGATCACTCAGGACAACGAGGCGCTGCAGTCAAAAACGCTGGAACTCGTAAGCTCACGCCAGCGCAGCGGACTGTCGCCGGAGCTGGATGTTCTGAACGCGAACGCACAGCTGGAATCCACGCGTGCCTTGCTGCCCGGCCTCGAGGCTGGCGTGCGTGCGGTCACACTGCGGCTTGCGACCCTGACGGACACCGATCCTTCGGCTGTCAACGAGGACTTCTCGACGCCGCGCCCGATACCCAGCTCGTCATTGCCGCTCGAACCGGGCCTGCGAGGCGACGTGCTTCGACGCCGCCCGGACGTCCGCGCGGCGGAGCAAACAATGATCGCTGCGACCGCCGATGTTCGTGTCGCGACCGCAAGCTTCTTTCCCCGATTCGTCCTGAACGCAAGCTACGGATGGCAGGCCCAGACCGGAAGCGGTCTTGGCAGTGCGCCGACCGACGCATGGACGCTGGCAGGCCTGTTGACACAGCCGTTGTTCAATGGCGGCGAACTGGGCGCCCGCAGTGATGCGGCGAAGGCACGACTCGAGGCGGCCGAACGCAACTACCGGGCCGTCGTGCTGCGCGCGATCGAGGAATCGGAAGGTTCATTGAATCGCTACCGGAACAGTATCGAGAGCACATTGCATTCGGAACGCGCATCACAGGCGTCCAAAAAGGCCGCGGAGATCGCGAGCAGGCTCTATGCCTCGGGCTTGCGGGATTTTCTTTCCGTGCTGGATGCGGAGCGCAGGAGACTGGAAGCGGAGGGCGCGTTGGTCGTTCAGCAAACCCAATCCAGTCTTGACCTCGTCGCGGTCTACAAGGCCCTCGGCGCGATCTAGGTGTGAAGGGCAGCCAGGTCGCTGAACTGCGACAGCGGCGCTTCCCGACGGAAAGTTCCAATCATGGGTCTTGCCGCAGCAGCAATCGTACTCCTTGCGTGCACTGGAACCCCGCACGGTACGTACGAGCTTCGGCAAGACCCACTTGAACCCATCGACGCCTAAGCAGCGTCAGCTGCTTAAGCCAGCGCCTCGCGAACCCGGTCTGGCGTGAGCGGCTGATGTCGAATACGACGACCGGTCAGCGCGAAAAACGCGTTGGCGATGGCCGGTGGTACCAGCGGGTTACCCGCTTCACCGACCTGTTTCGGCTTCTCATTGTTTTGGTCGAGATAGACGTCGATCTTGGGCGACTGGTTGTTGCGCAGAATCGTGTAGTTGAAAAAGTTTTGCTGGTCGACCTGGCCGTTGGTGATCGTCACGCGTTCGAACAGCGCACTACTGACGCCCCACAGCACGCCGCCCTCAATCTGGTTAAGCGCATTGTCGGGAGAGATGATCTGTCCGGCGTCAACGGCAATCCAGACGTGATGAACCCGGATGGTGCCGGCGCTTTCATCGACTGAAATCTCGGCGATGCCGGCGGCTTGCGTATCGCCGTAGCCGGCGAATGCGAATCCGCGACCTCGACCTTCGGCGAGCGGAACGGCTGCCGCCATTTCTTCGACGCGGTCGATCAGTGCCGTGCCGCGAGGGTTGCCCGCCATGATCGATCGCCTGAAATCGAGAGGATCAACTCCGGCCTCGGTCGCCACTTCGTCTAGGAACGCCTCTGCGGCGAAACTGGTGTAGGCGGCGCCGATACCACGCCAGGGCAGGATGCGTGCATGCCTTTCAGTCTTGACGTGCTCCGCGAGGAAGTCGGGGATGTTGTAGAACTTACTCTCCGCGCCGCGCATCGCGATAACGTCGTTGGGGTCGACCTGCGCCCAACGGATCGGGTTGAAGTACTCGATCACCGATGGAGTCGCCACCCGGTGATGCAGGGAAGTCAGAACTCCGTCCTCGTTGATGCCGGCTTTCAGGTATTGCGCTGCTGCGGGGCGGAACGCCCCGAACTTGAGGTCATCTTCCCGCGACCAGACAGCTTTAACGGGCTGATTCGTAGCCCTGGAGCACAGCAGGGCGTCGCGCAGGTAGTTCTGCATCAACTCGGTTCTGCGACCGAAGCCGCCGCCCATGGTCATCATGTTCAGCCGGATGCGATCGGGTGTCGTATCAAGGACCTCTGTTGCCGTTCGAGTGGTCCAGCTCTGGGTTTGGGTGCCTACCCAGATCTCCGCGCCCTTGCCGTCGGCGTCAACGCTTGCAACTGCCGCCATGGGTTCGATCTGCGCGTGGTAGGCGTAGTCCGACGTGTATACAGCGTCGAAAGACTTGCTGGCGCTGTCCAGCGCCGTCTTCACGTCACCCTCGGCACGCCAGGGTGCTCCTTCCGCGTCGCCTTCAGCGACTTTGCTGTAGGCCGCCAACGTGTCGGCGCTGTTGTACTGTCTGAACGGCGATGTCTCTGTCCAGCTGACGTCGAGCGCAGCTCGCCCGGCAAAGGACGCGTGCAGGGTCTTTGCGACGACGGCAACGCCATCAGGCAATGTCACTACGTCGACGACGTCTTTTGTAGCCAGTGCCTTTTCGTCATCGAGAGACGCGATCGTCTCACCTTCAACCGGGCTGCGAAGCACCGTCGCATACAGCATGTCCGGAACGCGAACATCGATCGCATATTGCGCCTTACCGGTCGATTTCGCCGGGATGTCCCGACGAGGAACGCTCTTTCCGATCAGCGTGAACTGTTCGTGCGTCTTTAGCGTGACCGGAGACGAGAGCGTTGTCTCTGCGAAGTCCGGAAATGCGACTACCTCGCCGTAGGTCATGCTGCGACCAGAGGCTGCATGCGTAACCCGGTTCTTACCGGTTTCCACCGTGTTGGCTTCCACACCCCATTTATCCGCGGCCCGCGTCTTGATCATGTCACGCAACGTGCCACCGGCCTGGCGCAGTACGTCAAAGTACCCGTAGACGGCGGAGCTGCCGGCCGTGTAGAGAATTTTGCCGAACGCCGGATTGCCGAAACGGCGATCATCTTTGTTCAGTTGGTGAATCGAGACCTGGTCCCAGTCTGCATCCAGCTCATCGGCCAGTATCTGTGGCAAGCCTGTTTCACTGCCTTGCCCCATTTCCGTCGAAGGAAACAGGATGTGGACAGTGTTGTCCGGCTTGACCTCTACCCAACCGGCAAAGACCTCCCGGGCGTTCTCCCTGGCATAAGCTTCGAGGCGAATGCCGCCCGCAGACAGCGCGACCGCTACCGCTGCCCCCGACTTGAGAAAAACCCGTCGCGAAACGTTGACGGAGGCGCTCATGACGACATCTCCGAAGCAGCGCGCTCGACCGCCTTGACGATTCGGTTGTAGGTGCCGCAACGGCAGAGGTTCGAGCTCATCCAGTTGCGGATCTCCTCTTCAGAAGGCGACGGATTCATTTCGAGCAATGCGGCTGCGCGCATGATCTGGCCGGACTGGCAGTACCCGCACTGGGGAACCTGTTCTTCGATCCAGGCTTTTTGCAGCGGGTGATCGTCGTTCTCGCTTAAGCCCTCGATCGTCTTGATGTCCATCCCGGCAGCCCGGGCAAGCGTCATCTGGCAGGAGAACATCGGCGCGCCCTGCATGTGGATCATGCAGGCGCCGCACATAGCGGCACCACAGCCGTACTTGGTGCCGGTCAGACCCAGTTCTTCACGAATGAAGATAAGCAGCATTGTGTCCGGATCGGCGTCGGTTTCGATCTTTTTGCCGTTCAGCGTGAAGGAAATCATGGTCTGAAGTTCTCCGTGAAAAGGATTCTCGACGATCTGCCCGTGTCAACCGACCGCAGAATAGGACAGCGACGGGGTGAAATTCTATGCCTCACGCTTTGACCAGTCCCTGCTCAATCATCGCGCGGCGTACACCGTCGTCCTGTTCCCAGCGCCCGAGGTACGCATTCAGGTTCGGG
>JASJBE010000051.1 GCA_030066655.1 Woeseiaceae bacterium | reverse complement strand
CCAGCCTCATCGCGTTTATCAGCCAGTCCAACCAGATCCTCGACGAGCTCAGCCGACAGTCGGAGAGGTAACGGTTTAAGGCATCGCCGTCATGCGTCTTGCCACGCCTTCTTGATCCAGTCTTTTACCGCCTTGTCGACGTCGCTCGGCTTCTCGAGGCGCACACGATGGCTTACCATCGCATTGAAGCTGCCGGAGGCTTCGAGCCGCTCGGTCGGAGACTCGCCTTTGACGTTCAGACCAAGGTCAACCCGAGTCTTGGTCGACGGCTGCACGATCGCGAACTGTTTTGAGCGGCGCAGGCTGACGTAGGACTTCTTCGGTGCGATCTCGATGTCGCCACAGGCTTCAGCAGCCTTGATGATCGCATCGTAGATCGGCTTCAGGTCGGCTTTCGGGCCACTGTACTGCGCGGCGACGAGGTCGGTGTCTGCACTACCGGCGTCGCTCTTCAGCGCCTTGTGTGCGACAAGATTCGCAAAGCCGTGTGTCATGCCGTGATCGGCCTTCAGGTGTTTGACGATCAGGCCGTGCTTGTCGAGCTTGGATTTCTTCACGATCGCGAGCCACTGCGGCAGTGTCTTGCCGGTCTTCTCTTTCATATTCGCGATCATCGTTTCGGCCATCGCTTCCGGTGATTTCGCCATTGTCTGTCTCCCCCGGGTTTACTGGATGCTGCTGTGCGGCCATTTCTCGACGCGCATGGACTTTGGTGAAAACGCGCCCATCAGGCTCATCATACCGAGCATCATTCGTGCGCCGAACGTCACTTTCCCAGTCTCGACATAGGCCTTGAAGTTCTCGACGATGAACTTCGAGCCGCCGGCCATCGACGTCTCGCTCTTCGAACCGGCGAGCACCTGCTCGGTGATCAGGCGCAGCTCCGTGCCGCCCTCGACTTCGTCGAGTTCATAGGTCACACGAGACGGCGGGTCATCGTGATTGGTCAACTGGAAGGTCGTGACGAGTCGGCGCGGCGGATCGATCTCGACAATCCTGCCCACGACGCCGACGGTGCGCCGGTCCGCCGACAGCATACGGTAGGTGTTGCCCTCGGCGATCGCCTGCGTATCCCAGCTGGAGTTCCAGAAGAACGGTCGCGGCGACGTTGTGTTGATCAGCTCTGACCAGACGGTATCGATCGGCGCGTGGATGACGACCTTGTAGATGGCTTTGTCGGCGTGCTTTGCATCGTTCATGACTTGTCTCTCTTTTTATTGTCTTGGTTGGCCCTGGCTTCGGCCGCGTACTTCAGCTGCGTCAGCGAGCTGCTCCAGTACGCGCTGTACTCGGTCGTCCAGCGATCGTGAATCATCTGGATCGGGACCGCGTTGAAGTACAGGCGACGCGTGCGGCCGTCCTTCTCCGACGTGATCAGTCCGGCGTCTTCGAGCACGCGAAGGTGCTTCATGACGGCGATACGACTGACGTCGAATTCGCCGGCCAGTACGCCGACACCGATCCCCGGCGACGCCTTGACGACATCGAGCATGCGTCTTCGGCTTTCGTGGGCCAGCGCCTGGAATACAGCATCCGTGTGGGTGTCAGATAACATGTAACTAAATAGTTACCTATTATCGTACGGCTGTCAAGCCAGCATCACTAGGGAAGCGGCAGACGATGGGTCAAATCGAGCGATTTGCGTCGAGGGGCCCAGAAAAAAGGGGTCGAACCGCTTTTTCTGCTCTCTTGAATGGTTGAAGAAAGGGGTCGAACCGCTTTTCTGCTCTCTTGAATTGAAGAAAGGGGTCGAACCGCTTTTCTGCTCTCTTAAATCGACCGATTCATATCGAAGGGCTCACGGAAAAGCAGTTCGACCCCTTTTTACACGCTGTTTAGATATCTGGGCGACTTGCGAAAATCGGTTCGACCCCTTTTTGCACTTTTTGCAGGGAGCCAGAGCAAGTAGTTCAAATCAAGCGAGTCAGATCCAAAGTCTCGCTGCAAGCCGGTTCGACCCGTGATTTTCATCGGCGACGAAATAAAACCGGCCAGCGCCGGGTCCCTAGGATGTCTGTAACGATTAAGGTGTTCCCATGTTTCGAGTTATAGCGACCGCGCTGATCCTCACCGCCCTGCCAATAGCCGCCATTTCCAAAGAGGCAGATAAACCCGAGGTGCTTGCGGTTCTGTTCTATGCCGACTGGTGCGGCAGCTGCAAGATTCTCGATCCGGAAGTCACAAAGGCTCGGAGCGAGGCAGACCTCGACAGGCAGCCCGTCGTGTTTGTTCGTTTAGATTTGACGGATGAGACGACGCGCTACCAGGCAGGCCTGCTCGCAAGTTCGCTCGGGCTTGAAGAGGTTTACGCGGATTACGGCAGTGGAACCGGGTTCATGCTGCTGGTCGACGCAGACAGCAAAGCCGTTTTGGCGACGCTCAGGAAGTCGATGGATGCGGCTGTGATCGCCGATCAGATTCTGGGTAGCATCAAGGCGGCCTCTTCGGCGACGTAGCTGCTACTAGTCCTCGTGATGATCGCGGTCGTCGACTGATTGAGGAGCCGCATCCTGAGTGTAGGATGAACCTTCCTCTTCCTCGGCAAACTCGTCGACCTCTGGCTCACTGTCGTCGCCAGGCGTGATGATGATCGGATGGTCGGATTCCTCGATGCCGAGGCGGAATGCCGCAAAGCCCGGCATGACGAATTGGTTAAGTGCCTTTCCGAGAACACGGCCGTCGTAGTTCGCGACGAGATCGGACTGCACGTTGGTGATCGGGTCTGTCACGGTACCGAGAGTGTCACCGCGCTTGACGCGCTGGCCGAGTTGTACCTCGCTCATCAGGACACCGCCCTGGTCGGCGCGAATCCACGTCGACCGGTAATAAACCGGCTCACGATTGCCCCAGAACGTCATCCTTCCAACCATATCGAGCTCCCGCAGCAACGTCATGATGCCGCGCGTGCCGTGGTCGACGGCATCATCCTGTACACGTAACGGTTCGCCGGCCTCAAGCGTCACCGCCGGTATGCCGGCATCGGTCGCGGCGCGACGCAGCGTTCCGCTGGAGGCGGTGCTGTGCAGAACGACCGTGGAACCGAACTTGTTCGTCATGTTCGCGACTTGCGGGTTTCTCAGGTCCGCGCGTAACTGCGGCAGGTTGGTGCGATGAAATGAGCCAGTGTGCAGGTCGACGAGCACATCGCAGTGTGTGATGACCTCATTAAAGAACGAGTGTGCGATGCGGCTTGCCGAGCTGCCTCTTGGATTGCCCGGGAAGAAACGGTTCAGGTCGCGACGATCGGGAAGGTAGCGTGATCCTCTGCGAAAACCCTGCAGGTTCACGATAGGCACTCCGATCACGGCGCCGGACAGCCGCTCCGGATCCAGGTCGTACAGTACGCGGCGAACGATCTCGATCCCGTTCAGTTCGTCGCCGTGCACGGCTGCCGTCAGGCACACGGTCGGACCGGGCTTCGCACCGTTGACGACCAGTACGGGCGTCGGTGCCGCAATGCCCTCGAAGCTCTGCGCCGGTGACCACGAAAGCCGCGCCGCGGTAGCAACCTGCACGGTCGTATTCAGTAGCACCATCGGTTGATTGACCAGTCCTTCAGCTACAGCGTCGGCCAGTGGATCGGTCGGCGCCGGGTCCGGCTGAAGTGCTTCATCGCTTTCCAGTACCGTTTCGGCGGCCGGCTCTTCAGCCGGATTCACGGGTTCCGACAGATCGACATTCTCGGCAACCGGGGGAGCGTCCTCGCGTGGACCGGTCGCAGGTACCTCCGGAAGATCCGACGCAGCGGCGTCAGCGCCGGCAGCGACAGGCAGGGAGTCATCCAGACTGTTCTCGTCGGGCGTTGGCGCCTCGCTGGTACTTTCGTCCGACTGATCGGCAGGTACCACCGGTTCTCTCACTGGATCGCGTGCGTCTGCGGCCAATACCGGGCCGGAGACCGGAGCGACAGCGAGGCCCGCTGCGACGGCAATGGCGAAAAGACTGGGCAAGACGACGAATCCGTTTCGAGAAATCGGACGTATGTTACGCATAATTAACGCTTTTAAATACTGTTTCGAACGCCTAATCATCCCGGAAACCGGAGAAAATTGATGCGACACAGTCGAGAATTGCAGGTTTTGGGGTGTAGGGAGAGAGACTCAACCTACTCGGTGACGTCGCTCCCGGACTCGGGTTGTCGGACAGCAAGATCGATCTTGGTATACGGATTCAGGTCCTCTCGCGGATCCGTGACGAGTCCCTCGGGAAACTCGACACTAAGCGGCACCCCGGCGCGATCGAGGCAAAGCTCATGGTTGTTGTCTCCGTCGCCGAGATCAGCAATGGCAAAGGGCGCCAGTTCTGACTCCTTGCCGCCGCCGAGTGACATCGTCACACGGTACGCTGCACGCTCGACATCATCGACTTCATCACCACCCGGCTTGGTGACACCGCCAGCCCACGTCACCCGAACGACCTGCTCAGTACCCACTGGACACCCGTTGCCGCCGCCACCGGGAAACGAGGTTGCAGGCTTGCCGAGTTCCCACTGTGTTTCAGGAACGACCTCCGCCCACACCATGCTTGGCCCCTCCTCGAGCCGTGTGACTGTTGTCCGGGTGCCGCGGAAATTCAGCTGCCCGTCCTTTGACAGGAGATTGCCAACGATTTCCACGCTTGCGGGTTGATCCTTGGCACTCCCGAATTGACCAATCATCAGAATAGTCCGGGTTTCGCCGAGGTCATCGGCGGGTGCCGGAGTAACGCAGGTAATCTCACCAACGGCTCCTGACTCAGCGACGACTCGGAAGTCCCCGGCCTGCATAGTCTCTGCATCGATTTCATGAGAGAAGATCACCGGCATGCCATCTTTCCCGGAAGCCTCGCGACAGAATCCTCTGTTGGCGACACGCGGCAAGGCGTCATCAAGCCCGAAGAACGCGGATAGCAAGGCGGCTGGCCTGCCGCTCGCGTCCTGGAAAGCGACAACGTTTGTAGTCGTCGTGTCCTGCTGTGTTGAATCGGCCATCTGGCGCATCCGGTTGGCTTCACGCCCGAACTCTATCCAGTCGCAACCGGAACAGAGCAGGACCATCAGGATCAAGACGATTGGGGATCGCACTAGCGAGCAGGCCTCAGGAAGTCGGATACTTCCAGCAGGACGACCTCGTTATCGTCGTTGACACCGAGTGTCCTGCCAACGGAGAAGCCGTAGTTGTTGTCGTTCGCGACGATGATGTGATTCTCGGTCGCCTTGATCACATTCTCAATGGTGATGAACGGCATCGTGAACGACTCATCGCCATCGCGGATAGCCATCAGGTCAACGTAACCCAGTTTTCGAACGGCTTCGCCGGGGCCGACGCCGTCGAAGCTCACCTTGTAGACCCGCTTAAACGTCGCCGGAGCATTGAAACAGCTCGACGTGATCTCTTCCCCGCAGGCAAGACTGGTGTCGCCTTCGCCCCAGTCGCGTTCGATGACCAACGCCTCGTTCTCGCTGATGAAGTTAAACCCGCCGATATTGTTGCCCGCCTGTTCGAGCCGGTAGCGGTAGCTGTCGCTAACAAACTGCTGCTTTGCGACATCGAACTTCAGAATCCTCAAGACGGGCTTTCCGTCCTGCGATTCGGGTTCAGCGGAAGTCGGGTCAACCAGCGGCCCTTCGAGTAGCGGATAGAGAAAGCGCCCGTCATGAGACAGGCCCATGCCCTCAAAGCCTCTGCTGGACTTGTACAGTTGGCGGGTTGCTCCCGGGACGGGCAGCGGGTTGTCACTCTTGCTGCGAATCGTGTCATCGCCGAGCCGGGCTTCGTAGAATCCAGTGATCTTGCCGTCGAGATCGGCGCGCAGCAGGAACGGCCCAAACTCCTCGCCTATGAACACGTCCGAACCGACAACCTGGATCGACTCGGGATCCAGGTCGCTGCCCGTCAGATATCGCTTCTCGGTGCCCCCGTTCACGATGTCGAGCGGCAGGATGCGGTCGGGGTCGTGCAGAAACGACTCCTTCAGGACCTCTACCGTGTTCGTTTCCCAGCGGAACGCGAGCTGAACGAATGCAAGCGCTGCGTCCTTCGAGTTCTGCCGGGTACCAAAACCGTTGTCGAGCGTCGCGATGAAGGTGCCATCACCCGCCGCCGTCATCCCCGAAAGGCCCTGCAGCGGCTGCCCTTCGATCGGGAACCGGATTCCGGTCAGACGTGGCGCTGCCGGGTCAGAAATGAAGGAAACACCCTCGAATTCTCCCGGCGACTCCATGAGCGGCTTCTCAGGGTTGGTGAACTTTCCGGACAGCCGCATCTCCTCGGGCATGTCCGCCGGCATGCTCAGGCGGGATTCGTAGGGCAGGACCGCCCTCCCAGCCAGCGTAGCGGGATATTTCTTTGGCAACGCGCTCATCCGGTCCTCAGGCGCGACAGCCTCCAGCATAGTATCGCCATCCGTCGCCGAGTGATCAGGCTGGCACGCACCGAGCATGGCGCACAGTGTGGCGCTGGCCATACAGGCTTTTGTCACTGGAAGATCCCTCCTCATCCGGTCAAAAGGAAGCAGCCAACGTTCAGGTACCCAATGAAAACAGCGTCTACGTTTGTATGCCTGGCAACACAGGAATTCGATGCCCGGGTCCGGGCTCTCGATCATTCGTAGCCGAGGATGGCTCGAAGCCCGGGCGCAGCGTACTCGACCAGTCGCTTCTGTGTCTCCGGCAATTCGTTGGGAATATCCGCGACGGGACCGGCCAGGTTCTCTCGCGCCGTGCCACTCTGTTCGCGATCAGAACCGATGACGACCCGCTCCCGCCAGTTGTCCGGCAGTTCTCCCATGCCGAGGTACGCAAACAGATCGGCGAAGAACGACTCAGCAGCGTCGGTATCAAGCGCCTTTACATGACCAAGCAGGTCTTCGAACCTGATCACCCGGGCATGCGTACCTAGCCATGACGTGGCGTTGTGCGTGTAGATCTCGTACAGCGACGGTGCTCTATCCGGGATGCCGAAGATCATCATGTTCATCATGTCTTCGGCCGTGACGTTGCCACCCTTCAAATGGTCCATGGATCCCTGGAAACTGTCGGACAGGAAGAACCGTGCCCGCGCGAGGACCCAGCTGTAAGGATCCCTGACCAGCAGGACGTGGTGGACACGTCGTAGCGCGATCGCGGACTCGTCGGCGAACAGCAGGTGCCCCCAGCTAAGGTAAGGCTTTGCCCTCGCAAAGGCCGCCTGATGGTCGCGCAGAAGCGGGTACTGGATGAACGCCTTGTGATACTGCTGCTCAACGGGAACGAACATGCGCATGATGTTGCGCAGCAGGTGCGTGCCGCTCTTGGGAACGCTGTTCAGGAAGACGGGCTCGCTTAGTCGCTGCTGCTCGAACTCCTGGTTACGCTCATTGAGATTGTCGTTTTTGGCGATGACTGTCGGCATGACTCACATAAAAAGATGCCGGCTCGCGCCGGCATCTCTTACCTCGTGCTTTACGGGCTTGTCAGCTTATTCAAAATCGTAGGTCAGATTCAAGAAGATGCGACGTCCACGCCAGTCGTACTGTGAGTAGAAGGCCGAATTACCGACGGTATCCAGACGACCACCTTGAGCAATATTTGACAGCTGCGGCGGCTCCTCATCCAGCAGGTTGGCGACGCCAAGTAGTGCCGTGATCCCGGTGTCTTCGAAGTAGTAAGAGGCTGACAGGTCATGATAGAGCACACTGTCCACGGTTCGAACCACGCGAACCTCCTCACCCTGCAACGTCGCAAGATCGTCCGGGAAGAAGCGGTCGGCCGACGCGCCACCGACATAGCGACCGTTGTAGGTCACGATCAGCGGCCCGCGCTGGAGGGCGAAGGTGTAGTTACCGACCCACACCGGATCACCCGGCAGGTCGTTCAGGTCGTCGACGTCGTCGGCAAACAGCGCTCTTTCGTCTTCGATCTGACGGTTGGCTTCGAGGTCAATCTGTAAATCGCCCCATTCGCCGAGGTCATGGCCGTAGCGAATATTGAAGTCGATGCCGCGGTTCGTCTGCTCGGCGATATTGATGTAACTGTCGCGGATGTTATCGATGCCGGAGTTGGGCAGGGAGCGATCGAACAAGGCACACAGCGGCTCGGTTCCGCCGAACGCAAATCCGGTGTCGGACTCGTAGCACTCAGAGACGATTCTTGTAGAGCCGAGCTGATCCACTTCGTTTTCGATCTTGATATCGAAGTAATCGATCGAGATGCTCAGGTCTGCAAAGCTCGGCTGCCAGATCAGGCCAATGGACGTCATTTCTGACGTCTCCGCCGAGAGTATGCCGAAACCACCACCCGTGATAATCGTCGGGGAAATCGTGCCGCCCGTGTAGTCCGGCGCAAGCCCGGCCGGATCGGCCGCACAGTTGTCAGCGACTACCTGGCTGATGTTGCCATCGGCGAGTTCCTGTCCGTAGCGGATACACGGATCGATTCGTGTAGAACCGAAGCTTGTCTGGTTGGCTAGGAACAGCTCAAACAGGGCAGGCGTTCTGAACGACGTGCCCCGGTTGGCTCGGAAACGAACCGAGTCGGTGATCTGCCAGTTGAATCCGGCCTTCCACGTCGTATCGTCGCCGAAGGAATCGACGTCCGTGTAGCGCGCTGAAGCGTTGAAGGTCAGGTCCTGGGCGGCTGGCATATCGCTAAGCAGTGGTACATCGAATTCAACGAACACGGCGTTGGTGTGATCGTCGCCCTTGGTGATGCCGGCGCTGGTTGCACCCCAGGCGTTGCTGGCCAGCGTGATGTCGCCAGGCGTGTCTTCGATCTCATCTTCACGATAGTGATAACCGAAAGCGAAACTCAGCGGGCCGGCCGGCAGCTCTACCGCCTCACCGGTGACGTAGGCATCAATCGCCCACTGATTGTACTCGGTGTTACCGGTCTGCTGACCAAACAGATAAGCTCGCTCCTGTGCTGTCAGCTGGCCGTTCATGACGTCTTCACTGAACCAGCGAACATCGACGCACGGTGCGCCTCGGACGGATGAGGTCTGACCAACACATGACCCCGTCGCGAAGTTCTGGTCGCGAATCGAGTCGTCGAAAATCTCCTGGCTCCAGTACTCACCGTCGGAGAAGCTGGCGCTGTAGGTAGCATCCCACGACCAGCCATTCGAGAAGTCACCGCGGAGCCCGGCGACGAAGCGCTGGTAGTCGACCGTCGTTTCGTCGTCAGAGTGGTCGGTAATGGCCGTCGGGCTGAACCACTGCAGTCCGAACCAGCCGGCGTCTGCCGAAAGCTGGTCGCCATTACCGGTGCCGACGCCGTTAACGAAGTCAAAGTTACCGCTGTACTTGTAGGACCAGTACTGGCGATAATCGTTTTGATAGGTCTGACGGCGGTTGAAAAGGACCTCACCGTACATTTCCATCGTGTCGGTGAGCTCGAAATCGCCTTCTGCGTAGAACGTCGTGGTCTCGGTTTCCGGGATCAGCGACTGGCCGTTCTGGAAGGGATGGTCACTGTTCGTGACGGCCCGGGAATCGCGGTCGTAGCTGACCGGGAACCAGCCCGCGGGCGTCGCCAGATCGTCTGGCGAGGCGACCGCACCGTAGCCCGGGATGAACTGTCCGAGGTCGTTGTCGTAGTCGAACTGCGCCAGGTTGCTGCCACCGGGGATATTCCCGGCGCCGTAGTCATAAATCCAGATGTGGCCCCAGGTCAGGTCAGAACAGCGGAAGTTGCCCGTGCGCGGATCGACGATATCGCGGCGCTCACCGGTCGTCGGGTTGAACACGTACTCGTTGCCGCACTCGAAATAGTCACGCTCGCCGCGCTGGAGTTCGCCGACCTTGTTGTAGTCGGCCGTCACGCGGAACCCGCCGCGGTCGAACGTCTGGCCCCACGAAGCGCTCAGGCGAGTCTGCTCACCGCCTGACTCCGTCGGCACGGACACAAAGCCTTCAACCGTGCCGCCGTCTTCGCGCTTCGTGATGATGTTGACGACGCCGGCGACAGCATCCGAGCCGTAGATGGACGATGCGCCATCCTTGAGCACTTCGACGCGCTCGATCGTGGCCAGCGGCAATACGCTCATGTCAAACGAAGACACAGCGCCACGTACCCCGGAGGGTCCGGCGCGACGTCCGTTCAGCAATACCAGCGTTCGATTCGCGCCGAGTCCGCGAAGTGAAATCGTGTTGGTTCCAAGGCCGCCGTCAACGTTGAATTCCGTGGCGATCGCGCTCGTGATCTGCGGCGATCCGGCCGCTGCGGAGGACCTCTGGATCAGCTCGCCAACATTCGAGATGCCCTGCACCGACGCTTCCCCGATATCAATAACGTCCATCGGAGCAGAACTGGAGAAAGCATCCTTCTTGATGCGAGACCCCGTAGTCACAATCTCCTCGAGGGGTTCCTCGTCGCTCACCATGTCCTGCGCCGAAGCGGCTCCACTGAGCAATAGCGAGCTGTGCGCCAGCGCAAGACTTACTGCAGCAGCGATCGGTGTTTTCTTCATTGGTCGTATCCCTTATGCATTAACCACACAAGGAGGTCGGTCATTCACGACGACATCCCGCGTGGCATCCATTTACCGGCATTTTTAGTTGTTTTTTAGTTATTGTTAGAGGCCGGTATAGCCTAACAGCGCCTCAGGCACTGCCCCTGTACGTGGAGTACAGCACGAAACAGGCGAAAAGATCAAACCCCTTCACTTGTTGCGTATTTGCAACCAGAAAGTCTGTTAACGTTCTGATCGCTGGGATTCTGTAATCGACAGAGTCGGACTGGTATTCAAGGAGATCGAGGCTTGACGCCGAAAAAAGTGTTGATCGTCGGCGGAGGATCCGCCGGTTGGATGGCAGCGTCCTATCTGGAAGCAGCCTTAAGAAACAACGACAAGCGACCTGTTGAAGTCAGCCTGATCGAGTCGCCCGATGTACCGAGGATCGGCGTCGGCGAGGCCACCGTACCGCATATTCACCATATTCTTTCTGTGGTCGGCATCGAGCCCCTGGAATTCATGCGCCGTGTCGACGGCACGTTCAAGCAGGCGATAAAATATGTCAACTGGCTGCACGGCCAGGGCGAGCACTACTACCACGGCTTCGATACCTTTCGCGTGCAACCCATCGACCACTCCGCCCTTCACTGGCACATGAGTGACCGGTCGGTGCCCTACTGTGAGACCACATCGGTACAGCCCGTGGTCTGCGAACTGGGACGCGCCCCGATACCCCAGCGGGGCTCAGCGTTCGGTGCCCCGCTCAAGTTTGCGTTTCACATGAACGCGCTCAAGTTCGCCGACCTTCTGTGTGAAATTTCCACCGCGAGAGGCGTGAAGCACTACCTGGACCACGTGACGGACGTCGAACTGCACGACAACGGCGACATCGCGTCCGTCAGCACGCGGGACAATGGGAAACTCGAAGCGGACCTGTTCGTCGACTGCACGGGCTTCCAGTCACTGCTGATCGAGAAGAATCTCGGCGTCGACTGGGTCGACTGCTCGCAGTGGCTGCTGAACGATCGGGCAGTAACGATGAATGTCCCCTACGACCATCACTACCCCGGCTACGTGCGGCCGTATACGACGGCGACCGCCCTGTCGAACGGATGGGTGTGGGAAATCCCGCTGCAGAACCGCAAGGCTCTTGGCTATGTGCACTCGAGCGCGACTATCAGCGAAGAGGACGCCACAAAGGAAATCCGCGCGTTCGAGGGCAGCCATGCCGAGTCGCTGGACACGCGGACGATTCATTTCAAGGTCGGCCATCGTGCCAAGGCCTGGGCGCGAAACTGCGTGTCAATCGGGCTGGCCGGTAACTTCATCGAGCCGCTCGAATCCACCGGACTGTACCTGAGCGACCTCGCGACGGTGATGCTGGCGCAGCACTTCCCCTTCGACGACGACTATGAAGCGTTGGCGATTCGATTCAACCGCATCATGGCGAACCGCTTCTACGAAATCCTCGACTTCATCAACATGCACTACTGCCTGACCCGTCGCCAGGACACGGAATACTGGCGCGAAGTGCAGAAACCCGAACGCATCAACGACCGTCTCGCCGCGAAACTGGACTTCTGGCGGCTGAAACCACCGTCGGCGTCGGACTTTGTCGATCAGCGATTCCCGGCCCAGGCCGACAGGCCGTTGCCGGACGCCGGATTGCCCGGGGATCACAGGCCGCCGATCGATACGGCAGGGATCTTCGGCCTCGAGAGCTACGAGGCCATTCTTTACGGCATGGACTTCCTGAACGAGGAATGCGCCGAGTGGTACGGCGAGGACAGACCGACGACCCGCGTCCCGCCCTATATCGTCGAACGGCTTAAACTCGCGCACCAGTCCCTGCCGCCGCACGAACTCTGGCTCTCGCAGGTCCTCGGCATGCCCCGGTACCCGGCGGCGTCGGGAGGCGGGCGATGAAGCGAGTCAAACGGGTCGTCATCGTCGGCGGCGGTTCCGCCGGCTGGATGGCGGCCGCCTACCTCGATGCGGCGCTCAACAACGCAGGTCTTAGGACGGCAGACATCACCCTCGTCGAATCGCCCGACGTGCCGCGTATCGGCGTGGGCGAAGCCACGATTCCCAGCATCAACCATGTGCTGGCGGTGATTGGACTGGACGAAGTCGAGTTCATGAAGCGCGTGGATGCCACCTACAAGCACGCGATCAAGTACGTGAACTGGGTGGACGGGAAAGGTGAGTCGTACTACCACGCCTTCGGACGACGCCGGACCGAACCGCTCGACACGTCGGCCGAGCAGTGGCTGAAGAGCGATCGTTCTCTGCCGTTTTCGGAGACCATTTCCGCCCAGCCGGTGCTGTGTGAGGAGATGATCGGGCCACGTGCGATGCCCGAGGACCAGGACGGCCCGCCGTTTACGTACGCCTTTCATATGAACGCGCTGAAGTTCGCGGACTACCTGTGCGAGGTGGCGACGTCTCGCGGTGTCACGCATCACCTCGACAACATGACGGATGTGGATATCGATGAGGGAGGCCACATCCGGGCGATCAATACGCAGGGCGGCCTTCGCCTGGAAGGTGATCTCTTCATCGACTGCACGGGCTTTGCTGCCCTGCTGATCGAAAAGCGGCTCGGCGTGGAGTGGATCGACTGCTCGCAGTGGCTACTCAGTAATCGGGCGCTCACCATCCAGGTGCCTTACGAACACCATTACCCAGGATACATCAGGCCAAACACGCTCGCGACGGCCGCATCGGCCGGATGGATATGGGAGATTCCGCTGCAAAACCGGCGGGCCTGGGGCTATGTCCATTCAAGCGATTTCTTGAGCGAAGACGAGGCAGAAGCAGAGCTGCGGCGGCATGTCGGCTCGTTCGCCGACGACCTCGATGCTCGATTCGTGCCGTTCAAGGTCGGTTACAGGGCAAAAGCCTGGGTCAATAACTGCGTCGCCATCGGCCTGTCCGGCGGCTTTATCGAACCCCTCGAGTCCACCGGTCTGTACCTGAGCGACCTCGCAACGGTGATGCTAGCTGAGCATTTCCCGCGACACGACGAGATGGCGCCGCTCGCCTATCGCTACAACCGCATCATCGCCGATCGGTTCCACGAGATTCTCGACTTCATCAATCTTCACTACTGCCTGACGCGCCGTGAAGACAACGACTACTGGCGAGAGATTCGTCGACCGGAGCGAACCCACGACCGGGTCAGGGCGAAGCTGGATTACTGGCGCCACCGGCCGCCGTCGATGGCGGACTTCGAAGACGCCTGGTTCCCGGGCTCGCCAGAGACGCCGCTGCCAACCTCCGGGCTGGCCGGTGACCACCGACCGCCCATCGATACGGCGGGCGTCTTCGGTTTATCGAGCTATGAAGCCATCCTGTACGGCATGGATTTCTTAAGCAGCGAGTGCGACCGGTGGTACGGCAGCGATCGGCCACCGAGCCGTGTCCTCGAGCCTGTGGCGAAGCGGCTTAGCCATGCCCTGAACACATTCCCGCGCCACGACGAATGGCTTAAGCGGGTCTGCGCTATGCCGGACTACCCGGCGTCATAACGCCGCGAGTCGATCGGCAACCGGGCCCCATTCCTCTCGCGCCGCTTCAATCGCGTCTTCATGTTTACGCCATTTGTCCGGGTCGGGTGGCGTCAACGTGGTTCTCGACAACGGCAGGGCTTCTCCGCTCATTGAACGGTCAGGACCCTGTGCCCCAGCAAATTCGGCAAGCGATTTCAGCACTGAATCGGGATCGTCGATGAACGCCTCGTAGGTGACGGTCGCACAGCGATCCGGCGCAAGCTTTTGGCATTCATCCATGATGATGCTGTTCGTGGCTGCCCACTGGAAGGCCGCGATCTCGGCAATCGACTTGCCGCGCATCCGGCGCCAGCCCGGTGGCAGCAGGAAACACCAGCCCTCACGGTCCCAGCCCGGCAACTGTGGGAAAGTCACGAAACGACCCGTCTGCAGCCCAACTGTCCAGGCCTCAATCAGGCTGGCTATGTTGTGCCGCGGGTCCCGATGCAAGAATACGAACCGCGCCGACGGGAAGACGCGGAGCAGGAACGGAATGTTCAGTGCATTGCGCGGCGTTTTCTCGAGCAACGTTGCGTGAGTCGGGCGCTCGTGAGCCGGCAGCCGCCCAAGCAGCCTGCCCTGGTGATCGCTCAGCAGGAACAGAAAGCAGCGACGGAGTCGGTCGCAGGTTTCCTCATCCGCGTGCTGTTCGGTGAGGCTTCCGGAGTCCATGGCCGCGTTTTCGGCGCGCAGGTGTGGAAAGGCGTTGAAAATGCTGTGGCTCTCGCCACCGATACTCCAGAGACCCGGCAAGACTCGCATCTGCTCGAACAGCACGCTGCTTCCGGACCGCGGTGCCGATACGATGATGGCCGGCTCTCTGATCAAACTCGCCACGTCCGCTGACGAGAGAGACTGGGTGACTGTCAGCGCAGTCGTTAGCAGATCACGCGGGCCGGGCATCTGCGCAGATCAGCCGTCTAGCGGGAAGCGGTTGCAAGGAAGGCGGCACCGATGGGATTCGATACCAGCCCCTGGTGTGCAGGGCTCGCCCGGGCAACGCAGCTCGCTGCAATGGCATTACTCGCCCTTCAGCACGTAATCAAGTATCAGGTGTACCCGCGGCCTATCGCCTTCATTGCGCACGGCATGCTCCCGGCAATTGTTGATCTCGTAGATCTCGCCTTCCGGAATGCACAGCGTCTCTCCACCAACCGTGAAGAACACTTTGTCGTTCGTGATCACTGGAACGTGCACCCGATGCGAGTGCATCAGCGAATAGTTCCCGTCTTTGTGTTCGGTTATCTCCCCGCCGGCCGACAGGCGGACGAAGTTGGCTCGAATGAAGTAGCCGACACCGTGTTTGGCAGTCAGCTCCCTGCCCTTCTCTGACGAATCATAAAAATCCGCGACCATCGCGAGAATCGGCCGGATCACCCGCCCAAACGTCTGCAGTGCCGGATGGCGCGTTGGGTTCGTGTGACGAAAATCATAGTCGTGCACAAGTGGGATAATCTGAGTGTCCTTGTGCACCTCGTAACGGCGCTGCCGCTGCGAATCCCGATCCCAGTCTTCATCTCCGAAGGATTCCAACAGGGCCTTGATCGGATCCACATTGGTACTGCCAATGCGCTTGAAATTATCGTCGAAATTCACTGTCCACCCTGGAGACTAAAACTGGCAACATCCGGTTATTGTACCTGACCACACTACTGCGCCATGCTACGAATATTCCGGTCGAACCGATCAAGAAGATGCCGGTGTATTCGGTTTGACCTCTGATCCAAGGTGAGCCATGAAACTCCGATACAAGATCCTCAACGGTTTCCTCGCGCTGATCGCGGCCTCCGTCGCAGCGCTCGCGATTACCATCAGTTACACGGCCGACTGCGAGCCAGCCCCCGTCGTTGCGGCCGGCGAGGTCACGATGAAGGCCGTCATCGCACGCTGCTACGGCGGACCGGAGGTGCTCGAGTACCTGGACATCGAGCGGCCCGTCGCGGGGCCGACGGACGTCATCGTCGAAGTTAAAGCCGCAGCGGCGAATCCTCTCGACTACCACTACATGCGGGGATCGCCCTACCTGATGCGCCTTGCGGCGGGTATCGGCAGGCCGGCGGACATCAAGACCGGCGTCGACTTCGCAGGCGTGGTTGCAGCGATCGGGGACGACGTGACGAAGTTCTCAGTCGGCGACGCCGTGTTCGGCGGCAGCAACGGTGCCTTCGCCGAGTATGTCCGGGTGCGTGAGAACGGCGTCATCACGGTAAAGCCCGACAACGTCAGCTTCGAAGACGCTGCCGGCCTTGGCATTGCCGCGGTGACGGCTCTGCAGGCATTGCGAGACGATGGCCGGTTGGTCGCCGGCGAGAAGGTTCTGATAAACGGTGCATCGGGCGGCGTCGGTACGTATGCGGTGCAGATCGCTAAGGATCTGGGCGCAGAAGTACACGGGGTCAGCAGCACGCGCAATGTCGAGATGGTTCGGGCGCTTGGCGCTGACCATGTCTTCGACTACAAGCAAGAGGACTACACGGAGAGCGACCACAAGTACGACCTGATCGTCGACATGGTGGGCAATCACTCTCTGTCCGCGAATCGCCGTGTGCTGGAGCCGGAGGGTCGCATGGTGATCGTCGGTGGCCCGAAAGGGAACTGGATTGCGCCGCTGTTGCCGACGCTCAAAGCTGCGATGCTGTCGCCATTCGTCGACCAGGAAGTTGGCACGATGCTCGCCGTGCTGGACGCGGACGATCTCGCGTACCTGGCCGAACTGATGGCTGACGGACGCCTGGCATCGCGAATCGACAGACGAATCCCGCTGGCAGACACAGCCGAGGCCATACGCTACCTCGAAACACAGCGAGCGCGAGGCAAAGTCATAATCATGCCCTAGCACTTAAGGGGTCGAACCGATTTTTCTCGAAATGGGGACATTCTGCTTTTTGCCGGTTGAGTGTTGGCGGAAAGATGCAGGATGCCCCCGTATCTCCTATATCGTTGAAAAAGCAGAATGTCCCCATTTCCGGAACAGGGTGCTGCCGCCAATGCCGATCAGAGCGTGTAGAACACCACGAAGAACTGGATCAGCCGGAACAGCACATGCACGGGCCCGTATGCCAGAAGGAAAACAGCGCCACTGAGCAAAGCCCGCCACCACGGCATCTGAAAGGCATTGCGAAACATGAAAACGGGATAGAGCATGATGATGCCGAACCCGATTTGCCACGCAGGTGGATCCGCCCAGAATGGCGACAGTATCGTGCGCAATAACGGGATGACGAGCGTTGGTCCTATGACATACCAGAGCATGATGAACGCCATGTAGTGCAGCGCGAGCACAACGTGGTCGACGAAGCGGACCTTCAGATCGAACGTGATCAACGCCGTGACCATGGCAAGAAACGGTACGTGAACGACGATGATCGCTTTGGATATGTCCGCTGCCCGAAGCGAGTACTCAGCGGCCAGAGCCTCAAAGTCGGCGTTCCCCTCTCGCCAGGCGGCTAGCGCAGACTCCACCCCCAATGCTCCGCTGACGATAGCCTCCGTCCAGGCGCTGTAAGGTTGCAGCGAAATCTGATCCAGAAGGTCGATCTGAAAATCGGACAGGACGGGTATCAGGAAATAGATAACGTTCGCGAACAAAAACAGGCTAACCGGCGAGACATAGCCCTTACGGCGACCGATACGATAATTTCGCGCCAGGTATCCAGGGTAAAACAGCAGCGCGCCGAAGGATGGAAGAATACGACCGCGCAGATCGGTGATCTCCGCAACGGCGTCTTTGATCAGCTTGCCCAGGCGGCGATCGTCGTCGGTCAGAATCTTCTGCCCGCATGCCGGGCAAAACGTCGCATCGGACGGCAGGGCGTGGCCGCAGTTGAGGCAGTTGTGATCGGCTTGGTGGCTCATAGTGGTCAGGCGCATTATTAACGCCGATACCGACAGACACCACTTTTTCGCTCGGTGACCTGGCTTCGGGTTGGATGCAGACCCGAAGTCCGACACCACCGGGACAAAACGAAAGGAGTCCGGGAAGCCAGTTACGCGTGGGCAATCGAGTAGTGCCGCACTCTCAATCTCGCCTGTTCATGACTTCCTTCTTGGCGTCCGCCAGGCCCGAGGTCAGCAGCACCCAGCCGCCGACGATCGTCCCGCCGAGGGGCCATGGAACACCCACCACGATACCGGCCAGCAAGGCCTTCAACGCTGCCATCGCTGGCCTGTCGTTTGCTGCCTTCCTCTGCGTCAGGAAGGTGCCCGCGCTGCCCAGCACGAAGCCGAGGACGACAACGACTGGTGTTGCCAGCCACGCCGACAGGAGGTTCGAAGAGAACAACAGCCAGTCGAGTACCAGGATCCAGACGCCAGTAGCGGGCAACAGGAAGCGCTTGCGCTGTGGATGAATCAGCCAGCTCAGAGGACCGCCGGATCGATGCGACGGCTGATCCGGATCCAGACTTTCGTGTTCGGATTCAGCCATCCCCCTGCCCTCTCGTTGGCCTCGTTCTATTCAAAATGACCGGCAGCCCGGTGCCGCACCTATGTGATTAGCGAACAGCCGTCGCAAAAAGAAATACCAGAGACTAAATCGCTCGCGAAATCGGGTGTGTTGGTAGCCCGGCTACTGGCGGTCTGTCGACGCCATCCTACCTGAAAACGCCTGAATTGCGGTTTGCGTCCGGAGGCGGACGGCGGTGAAAAGATTCTGTGCTGCCGTAGGAGCGGCATCTTGCCGCGATCGCGGCTGGAAGCCGCTCCTACGTCGCCGGCGAATGACGATTGGAAATGGCGCATTGGCCGTTCGCGAATCAGGTAGGCTGGTCGCGTGCTTACCGAAACACCGATGGGGGTAGAGGCATGTCTTCGAAGATTTCTGAGCCCAGGTTCAAGCTCTACTACTGGCCGCTGCCGTTTAGAGGTTGCTTCGTCAGCTACCTGTTTGCCTATCGAGACGTTCCGCTGCTCGAGATTGCGGATTTCGAGGAAATCAGCGACCTGCAGATCAGTCATCCCAGCGACCAGGATGTCCCCTTCATGGGGCCGCCGGTGTTAAGTGACCTTGAATCGGGTCGCAGTCTCAGCCAGATGCCAGCCATAGTCTTGTATGTCGCAGGCGAGCTCGATCTCATACCGGAGGATCCATTCGATGCGGCGATGTGCATGAAGGTCCTGATGGATTGCAACGACGTGTTGATGGAGATCTGTCGCTACAACGGCTCGATTATGTGGGAGCGTGACACGTGGACTGAGTTTCGATCGAATCGCCTGCCCCGATGGCTGGATATTTTCGAAGAATCCCTGAAACGAGGGTTATTCGGTCGAGACGCCGTCAGTTTCGCCGACATAGGCGTATACGCGTTGTTCGGAAATATGATCCGGTGTCTTCCAGAACTTGAACCTGATCTTCGAACCCGGGCTCCCGGCACACATGCCATCTGCCAGCGTATTGGGTCCAAACCGTCACTCGCGAAGTTTGTCGCGGATGAGGAACGGGAGTACGGCAACCTCTACTGCGGTGGCCAGATCGAACAGTCGATCCGCAGGATGTTGGAAGAGGATGCGGCCGATCAGAAGCAGTGAGAAACCTAACGCTTACCTGGGATCGGCCTTTAAAGCGACGCTCGCGTGGCTGGTGTCAGCCATCAGCGAAGCCTAGCGACGATCGCGAAGCCTCGTTAGCCGGGGTAGCCAGTCACCGGTGAGCCCGAAAAACATCAGGTAGACACCTAACGTCACGGCGCCGACAGTGATATAGCCGAGAATCGGACTTGGCAATCGTTCTGCCAGAGCGGGCATATAGTTAGGCCACGTGAATGCGAATAGCACGGCGCCTACGCCGGCGAATCCGGCGATCACTCTATTAATCATATGCTGACTCCGAGTCCGATGTGTCTGCCCCGCTTCATCAGGAGCCATCGTACCCCAGAAAGAACTTGAGCCGCGGCTCACTGCCGGTTGCGGTCAATCGAGCGCTAGTCCTCCATGGCGCAATCGGGTTTGGGCGCCGCGCCCATTGGCGGGAGGACGAATGCCGCGCAACCATCTGAAAGTATTGGCGCGCCAGAGAGGATTACCCGCCAGATTTGGATCGTTCCGCATCAAGGAGTAAAGTGCGGGTTCTGTCTCGTGGTCGCGAAGAAAACGGGTAGAAAAACCGGAGTCGAGCAGACAGCAGACCATAAGGAACCGGTGGCGAAGCCCGTGTGCGAATCACGTCGAATTGGGGAAACTCGCGTCTGACTGAGTCGCGAGTTCGTACGACATCGTCAGGGGATTTGTCTATGAATGTGTTCAAGCGCTTTGTGCCGTTGGGCCTGCTTGCTTTCGCCGGCTTCGCTCAGGCGGATTACCTCGCCTACAGTGTCTGGAAAAACCAGAAGACACCGTTACCAGAAAGCATCGACGCCATCGAAGCTCGCTACCTCGTCAATCTCGAATGGGGCAGCTACGAAGGTCGCCGCTCGCGCGTCGGCGTACTGCCGGTCGACAACAGTTCAAGCGCATCGGTGTATACGGTAAGCGGTTCCGATGGCTCACGCTACGAGATCAGCGCCGGCAACATCAACCAGGTGCCGGTCAACGGCATCGAAGCCATTGTCACCGACGCCATGCAGCGCTCGGGCCGTTTCCGACTGCTCGAACGCACAGTGCTCGGCGACGTGCTCGGTGAGCAGGACCTTGGCGCGGAGGGACGCGTCGCAAAACCGTCAGCAGCGAAGGTCGGCAGTGTTATCGGCGCCGAGTACCTGGTTCAGGTCGTTGTGACCGATTACGAGACCGACGTTAAAGGCTCCGACGGCGGGGGTGGCATCGGCGGCCTGCTCGGCAAACGCAGTGCACTGCTCGGCGGCCTCGGCTTCAAGAGCAAAATGGGGCGGGTCGGCCTGAATTTCCGGCTGATCGACGCCACAACCAGCGAAGTTGTTTACACGAAACAGATCGAATCTTTGATCAAGGAGTCCGGCATCACCTTTGGCGGATTCGGCGTCACGGGCGGCGCCGCGCTCGGCGGTTTCTTATCGAACTATTCGAAGACGCCCATTGGCCAGGCCGTCATCGCCGGCATTCACCAGGGTGTGTACGACCTCGCGCAGCAGATCGGCGCCAAGCCGGCAACCGGCAGCGTTGTCCAGGTCAACGGCGGGACGATCATTCTCAATCTCGGAACCGGCTCCGTCGCAACCGGCGACCGCATGCAACTCAAACGCAAAGGCGAGGAACTGATCGACCCGGAGACCGGCGTCTCGCTGGGCTCGATGGACACCACTCTGGGCGAAATCGAGGTCGTACAGGTGCAGGAAAAGATCTCGATGGCTCGTTCGGTGAATCTGTCGCAAGAGGCAATGCGCAGCGACATCGTCATTTCGATGGCTGCGCCAACGCCGATAGAGTACGCCGCCAGTTGGACCAAACCCAAGAAGTAGTAAGCGCAGGTTGTTGCGTCAAGGAAGAGCCATCATGGAGGTCTTGCGAATC
Organism: Woeseiaceae bacterium; assembly: GCA_030066655.1. GTDB lineage: Bacteria > Pseudomonadota > Gammaproteobacteria > Steroidobacterales > Woeseiaceae > UBA1847. The sequence goes on along the minus strand of JASJBE010000051.1, from coordinate 10,110 downwards.
GCCATCGCCTATGCCGGTGCCTCCATGCGGTGTCTTCTTGCGCCAGGGTCAGTGCGGCGGAAGCTGCGCCCGCGGCGTGATTCGGCCGTTCGATGTGTGCATGTCCCGATAGGCTCCACGGCGCCTGTCCCGGGGTAATGTCTCCGCAACCGCTTCACGCACTACTCCGTATCCGATTCCCGCTGTGCTTCGGCAGCGCGAATCGTGCGTTGCCACTCCTCTGCCGTGAGGGGCTGGCCCCATTTTTCATACAGCTCGACCAGGCGATTCGCCGCGAGTAGTGTTTCTCGGTGCGTTTCTCCCCGCAGACTCGCCAGATTTGCGTAGGCATCGACAAGCAGTGTCTCCGCTTCCGGGTAGCGGTTGAGTCCAGTTAGTGAGACACCCACTTCGTACTTCGTCTGCAGGGTGAAACGATGGTTCTCGCCGAAGTGTTCGCGGCGGATCGATAGCGCGTCTTCCAGAACTGGCAGTGCATCTTCGAATTCCGCCTTTTCGTTGAGCGCCACGCCGAGACCCTGTAACGGAAACGAACGGTTCGGATGCCGCGGCGACAAGCCGATCTCGTCTTGCATGTCGATAGACAGATTAAAATAGCGAATCGCCTCATCAAAACTGCCCTGCCGTTGCAGCAAGAAGCCGTAGTTGTTGTACGCTGCTCCGTAACTGGCGTGCGGGCCGTCGGTCGCTTTCTCCAGTGTCGTGAGGAAACGTTCGTGGGCCTCGATGGCACCGTCCAGATCGCCCATTTCGTCGAGCAGCTGGCTGTAGCTGTTCCAGACGTGGGCCACCTCGATGTGTTCTTCGCCGAGCATGCGCTGCCGGGTGGCAATGACCTTCTTGTAGAGGGCCTGGGATTCTTCGAAGCGTCCCGTGTCTCGCAACAGCCCGGCGAGCTGGCGTTCCGACTGCGCCTGCTCCAGGTTGTCATGCCCGTACAGTCTGTCCAGCATCGCGATGGCATCACGTAGCAAGGGCTCGGCCTGATCGTGGCGACCCCGCGTCCGATGCAGGCCGGCGAGCGTCGTCATACTCTCGGCCACGTACACGTGATCGCCGTCCGCAAGACGACGGTTGATCTCCAGACTCTCACGGTAGAGAACCTCGGCATCGTCCAGCTCCCCGATCATTTCGAGGAAATGCGCTTTCACGTTGTAGACTTCCGCTACTTCAAATGAGTTTCGACCGTGTATTGCTTCTCGCAGGGACACACTTTCGTCGATGTAGGGTTTAGCCTCGTCGAATTCGCTCCGGTCCTGGTGGATGATCCCGCGGACGAGCAAGGCCGTTGCCAGTTCATCCTGCTCGGCAGCGCCTAACTGCCGCAAAAGATCGATCGACTGGTCGAGCTGATCCCCGGCGGATCGAGTGTCACCGAGCTTGTTGTAGACCTCACCCAGGACCCGAAGCATCGTTGCGCGCGTCGCCGGCTGGTCGGCGAGCTCGCTGCCGATGCGGCGCGAGCCTTCCTCGAGAATGTCCCGAGCACTGATTGCCTCGCCCATCGACTCATCGGGATCCGACACCTCGAAGATCCCCTGCAGGAAGCCGCTGACCGCCTCGGCCCGCGCACGCTCGGTCTCGGCGGCGTCGCGTTGTTCAGCGACCTGATTGAACGCGAGGACGGTCGCTGTTGAGACGAAAAGGAACGCTGCCGTCGATATCGATGCAATCGCTCGGTTGCGGCGAAGAAATTTCGACGCGCGATAGACGAGACTGTCTGCACGAGCGGCAACCGGGCGATGCGTCAGAAACGCTGAGACGTCGGCGGCGAGGTCCCGCACGGTGGCGTAGCGTCGGTCGACCGCTTTCTGCATGGCGGTCAATACGATGTTGTCCAGGTCGCCGCCCATGAGCTTCGACAACTCGTTCAAGCGAAGCTGCCGCGCGGCGGCAATCTCGGCAGCGGCCTCGGGTTCCGATGCAATCGTTTGCGCGAGCCGCACGCTTGGCTTCGACGGATCGGTATCGCAGATGACGTTTTCGATGTCGGCCGAGCGATTCGAGGCGAACTGATAAGGAAACAGGCCGCTAAGGAGCTCATAAAGCAATACGCCGAGCGAGTAGATGTCGCTCGCAACGGTCACCGTCTCACCTCGGAGCTGCTCTGGACTGGCGTGCCTCGGCGTCAGCATGCGCATGCTGTCGACAGTTTCTACAAGCGTGCGGTCCGACAGCTCCGGATCCAGCAATTTGGCGATACCGAAGTCGAGTAGTTTGGGCTCTCCGGCGTCGTTCACGAAGATATTGCTGGGCTTGATGTCGCGGTGCACGATCAGCTGGCGATGTGCATGGTCAATGGCGCCTAGGACCTTGAGGAACAGCTCGAGTCGCTGGTGCACGTCGAGCTGCTCCTCGTCGCAGTAGCGATGAATAGGCCGGCCGTCGACGTACTCCATGACGAGGTAGGGCAGTCCGTCAGACGTTTCGCCGCCGTCAATAAGAGACGCGATATTGGGGTGATTCAGGTTGGCGAGAATTTGCCGCTCGGCCTCAAAGCGGCGCACCAAGTCCTTGTGCGGTCGCCTTGCTCCGAGAATCTTGATCGCAACGCGCTGGCTAAAAGCGCCGTCGGCTCGCTTCGCGAGATAAACGTCGCCCATTCCCCCTTCGCCAATCAGTCTCTCAATGCGGTAGGGACCCAGGGTCTCCGCTGCGCGTTCCGGCGCAAGATCCAGGGCCGCTTGGCCGATGACTTCTTCGACGATCGAGTCCGATGCCGAGTCGAGCAGCTTTTTCACAAAGGCGAATAGCGCTTCGTCGCCATCGGATAACTCGGCCAGCTTGTCAAGTCTTTCCGCGGCCGGGACGCGCGTCACCTGGTCAAAGACCTGCCTGGCGCGTTGCCAGAGATTCTTGTCGTTCTCGCCATGTTCAGCCATTGCTGGGTCCTCGTTATCAGGGTCGCCGGACTTTGCGCTGCCCGACTTATTTCGGAGTGTAGTTCATTCGGTTGTGCGACCCGGTTGTTTGGCGACAGGCTCGCGTTCCTTTAGGCTGTTCCCGCAATGACCGACACCTCCGACATTACAGGTTTGCTTGCCGACTGGCGGCAAGGCAAGCAGGACGCGCTCGAAGCGCTTTCGCCCATTGTTTATCAGGAACTGCGCCGTCTCGCCCAGCGCTACATGGCGCGCGAGCGTACCGGCCACACCCTGCAGCCCACGGCGCTTGTTAACGAAGCTTTCATGCGACTGGTTTCCAGCGATCTCGATTTCGAGAGCCGCAAACACTTTTATGTGATCGCAGCGCGAATGATGCGGCGAATTCTCGTCGATCATGCCCGGGCGAAAATGCGCGACAAACGTGCGGCCGGTGCAGCGGTCGAGAGTATCGACGAAGACCGCGTGGCGGGTGCCGCGGGTCTCGACGACGGGCTGCCGATACTCAAGCTGGACGAGGCGCTTAAGTCTCTCGAGGGACAGGATCCGCGAATTGCAGGTGCCGTTGAGATGGTCTACTTCGGCGGTCTCGAAGTGGCGGACGCGGCGCCGCTGCTCGGGGTATCGAAGAGCACACTTTACGATGATCTGCGCTTCGCTAAGGCCTGGCTGAGCAGTGCTATGCACGATGCTCAAGATGATTGACCATCGGTATCGGCGGCGACGCTGAGCCAGCGACGCAGTGCGGCGACCGTTGCATCGTCTTCGTCGAACGCAGCGAGATCCTGCCTGAGGTCTTCAATCAGTGCCTTGTCGAGTTGTTGATTCGGTGTTCGAGCCGCCGTGAGCAGACGTTTGGCCAGCTTTATCTCTGTTGCGTTGCCAGCAGCGCCCCCGCTCTCGGCGGACAGTTTGAGTACCGTGCCTATTGCGGTGAGGGCCAGCAGGAGCTGCCGCTCTCGGGTTTGGATCATGATTGAATGCTCGCTTGTCGAAAGTGGGCAAGGCTGGCGCGACAGTGTTTCGCGCCAGCCCTGCGTTGCTGCCTGCTAGCGCGTGGCGGCGGAGAAGACCACGATCACTTCGGAATCGTCGAAGATGATCAGGTCGTCAAAACCGTCGCCGTTGACATCGCCCGCGAGACGCGGATTGTCGGCGTTGTTGTAGCCGTTCCCGAGACCCGTGGCGAATTCGTCGAGCCACTTGACGCGTGGCCCGAAGCTTCCTCCGTTGTCCGTATTCAGTATGTAGTACACGCCGCCCGGAACGTTGGTGCGCTCCGGACCGAAGCCAACAATGTCGAGAAAACCGTCACCGTTGATGTCGGCAAGCACCCTCTCGTCGTTGCCCAGGCGATACCCGTCGTCATAGCCGAATGCGGTCGACAGTTGCGATAGTGCGCCGTCCATCTCGCTGCCGTTGCTCAGCGCCTGGTACGTACCCGCGTTGGCGTAGGTCAATAGATCGTCGAAACCGTCGGCATTGATGTCCGCGACGAAGCGCGGATGGCGGCTGACTCTATAGCCTTGCGCCGTCGTCATGTAGGGGTAGCTCTGAGAATCAGAGAACGTCCCGTTGCCCTCATTGACCTTGATGAACGTCTTTGCCGCACCGAAGCCGATGAGCTCCGACAGGCCGTCTCCGTTGATATCGCCAACGACACGCGGGTTATCGGCGTCCCAGCCGCCAATGTTCAGGCCCATCGTTCCGACTGTCGCAAAGGGCGTCGTGAAAGCGCTATTGCCGTTAGACACGCCGATGACGACGCCGTCTGCCGAGTAGCCGAAGATATCGGCAAAGCTGTCGCCGTTGGCCTCGCCCAGCACGCGTGGGTATACGGCGAAGTCCAGGTAGCCCTGATCGACGCCGTAATTCTCGATCCAGCGTGTCGCAGCACCGAAGTTGCCGCTGCCGTCGTTGAGCGCGACGTAGACGCCGTCGGTGTCGAACATGACAATGTCGGGAGCGGGGTTTCCGCCAACGTTGGCGAGTTCGCGGCGTTGTACATCCTTGTTGAACGTCGTGCCGGACGCAAAGTCCGTGCTGATCTGTTCCGCTGCGTCGAAACCGGTGCCGTTCGATAAAGCGCGCCAGGTTCCGGTCTCGCCGAAGGCGAGGATGTCCACGAGGCCGTCTCCGTTGATGTCGGCAATGAGTCGATCGTCGATGGCCTCGCTGAAACCGGCGTCGAACGAACAGCAGCCGATATCGCCAACGAAGCGCCCGGTGAAGCTGATCGGGTAGCGGCGAACCTCGTCGGGGTTGCCGACGCTGCGCGCGGTCAGGACGACTTCGTAGTCCCCCGGATTCACGTAGTCGTGGAACGCGGAGATGACGATCTCGTCGAGTCCGTTCTGCTTGGGAAAGGTTGACGGCACCGTGCCGTCGCCCCAGTCTATTTCGACTTCGATGAGCGTCTCGCCCGCTGGCGTGACCAGACCGGTGCCCGTCACCGACTGGGTTGGACCTGCCAGTTCGAAGTTAATGCCCAAACGGGAGAAGCCGGTCGGATTCGGGTCGACATTATCGCGCTCCCCGTCGCCGTCCGTGTCCGCATTGTTCGGATTCGTGCCGAGATTGCGTTCTTCCAGATCAGAGAGTGTGTCGCCATCGACATCGCTATTGAGTGGATCGGATGTGACTCGCGAGATCGCACCGTCGACAGTAACCGTCCAACCGTTGCGGACCTCGTCGAAGTCCGATACCTGGTCCCCGTCTGAGTCCGCGTTGTCGAGTGCGGTTCCGATAAGAAACTCCTCGCGGTTGAACAGACGGTCCTCATCCGCGTCGGCGAGGTAGACGATCGTAATCCGATCCCGCGCCCTCAGCACTATATCGTCGAAATCCGTTTCAGGGTTTTCCAGACTGTCACTGTTGCTGTAGACGTACCAAAACCCGTCCCTGATGCTCTGGTTCGCAAGGCTGCGAACCTGGCTCACAACTTCGCGCGTTTGTCCGGTGTCCTGGTTGTTGTCGTCGAGAACAGCCTGCGACGTCACCTGATAGCTGATGCCCAGTATCTCGGACATGACGCGATCCATCGTAATGCCGAGCGGCTCGTTGGTCGCAGAGTCCCGATCAACGTTGGTTGCGACCATGTATTGCTCAACCGAGTTGTTGCCATCATAGGTATTGTCGCCGTAGTCGATCACGACCTGCGCTGTCTGCGCACTGACATCCTGGCTGATTCGCGCAAAGCTCCGACCGTCTTCGTTGCCGACCTTGTTGAGGTCGTAGTCGCTGACGGAGAACAGCAGGCCGCTGGGATTTTCCATGAGCTCCTTGAGCAGCGGCACGGAGGGCGTGTCTGTGTCCACAATGCCCTGCACGCTTTCGCCATTGCCAAGTTCTCTTGGCGTGCCGCCGTTGTCGAAGCGCAGCGTGCCTACCGGCTGAAACGAGCCGCTTCGGCTCCGTTTCTTGGCAATGACCTCAACGTTCGCGAGCTCAAAGGACAGATTCGAAATGTTGCGGATCTCAAGCGTCGTCGACAGGCTGCCGGACTCGACGGTGTTGCTCGTATTGCGCGTGTCGCTTTGGAAACGCGAAAACTCCTGCCGCGATTCCTGCGCCGAGGTTTGCGTAACGCTCGTGGAGTTCTCTTGCGTCGCCGCAGCCGAAACGCTTGCTTCCGCGCCGACCTTGCTGGATCCGCCTATGCCACCGATGCCTGCCTGGGCTTCGGATTCCGTGTAAACACGAGTGCTCGACTCGATGGTCGTCGACGTTGCCGTTGTGTCGGAACGTGCGTAGCTGCTCGTTTGTCCTCGCGCGTAGGCGGCTGTGTACTGGCCCACCGCCGTAACGCCGTCTGATTCGAATACGTTGAGCTGAATGGTCGGATCGTCGATCACACTGATCGAGACTTTCGGGATATCGGCGATTAGCGGGTTGAAGCCACCGCTGGTTACTTCCTCGCCGTCGGACAACCCGTCGCCGTCCGTGTCGGCGAGTATGGGCGAGGTACCGATCGAGTTCTCATCGGCATCCGACAGGCCGTCGCCGTCCGTGTCCTGACTGGGTGGCGGGGGCGGTGGTGGCGGCGGGGGCGGGGACGTGATGGGATCGGGTCCCTCGCCGCCTCCACCACCGCCACCACAGCCACCCAGGGCCAGAGCCGCTGCAAGCAGCAGCGATACCAGCGTTGTCCGTTTCTTCATTGATTCTCTTGCTTGGTGCCACATGGTTCCTGATCCTCGTATTGCATCGGCCGAGTTGACCGCCTGTATTCATCCATGCGACGCCGGATGCGAGGATTCCGACGGAATCCAGAAAAAAACCATTGGAAAGGACTGGCGCAATTTCGAAGCAGCGGAAAGGTGATGTGAATCAGCCACTTGACCGATTGACTCTCAGCACGTGACGGTAGGTCATGACAATCGGAAAGCCTGAACAGGCTGGGTGGCCGACGTCTTAGGCGGGCAAGCCTCAAAGCCGCTCGCGACGGGAGCATTCTTGTAGTTGGCGCGCCCGAGAGGAGTCGAACCTCTGACCCCTGCCATCGGAGGGCTAAACCTGTCTAATGTGTCAGTCGTTCTCGATCGGCGGCAATCGGTACGTTACTGATATAAAAAGAATAACCCGACGTTAGCTCGGACGCCGATTCACCCCGACTAGCCCATTGTTTGTCAGTCACCGTCAAAATTGGTCGCAGAAGAAGGTGCGATTTCGCTCCTTTTCTCGTCCTGTGTATTTCCTATGGGTGGCGATATCTTGGGAATAAAACGGGATGCGTTGCCGTTTAGCTATTAGCAGAACGCGATTGGAACACAATCTATTAGGAGCTAAACAATGAACTCAACCTCTACGAATACTCGAAATGCACTCACCAAGACTGTTTCCGCCAGCTCTCGACGACACACGCGGATCGCGAGCCTGATCGCTGCGCCCATTCTGGCCCTGTCACTGTCGGCTTGTGAAACTATGTCCCAGCAACAGCAGGGTGAAATCATCGGCGGCGTCGTTGGCGGCGTCATCGGCTCACAGATCGGCGACGGCCGGGGTCAGACGGCGGCCATTATTCTCGGCTCAATTGCGGGATCCATGATTGGCAGTCAGATTGGGCAAAACATGGATAACGACGACCGAATCCGGACCGCGGAGGTACTGAACAATGGCAAGACAGGCCAATCCGCCAGCTGGGTCAACCCGGACACAGGCTTTGTTTACAACGTAACGCCGACTCGCACCTACGACCGGGGCACGGGCCCCTGCCGGGAGTTCCAGCTCGATGCGACGGTCGGTAATGGCGAGCGACAGGATGTTTTTGGCACCGCCTGCCTTCAGGCTGACGGTAGCTGGATGGTCATGTAAACGAAGAGGCGATCAGTCTCGCGGCGCCGCAGCGCGCCGCAGACGATCGTCGACTGCCTCGTCCGGACCTGACTCGGGAACCGGCATGACGGCCACCTCATCGGCACCGCCGGCGTCCAGTTCGTACGGTGGCCACTTTTTCCTTTGATGCTGTTCCTGCGACGCACGATTGAGTGGCCGCAGATTAGAGGGGTTTGCAGGGCACATCGAAGTCGATGTGATAGTGGTCGTCGTGCCGGACCCACGAACGGCGAGTCGAGAATTCCACGTTTTCCTTCAGGTATGGCCATCTGGACGAGCTATGAAGAAAGGGCTGTAGTTTTGGATCTAAGATAACTCTCCAAATACCGATACCATGCCGCTTGGCCGATAAATCAAGCTGGTAGATATGCTCGGCTACCGCTTCAAAATCTATGGTCAGTTCGTCTAGATTGCCATTGGAGTCAAACTCCAGGTCGTAACCCCACTTGTTCAATATGCTACTTGGCAATTCAACGGATTCACCGTCTTTGTTGAGTACAGGAACCATGAAATCCACGGATAAACCGTTTCGATGCGTCTTGTGTGGCTTGAACTCTCCGCCGTCCTTCCAGCCCGTTTCCCCATACACAAAAACCTTGTCCGGAAGGACTTTCTCAAGTTGCGCATAAGCATCGATTACAACGGAATGCACGGAGCTGTGGACGTAACTCCGACCAGCGATTCTTCCTACGGTCCAGTGCGCTGAGTAATTTGGCCCTGATGCGGGCAGCTTCCAGCCATTCTCAAGCCTGCCATTCGACGTCGTTCCATAGCAGACACTAGGCTCCTGTCCATAGGCTTGAACAACCAAGAGCATTGAAATCAAAAACGACATTCGAAGCAAAATCCATTTTTCTGCGAATACTGATGACAGGTTGCAACGTGTCAGAGGCAAAAAATAACACATCAAACAGCCTGGCCAGCTGGATCCGGCCGGGAGCAGTCAACAGGCTAGCTACTTCCTCCCAGCCGTTGGCGGTAAACAACAGCACCCAAGTACAGAACTAGCGCGATCGGAAATGCCCACAATGAGAAGAACGCGAGAACGAGGACGATGAGATAGGCGGAATCGTTGGGACTTGCGTCTTCTTCTCTGATGCCGGCCATGATGTCAAAGACAACGTGCTCCAGGTTGAGAAGAGTCAGGGCAACCACAATTCCCGACAGCAAGAGCACCGAAACTGTGCCTACAAGAAACCAGTGTAGCTTCGCGGACGTAATCAGATATCGAACTAGAAGGGCTACTCGCCAGATCGCCACAACACCCAGAAACCATGCGTTGATCGTTTGCGCGGTCTTCAGGTCAACCATCCGTTCCACCGGGATTGCATAAAGCAATGCAGGCAACGACGTCAGGCCCACGAAGACTAGAACACCCGGAAAGGTCCAGTTGGAGGGCCGAAGCGGCCAGACAATCAGAAATAGCAGTGACGACAGGCAGAATATGTAGGCGATCGAGCCGACACCGAGATACTGCCAGAAGTTTGCCGAGGGATGATCCCAGTACCTTCCTACGCCGGCGAGCCAGGTCACCAGCATGACAAAGCTAAACCAGCGCCAGAAGTCCTGTTGCAGGGAGATTTGAATGGGCCGGAACGCCAAAAAGGCGAGCTGAGTTCGCAGCATTTCGCTTAATGTCAGGTGCAATCTTCTATCCGAACCAACGAAATCTGAACCAGTCGCTGTCTACGAACGTCAACTCCGAGCGATTTCGCGAGCGGCCGCTTTGAGTCGGTAGGAGAAAGTATAGCTCACACCAGGCGACCGTCTCAGTACGGCCGAGGCTGTGTGATAACTCTAAGCTGATCATGCCGCTGCGTTAGGCAACTATCTTCAAGCCCATTTTTTGGAGACGAACGATCCTACGGATCGATCATCTCGATGATCTTTCTTG
>JASJBE010000050.1 GCA_030066655.1 Woeseiaceae bacterium | reverse complement strand
TGATCCTGACTCGACAATGTGTCACATAATTTTATTATTTTCAACGAATTCTGTATCACTTAAGCAGCGGCTCCGAGCGCGACGTCGAGCGCCCCCGGAACAGGGCGACGACATCGCTCTCGCCGCGAGCGACCGTCACCGTGTAGAAACCTCGCCGCCCTTCCCTGTAGTCCTCGACGGCGGAGGCTTCCAGTCGGTCGCCGCCATGGACCGGTTGCAGGTACTCGATCGAACCCGCGGCGGCGACCGTCACGTCGTTGTAGGCATTGCAGGCGAACGCGAATGCCGTGTCCGCCAGAGTGAAGATGTAGCCGCCGTGACAGATGCCGAAACCGTTGAGCATGTCATCGCGCACCGACATGACAGCGACCGCCTGCCCTGCTGCCGTGACGCTGATCGAGATCCCGAGGCGCTTCGACGCTTCGTCACTGTCGAGCAGTCGCTCGGCACACCGTCGGGCCAGGTCGAGATCAGGCGACTCGGGATCGGACACGTCAGCTGGCCTCCAGCCCGCCGAAACGCGAGAAGAACTGCGGTTCGTTTTTGGGCAGAACGCCGTGTTCGGTCTCCATCACCTCGGTCAGGTAGCCGTCCGCCGCCTCGAAGACATCCCGGTACAGGGTGACGCACAGCTGATACGCGCTGCGGCCGTGCCACGTGGACGGCAGCAGCGCTGCCGGCAGCTGCGGGTCGCGCAGCAGGATCTTTCTGTACTCCTGGATCAGCAGCGTGCGCAGGATGAAAGCCGTCTTGCCGCCAGTAGCGTTGGCCTTTGCTACAGCCTTTAGCGCATCGCTGAACATCGCTACGAAGTCCTCGTAGCGTCGGTCGATGTCGTCGAGGTTCCAGGCGCTCCGAGCCTGTGCTCGCATCGCGGCAGACCCGTCGACCGTTTCGCCGCTGAGAATAACCAGCGTGTCGTCTAGGCCGAGGCGGCGCACGGTCATTTTCAGGTCTGATTCGTCAGGGGCCGGATGAGCCAGCAGGTTGGCCGACAGCGCGCCGAAGCCAAGCCATCCAAAATCGCGACGTGCAACTTCCTTGTCGGCCGTCTCCAGGCCGCTCAAGAGCAACAGCGTCCAGCGACCATCCCAGTTCGCCGCCGGCTCGGCATAGATTCGATGGGTCGCGACCTCAAACCGTTGTCGCCCGGAATCGGTCAGGCTGTAGTAGGAACGACGTCCCGATTGGTTCGACTGCAGCCAGCCGTCCTTGACTAACCGGAAGACCGATGTCCGTACGAGTCGTTCGCTGATTCCAAATTCGTTCATGAGCTTGATCAGGCTGCCCAACCAGACGCGCCCGCCCCTCGGAGCGATGGCATCGCCGAAGACGGTCGTAATCAGCGAACCGGCCCGGACAGTCTGACGACTGCGAAATTCGTCGACGAGGCGACGGCAGGCGGTATCGGGCGTCATCGGCTTTCGCAATTGGCTTTGCAGATCGGTCACCGTACAATCCGATACGGAATTTTTCAATTTCCATCATTTTCTGTGTCTGTCACAGGCGTCAGGGGGTATCGCGATGAAACTAGGCAACCTGGTCCGGGACCAGTGGGTCACCGGGGACGGCGACGGCAGGGTCCTCAAGAGCGCCGTCAGCGGCGACACGATCGCAACGATCACGAGCGACGGGCTCGACTTCGCAGACATCCTGAGCTACGCGCGGACCGTAGGCGGACCCAACCTGCGGCAGTTGACCTTCCACGAACGCGGAGACCGATTAAAGGCGCTGGCCCAGTACCTGAACGAACGGCGCAAGAACTTCTACGCATTGTCGTTCGAAACCGGCGCGACCAAAGGCGACAGCTGGATAGACATCGACGGCGGCATCTCGACCTTGTTCGTCTTTTCGAGCAAGGGCCGCCGCGAGATGCCCAATGATCATGTGTATCTCGACGGCGCAACGGAAGAACTGTCGCGCAACGGAACGTTCAAAGGACAGCACATCTACACGTCGAAACTGGGCGCCGCCGTCCACATCAACGCATTCAACTTCCCGGTCTGGGGCATGCTGGAGAAGCTGGCGCCAACGCTGCTCGCCGGCGTCCCGGCCATCGTCAAGCCGGCGTCGAGCACGGCCTACCTGACCGAGGCCGTCGTCCGGTCGATCATCGAGTCCGGCATTCTGCCGCACGGCAGCCTGCAACTGATCTGTGGCGGCGTGGGCGACCTGTTCGACCACCTCGACTGCCAGGACACGATCGCGTTTACCGGTTCGAAGTGGACGGCCGAGAAACTGCAGACGCATCCGAACGTGGTCGCACACTCGGTCGCCTTCACGGCCGAAACGGATTCACTGAACGCGTCGACGCTCGGTCCTGATGCCGTCGCGGGTACACCGGAGTTCGACCTGTTCGTCAAAGAGGTCGTCAGGGAGATGACGGTCAAGGCCGGGCAGAAATGCACGGCGATCCGCCGGATCATCGCGCCCGCCGCAAGCAGTGCCGACCTCGTGCGCGCCCTGTCCGATGCACTGGCGTCTGTGCGCGTGGGCAACCCGGCATCGAAGGACGTCGACATGGGTGCACTGGCGAGCCACGGGCAGCGAGACGAGGTCGCCGAGCGCATCGCAACGCTGTCTGCCGAGGCCAATGTCGTGCACGGCGGCGGCGTTGACTTCGACGTGGTCGATGCCGACGCGCAGAAGGGTTCGTTCTTCATGCCGACATTGCTGCACTGCGAATCGCCACTATCGGCCACCGCGGTGCACTCCGTTGAGGCATTCGGGCCGGTCGCAACTGTACTGCCCTACGAAAACCTCGACGACGCGATTGCATTGTCCCGCATGGGCGAAGGCAGCCTCGCCGGATCGGTTTTCACCAACGACGATGCCGTTGCCCGGGAGTTGATTCTCGGCACGGCGGCCTATCACGGTCGGATGCTCGTCATTAACCGGCACTGCGCGGGTGAATCCACAGGCCACGGTTCTCCACTGCCCCACCTCGTCCACGGCGGTCCGGGCCGAGCCGGCGGCGGCGAGGAAATGGGCGGCGTCCGCGGCGTGCTGCACTACATGCAACGCACCGCGATCCAGGGATCACCTCAGTCACTGACCGCGATTGGCAACCGCTGGGTGCGCGGCGCAGACGAACACGCGGATACCGTGCATCCGTTTCGAAAGACGTTCGAGCAGCTGCGCATCGGCGACACGCTGAACACCGGTAGTCGCGAAGTCACGCTGGATGACATCAACCACTTCGCCGAGTTCACGGGCGATACGTTCTACGCGCATACCGACGAGGAAGCGGCGCGCAAGAACCCGTTCTTCGACGGCCGCGTTGCCCACGGCTACCTGATCGTCTCATTCGCCGCCGGCCTGTTCGTCGACCCGGACTTCGGTCCCGTGCTCGCAAACTACGGTGTGGATGACTTGAGATTCCTGCAACCGCTGAACTTCGGCGACTCGTTGAAAGTACGCCTGACCTGCAAGCAGAAGACGCTGCGCGGTGACACGGGCTATGGCGAGGTGCGCTGGGATGCCGAAGCCACGAACCAGGACGATGAGATCGTTGCGCGCTACGACGTTTTGACGATGGTCGCGACGGACGCTCACTGGGCGTCCGTTCAATAGACTCCGGCGGCGCGCCGACACCGGTTCAGGGGGACTGTGCTAGTCTCGGCACGACTTCAACGCACGGATGGAGAAGAACGAATGCGCACGCTGACACTGCTCGCCCTGTTTCTGCTGGCTTCCACGGCGCTCGCGACCGAGGACACCGAAGAGAATCGGCTAAAGGAAGTTGAGCGATACCTGAGCTATGTACCCGTCGCTGAGTTTATGAGTGACATTACCGACAGCATGTCGGCCACGATGCCGCTCGACCAGCAGGCCTTCCTGCGCAAGGTCATGCAGGAGTACTTCGACGTGGAACTGCTGACCGAGACCATGAAAGACGCCATGGTTCGGAACTTCACGCTGGAAGAAATCAGTGCGCTTGCGGACTTCTACGAACAACCGGTTGCCAAATCGGCGATGAAGAAGTCGAGCCTGATGATGGGCGAGATCATGCCGATCATCCAGCGAGAAGCCGAGCGTGCGGTGCAGGCCGCGATGGCCGACGAGGCGGCTCAGGCCGCTGCGGAGGCCGCGATGAACGCGCAGGAGGCCGGCAATTCGGACGAAGAGGATGCAGCTGAGGACTAAGGCCAGCTAAGCCTCTGGGGCCCGGCCCTGTTAGTCAGTAGTCATCGAGTGACAACGAGTTGTACGGGTCAGTGGCGACCTCTGGCGGCTCCAGCTCGAAATCCGCCTCCTCGATGCTGTTCGCCCAGATGTTGTGGCCCAGCGCATCGGTCACGATGCGTGCCGGGCGCCGGATGCGAACGGTGTCGCCAATGTGAGTAGTGCTGTCCATACCGCTGGGTAACGGCAGACGCGCGGAAACCTTTAGTTAAATCGTTGTTGGGCCTCTCGTGCCGGCGCCTGCCCCCAACTTCCCGAAATCCGAACCTGCCGGGTGCTGGAACAATTTCAGGCCGAACTCATCGATGATTGCGAACAGGTGGTCGAAGATATCGCTCTGGATACCCTCGTAGGCCGCCCACTGCGTAGTCGCCGTGAAACAGTAGATCTCCAGCGGGATGCCGTCGGGCCCGGGCGCCAGCTGCCTGACCAGCAGCGTCATGTCCGACCGGATGTCGTCACGGTATTTCAGGTAATTGAGTACGTAGGCGCGGAACGTGCCGATGTTGGTCAAGCGACGGCGGTTGACGTCGTCGTCGACCTGTCCCGGTACGCCGGCGTTGTATTCGGCAAGCTCACGTTCCTTTTCTTCGATGTAATCGCCGAGCAGCGCGAAGCGCTTGAAGTGCTCGATCTCGTCGGGCGTCTGAAAACGCACGGACGACGCGTCGATAAACAACGAGCGCTTGATCCTGCGCCCGCCCGAGTCCGACATGCCGCGCCAGTTCCTGAACGACTCAGAGATCAGCCGGTGCGTTGGGATCGTCGTGATCGTCTTGTCCCAGTTCTGCACGGTGACCGTATGCAGCTGCACGTCGATGACGTCGCCGTCGGCACCCAGCTGCTGCATCTCGATCCAGTCGCCGACGCGTACCATGTCCTGGGCCGTCAGCTGGATGCTGGCCACGAACGACAGGATCGTGTCCTTGAACACGAGCAGCAGGATCGCCGTCATCGCGCCGAAGCCGCTCAACAGCAGTAGCGGCGAGCGGTCCATCAGCACGGCGATGATCATGACGAGGCCTAATACCCAGATGATGATCTGCGCGAGCTGTACGAAGCCCTTGATCGGCCGCTCCTTCGCAACCTCGAAGGTCGAGTAGATCGCGCTGACGGCGCTCAGCAGGGAACTCAACGCCAGCGTCAGCATCAGGATCATGTACGCCATCGCGGCGTTTCTGATGAGTTCGACCAGTCGGTCGGGCATCTCGGCGATCAGTCCGACGCCGCTGAAGATGATCAGCGCAGGCAGTAACTGAACCGTCCTGCCAATAACGTTGTTGTCGACGAGCGCGTCATCCCAGACGGCCCGCGTTCGTCTCGCAAACGCGCGGAGACTCGCGACGAGGGTTCGCTTGACGACGAGGTCTGCCGCGATGGCGACAGTGACGAGCCCCAGGAGTTTGAGACCGGGCAGGACCAACGGGTGCAGGGCAAGTAGTTCGTTTAACATAAGTGGAATTCAGGCGCTCGGGATGGCGACGAGCCGCCGATTATAGGGAGTCAAGTCACGTTTCACACGAGGCTGCCGAGCTACGATTTCCATGATATAGTTTCAGAAGTAACAAATAAGCCTCAAGCATGCCCGAAATCGCCGCCTACCCGCTCGACAATTACGAACTCGACGATCGATATCGCCGTGAGTCCGGTCGCGTCTTCCTGACCGGCACCCAGGCGCTGCTTCGTATCGCGCTGATGCAGCGAACGATGGACAGGGCCGCCGGCCTCAACACCGCGGGTTTCATCAGTGGCTACCGCGGATCTCCGCTGGGTGGCGTCGACCAGGAGTTGTGGCGATCGAAGCACTTCCTCGAGCACAACCAGATCGAGTTCCTGCCCGCGGTCAACGAGGATCTTGCGGCGACCGCCATCCTCGGCGCCCAGCAGGTCGAAACCGACCCGAACCGCAAGGTCGACGGGGTTTTCGGCCTCTGGTACGGCAAGGGGCCCGGCGTGGACCGGTCGGGCGACGCGCTGAAACACGGCAATGCCTACGGCAGTTCACCGCACGGCGGCGTGCTCGTCATCGCGGGCGACGATCACGGTTGCGTATCGTCATCGATGCCGCACCAGTCGGACGTCGCCTTCCTGACCTTCATGATGCCGCACCTGAATCCGGCCAGCGTCGCGGAGTACCTGTCTTTCGGCCTGTACGGCCTCGCTCTGTCCCGCTTCTCCGGCATGTGGGTTGGATTCAAGGCAATCTCGGAGACGGTAGAGTCCGCGATGTCGGTCGAGCTTCCGGACTATCCGCAGTTCGTTATCCCGGAAGACTTTGTCGTGCCGCCAGGCGGGCTGCACTATCGCTGGCCTGACCTGCCCGGTCCACAGATCGAAGAGCGTCTCGAGGCCAAGAAGAAAGCGACGCTGGCCTTCGCCGCGGCCAACCCGATTGACCGCAAGATGTTCGACACGCAGAACGCGCGCTACGGAATCGTCACGACGGGCAAGGGTCATCTCGACCTGATGGAGGCGCTGCGGCTGCTCGATATCGACAGGCAGTCGGCCCGTGCGATCGGTCTGGACGTGTACAAGGTGGGCATGGTCTGGCCGCTTGGCCACGAGGGTGCGCTCGAGTTCGTCAAAGGCAAGCACGAGGTGCTCGTCGTCGAGGAGAAGCGCGGCATCATCGAGAGCCAGTTTAAGGAGTATTTCTACGATTACCCGGGCCGCAAACCGAAACGCATGGTCGGTAAGCGGGACGAGAACGACGAACGGCTCGTACCCTGGGTGGGTGAGTTATCGCCGCTGATGCTCGCGGAGATCGTTGCCGGACGGCTGGAACAGAACTTCATCGGGCTGAACATGGCCGAGCGGCTCGCCAAGCTCAAGCGTGGTACGAGCAACATTATCTCGATTGAAGGGGCCAACCGGATGCCCTACTTCTGCTCCGGTTGCCCGCACAACACATCGACAAGACTGCCCGAGGGTTCGCAGGCCCTCGCCGGTATCGGCTGCCATTTCATGGCGAGCTGGATGGATCGCGACACCGAGGGGCTGATCCAGATGGGCGGTGAAGGCGTCAACTGGATAACGCGCTCGAAATTCAACGGCGACCGGCACGTGTTCCAGAATCTCGGCGACGGGACCTTCTACCACTCCGGGTCCATGGCGATCCGACAGGCCGTCGCCGCGGGCACCAACATCACGTTCAAGATCCTGTTCAACGATGCCGTGGCGATGACCGGAGGACAGCCCGTCGATGGGCCGCTGAATCTCGCGTCCATCGCGCATTCGGTGCGCGCCGAGGGTGTCGAACGCATCGCGGTGGTCAGCGATGAGCCCGAGCTGCTCGACGCGTCTGATTTCCCGGCCGGCGTCACCCTCTCGCACAGGCGAGACCTCGACTCGATACAGCGTGAGCTCAGAGACATCCCGGGTGTGACCATCCTGATTTACGCGCAGATGTGCGCAACCGAAAAGCGACGGCGTCGCAAGCGTGGAGAGCTCGAAGACCCGAACAAGTTCGTTGTCATTAATGACCTCGTCTGCGAAGGCTGCGGAGACTGTTCCGTCGAGTCCAACTGCCTGTCCGTGGTGCCGAAGGAAACGCCTTTCGGCAGGAAACGCCAGATCGACCAGAATAACTGCAACAAGGACTTTTCCTGCGTCAACGGTTTCTGCCCGAGCTTCGTGACGGTCGAAGGCGGTCAGCGCAAGAGCACGGCGGCGAAGGACTATTCGAGCGAGCTCGCCGGTATGGTCGACGAGCTGCAGCAGCCGGACATAGGCTCTATCGACGCGACTTACGACTTGCTCGTGACCGGCGTCGGCGGTACGGGCGTCGTGACGGTCGGCCAGCTGATCACGATGGCTGCGCACCTGCAGGGTAAGGGCGCAACCGTGCTGGACTTCATGGGCTTTGCGCAGAAGTTCGGGCCGGTATTGAGCTACATACGCCTTGCCGAGGAGCCCGGCAGCATCAACCAGGTACGTATCGAGGAGTCGCGCGCCGATGCTCTGATTGGTTGTGACCTCGTCGTGAGTTCCTCGCCGAAAGCCTCGATGACCTACCGCCGGGGCGAGACGCGCGCGCTGCTCAACACCGCCGAGATGGCGACGGCGGACTTCGTTAAACGCCGCGATGCGTCGCTCGAGGCCGACCGTCGACTGGGCGCGATCAAGCGCGTCATGAAGGAGTTCACGAGCATTGACGCGAACCACCTCGCGTCCAGGCTGCTCGGAAATACGATCTATGCCAACGTGATGATGCTCGGCGCCGCCTGGCAGCTCGGGCTCGTTCCGTTGACTCGCCCCGCGCTGATGCGCGCCATCGAACTGAACGGCGTCGACATCGATCGCAACAAGCAGGCCTTCGACTGGGGCCGCGTGGCAGCGACGAACCCTGATCGACTCCGGGCGCTGGTCGATGAACCCGAAAAAGTCGTTGAGTCTGTCGAGGATGCCATCACGAGGCGCCGCGACTTCCTCGTCGACTATCAGAACGAGCAACTCGCCGAGCGCTACGTCGCAATGGTTGAGCGATTCCGCCAGGCAGAGCGAGCACTGTCGAGCAGCGTCGGCAACAGGAAAGACCTGAGCAGGGCCGCGCTCAAGAGCTATTTCAAGCTGCTGAGTTACAAAGACGAGTACGAGGTTGCGCGTCTTCACGCCGAGACCGGCTTCGTCGAGCGCATTCGACGCGAGTACGGCAGCGCTGCGAAGCTCCGTTACCACCTCGCGCCCCCGATCCTGAACCGGGGCGTCGATGCTCGCGGCCGCCCACGCAAGCGCGAGTTCGGTGCATGGATGTTGCCGGCCTTCCGGCTGCTCGCGAAACTCAGGTTCCTTCGAGGGACCGCGTTTGACCCGTTCGGCAGGACCGATGAGCGGCACATGGAACGTACGCTGATCCTCGAATTCGAAGAGCAGGCGGAGCGACTGTTGGACGTCCTGGATCATGACAACTATGAGCAGGTCGTCGCGATCGTAGAGTGCTGGATGGACATACGCGGCTATGGACTCGTCAAGGAGGCGGCGGTGCAGGAAGTCCGGGAGCGCATGACGAACATGCTGTCTGCGCTGACAACACCGACCAGCAAAGCCGCGTAAACACAATCACGAACGTGTAAGCTGTCGCCCGTCGCCGATCGGAACGTCCACTATGAACCTGCCACGCAACGCGCCGACACGGCGGTCAGCTGGCGTCGTGCACGGCTAGAACGCATGACGTCGCCACGCTACGAATTCGACACGGTACCGTCGCCCGGAGAGACGCAGACCATCGCGCCAGGCCTCGAGTGGCTGCGCATGCCTCTGCC
The DNA here is from genome assembly GCA_030066655.1 of Woeseiaceae bacterium. Classification (GTDB taxonomy): domain Bacteria; phylum Pseudomonadota; class Gammaproteobacteria; order Steroidobacterales; family Woeseiaceae; genus UBA1847. The sequence continues at coordinate 22,297 of JASJBE010000050.1, read as the reverse complement.
ACTGGCGCTGAATCACATTAACCTGTGGCTGCTTGAAGACGGGGATCAGTGGATCGTCGTCGACACCGGCATGTTCACCGATGACGCGAAGGCCGTCTGGCAGGACGTGTTCGACACGGTGTTCGAAGGACGCTCGATCCGGCACGTCATCGTCACGCACCTGCACCCGGATCACGCCGGCTGCGCCGGCTGGCTGACCGAACGTGCCGGGTGCGACCTGTGGATGACCCGTGAGGAGTACCTGCTGTGCCGCCTGCTGGTCGCTGACACGGGACGCAAGGCACCCGAGGAGGGCCTGCACTTCTACCGCGCGGCAGGATTCTCGGAGGAAGCGCTGGACGCCTACCAGCGGATCTTCGGCTTCTTCGGCCGGTACATTTCCGAGTTGCCGGAGGCCTACCATCGCATCGCGGAAGACGACGTGCTGTCGATCGGCGGGCGCGACTGGCGCGTCATCATCGGTCGCGGCCACTCGCCTGAACATGCCTGCCTGTACAACGAGTCCGACAACCTGCTGATCTCCGGCGACCAGCTGTTGCCGACGATTTCATCCAACGTTGGTGTCTACCCGACGGAACCCGATGCAAACCCGCTGAAGGTCTGGATGTCGACCCTCGAAAATCTGAAGCAGCAGACCGATCCGGACGTGCTCGTGCTTCCGGCACACGGCAAGCCGTTTCGCGGTGCGCACGAACGTCTCGACACGCTGATCCATGGACACGAGCAAGGCCTGGAGACGCTCGTCGAATACTGCGAGGAGCCCAGACGCGCCGTCGACGTCTTTCCGGCGCTGTTCAAGCGCGAAGTCGGCGCCGACTCGATGATCATCGCTACGGGCGAGGCGCTCGCCCACCTGCATTACCTGGTGGAAGCGGGCGAGGTCGAGAAGCGCGACGACGACTCGGGCGTTAGCTGGTTCACTCGCGTCAGCTCGTGAACCCGATCGCCTCGGCGAAGTGGATCGACGCCACAAGGAACACGGCGCCCGCCGCAAACAGCTTGAGCAGCAGCGGACCAACGAAGCGCACCCAGGCGCCGTAAGGAATACGTCCCAGCGCCAGCGCGCCCATGACGAGCGCACTCGTCGGCACAATCATGTTTGTCAGTCCGTCACCGAACTGGTAGGCCAGTACCGCCGTTTGCTGCGGCACGTCGGTCAACGTCGCCAGTGGACTCATGATCGGCATCGTCACGTAGGCCTGGCCGCTGCCTGACGGGATGAACAGGTTGCAGATCGTCTGCACGAGCAGCATACCCAGCGAGGCGACTTCGGGTCCGGTGTTCTCCAGCACGCTTGCGATCGCGTGAATGATCGTGTCGATGATCTGTCCGTCGGAAAGCACAACCTCGATGGTCCTCGCGAAGCCGATCAGCAAGGCGGCAGCCGTCATCTCCGCGGCGCCCTGGATAAAGGTTCGGCTCGTCTCGCCTGCCGGCAGGCGCGCGATGATCGCGGACACGATACCGATGCCCAGGAAGACGGCGTTCAGTTCGGCGATATACCAACCGAAAGCTTTGACACCATAGACGAAACCGAACAGGCCGATCAGGAAAACAACCAGCACGCCGATTCGACGAGGCGTCAGACTGATGTCTTCCGGTGCCTCGAAGCCGTTGCTGTAGTCGACATGGGCGACGAGGCTCGACGACGGGTCGCGCTGCACGCGCATCGCGTAGCGATACAGGTGATGAAACGCGATAACGAGGAACGCTGCCATTATCACCACGCGGTAACCCATGCCGGACGTCAACGGCACGCCGGCGATGTTCTGCGCGATCAGGACGCCAAAGGGGTTTGTCCCGGCGCAGGCCCAGCCGATGCCGTAGGGCACCCAGACCATGCCCATTGCAACGATCGCGTCCATGCGCATCGCGAGCGACATCGAGACGATGATCGGGACCAGCGGCACGTACTCCTCGCCCATGCCAATCGTGAACGCACCGAAGCTGAAGATAAGCAGGCAGCCCGAAATCAGGATCCACGGGCTGTGCCCGAGTTTCTCGACCGCGCCATGCAAGGCCGCATCGATCGCACCGGTTCTGCGCAGGACCGCGATGACGCCGCCGACGAGAAACACGAGGAAGATGATGTCCTGCGCCGCGGCGAAGCCCTTGGATATCGCCAGCAGGAAGTGCCACGGCATCATCGTGACTTTTGTCTGGTCGGTCGCCGCCGTGTAGGAACCGGCAACGACCATCTCGCGCGCGGGATTGTCGGGGTAGGGCTCGCGGTCGAAGTTGCCTTGCGGCAACACGTAACTCAACAGTTGCGCAACGACGATGAACGAGAAAATCAGTACGAGGGAGTCGATCGACCAGCGGCTTTTTGTCATCGGTCAGGCTTGTTCTTATTGTGACCGGCCAAAGCCTAACACAGCGGATGGCGTAACCAAGCGCGAACCCCGCGGTCAAAAGAGAAAGGCCGGTGCTCGCTTGCACCGGCCTTTATGCCGTTAGAGGTTCGCGATGGACTGACGCGATCAGCGTCGCCGGTTGATGCGCTCGCCCTTGCGGTCGAGCTGGCGATTGCGTGATTCGCCGCGTCGATCGAGGCGACTGTTGGCGCGGTCCCCGCGATTATCCAGTCGTGAATCGATGCGATCGCCCTTGCGATCCAGCCGGCTGTCAACGCGGTGACCCTTGTTGTCCAGGCGATTGTCGATACGATCGCCCTTGCGGTCCAGGTGCTCCGACAGCCCTTCCCTGCCGTTGGCAGCCGCGACGTCAGAACGGCGATCGAGGCGGTTGTCGATCCGGTCGCCCTTGTTGTCGAGGTGGTTATCGATGCGATCGCCGCGGTTATCCAGGCGCGTATCGATTCGATCGCCCTTGTTGTCGAGGCGGTTGTCGATGCGGTCGCCGCGATTGTCGAGGCGTTCCTCGATGCGGTCGCCTCGGTTGTCGAGACGCTCCTCGGCCCGGTCGCCCGGGTCTGCCTGCGCTGTGCTCATGAATCCTGTCAGAACGACGGCGGTGGCCAGTGCTGTGTACTTCATGTGACTACTCCCTTTGACACGTTGCTTTGTACGGTACAACGGAGCGCCACCGATTCGGTTGACAGGCCGATCCGACTTTCGACGTTACATAAGCCAAACATGCGTCGTTTCCCGACTCTTGCGGCGGTCAGGCGCAACATTGAAGGCCGCCAGCAGGCGTCAGGCGTGTGCTAGTGTTCGGCTTTCAAAGGCTCAAGCCCGACCGAATGACCATCAAATCACTGGCCGTCACCGAAGGCGCCGACCGACCGACGGCAGAGACCTTTATCGGGATGCACAGGCGTGGCGTCGATATTACCGTCGTCTGCCCCCCCAGCAGCCTTCAATGGCAGCGCCTGGTTGACGCTGGGATACGCGTCATCGACATACCGCTGAAACGGAACTTCGACAAGCGAGGTCAACGGCAACTCCGCGAAGAGCTTGTCAATGGCGATTACGACATCCTGCACACGTTCAACAGCCGCGCGGTCACGAACGGCATTGCCGCAAGCAAAGACCTGCCGATCAGGATCATCTGTTATCGCGGTATCGTGGGCAACGTCAGCTTTCTAGACCCGATGTCGTGGAAGCGCTATTTGAATCCGCGAATCGATCGCATCGTTTGCGTCTGTGACGCGATACGCCGCTACTTTCTGAACATGAAACCTAAGTTCCTGCGCATGCCGGACAACAGGCCGGTCACAATATACAAAGGACATTCGCTGGCCTGGTACCGGGACGAACCCGCGGACCTGGCCCAGTTCGGTATCCCTGAGGGCGCGTTCGTCGTCGCCTGCACAGCCACCTACCGGCCGCGCAAGGGTGTCGAATACCTCATCGCGGCGATGGGGCTGCTGCCTGACGACGTCCCAGCGCACTTGCTGCTGGTCGGCAATATGGCGGCGAAGAAGATCTCGCGGCGGATTCAAACCAGCCCCGCGGCTGACAGGATTCACCGGGCGGGCTTCCGGGATGACGCACCGGCGGTCGGCGCCGCCTGTGACGCTTTCTGCCTGCCGTCAACCAAGCGCGAGGGACTGCCGCGTTCCGTCATCGAGGCGATGGCCTACGGCGTGCCGCCGATCGTGACCGACAGCGGTGGCAGCCCCGAACTCGTCGAGCGCGACGTCAGCGGCATTGTTGTGCCGGTCAGAGACCCGGCGGCTATTGCTCAAGCCATCGAGTGGCTCTACCGGAACCCGGACAAGCGTCGCAAAATGGGCGAGGCGGCGAGACGTCGCATCGATACCGACTTCAGGAACGAAGACACGGTGACCCGGACCGTCGCGCTGTACGAAGAGCTGGTACCGGGTAAGTAGAAGACCGTAGTGAACATTGGCCGCGCGAGGTAGACACTGAGGGGATGGTTGCACCGGTCAACAAAGATGAGATGCCTTTTGTTGCCAACTGCAGGCAACTGTCGGCCACGGCCCCGTTTCGCTGGCTGTGGGCGGGTTTTAGGGACTTCAGGTCTGCGCCGAAGCAGAGCCTGGTCTACGGCGTCAGCGTAGCCATCATCACGGCGATCGTCGTGGCGCTGGCCTGGAATCGCGGCAGCCAGTGGATTCTCTACGCAATGTTAGGCGGCTTCGTGTTCATGGCGCCGCTGTGCTGCGTCGGCCTGTACGCCATCAGCGCTCAGCTCGAGCGTTGCCAGACGCCGTCGATCACGCGTAGTTTCCGCGCCGCGTTCCGACGACACCTCGGTAACGAGATGGTATTCGCGCTGGTCCTGCTCGTGATCTTCCTCATCTGGGCGCGGGCGGCGATTATGGTCACCGTGTTCTTCCCGACCGATGGCGATGCGAGCGTCGGTGAACTCGCCACCTTCCTCGGTATCGGCACGACCGTTGGCGCGCTGTTCGCCGGCGTCACATTTTCGGCCAGCGCATTCAGCCTGCCCATGCTTGTGCATCGGGATGTCGACAGCGTCACCGCCATTGTCTCATCGATAAACGCAGTGTTGCGGAACATTCCGGCGATGCTGGTATGGCTGACCCTCGTCGTCGGAGGCCTGCTGCTCGGCGTTGCGACGGCCTGCGTGGGTCTCGTCATTATCGTGCCGCTCATCGGCTACGGCGCATGGCACGGTTACCTGGAAACCATCGAGGCAGACGACTTCCCGAGGCACACCGTCGGCATTACGTCGACCCCGCGCGAAACGACCTCAGTCGGCTAGCTGCAATGCGCAGAACGCGGCGCCGAGCAGGCCCGGCTGCTTGTACATGATCACCTGCGTCGGGATGCGCTCCATCAACGACCGATGACGACCCTTGCGTTCGAAGCCTGAGCGGAACAGGCTGTTTGCCACCAGCTCCGGATAGCGCTGGGTGATCCCGCCACCGATGTAGATGCCATCGTAAGCGCCGAGTGTCAGTGCAAGATCGCCGGCGACCTGGCCCAGGACCTCGAAGAAGAGCTGCACCGATTCTGATGCCAGCATGTCGGTGTTATCGATAGCGGCTTTGAAGATCTCCGCAGGCGACAGGTGGATCCGGTTCTCTTTATGGATCTGGGTCAGCGCCCAGTAGATGTTCTCCAGGCCGGGACCGCTGACGAGGCGCTCGCTGGATACGCGGTCGAATCGATCTCGAAGCTTCTTCAGCACCTCGATCTGGACGGCCGTCTCCGCTGCGAAACCGGCGTGCGCAGCCTCACCGGAGATCGGGATGAAGTGCTCGCCGAACTTGCGCAGGCCGACCGCGCCGAGGCCGGTGCCGGGACCCAGCACGCCGAGCATGTAGTGGTCCTGCGGCAGAGGCTTGGGCAACGGCAGGCCGATCGGGAACAGGTCGTCCTGTTCGATGAACGGCATCGAGTATGCGATGGCCGCGAAGTCGTTCAGCAGCAGCACCTTCGAGATGCCGAATTCCCGTTTCAGCGACTCGCCGTCCAGCAGCCAGTGGTTGTTCGTGAAGCGAACACGTTGATTGACGACCGGTCCGGCCGCCGCGAGGCAGATGACGTCCGGCATGCCGGACTCGACCTGTTCGAGGTAGTGCTTGATCGACGCATCGGCAGACTCGAAGTCATCGCACTGCAGCGTGATCTCGTTCGAGAAGCCCGGCTTGTCGGAATTCGCCAGGGCAAAGCGGGCATTCGTACCGCCAATGTCACCAACCAATAGACAGGGACTGCTCATTGTTCTAATCCGTGTTCAGCGATCGCAGAGCTTAACGGCTTCCCGTGCCGCAGCCAATCGATACACGCTCATTGCGCGCTTTGGGGTCAATGGCCGGTCAGGATGCCCGCGCCCTCCTCGGCGCTTGTCGTCTGCGTCCGAAACGTCACGAACATATCCCGTCCCATGCCGTTGTGGCTGCTGGTCAGGTCGGGCAGTTCCGGCTCACGCGAATCCAGCGGCTCGTCGGTATCCACATGCAGCACGCCGGCCTCGGCGTCGATGCTGACGATGTCGCCGTCCCGGATCAGTCCGAGGCTGCCGCCTGCCAGCGCCTCGGGCACGACCTGTATCGCCGCGAGGACTTTCCCCGACGCGCCGGACATGCGGCCGTCGGTCAGCAGCGCGACACGGAACCCGCGGTTCTGCAGCACGCCTAAGTACGGCGTGAGTTTGTGCAGCTCGGGCATGCCGATCGCCCGCGGCCCCTGGAATGCGAGCACGGCGACAAAGTCCCGCTCCAGCTCGCCCGCATTGAATGCATCGGCAAATGCCTGCTGCGAGCGGAACACGCGCGCCGGCGCCTTGATCGCCTGGTGTTCCTTGGCGACGGCCGAGACCTTGACCATCGCGCGGCCCACGTTGCCGTGCACGAGCCGCAGCCCGCCTTCCGCGTCGAACGGCTCCGTCGACGGTCGGACGATATCGAGATCCAGCGACTCGCGCGGCGCCGGCCGCCAGTCGAGACCGTCGTCTTTTATGAACGGCTCTTTGCAGAAATTGGACAGGCCGTGTCCGAGGATCGTCAGCACGTCGTCGTGCAACAGTCCGGCCTCGAGCAGCTCGGACATGACGAAACCCAGGCCACCTGCCGCGTGGAAGTGATTCACGTCGGCGATGCCGTTCGGGTACACGCGCGCCAAAAGCGGTATGCAACGCGACAACTCGTCAAAGTCCTGCCAGTCAATGATGACGCCGGCGGCGCGCGCCATCGCGATCAGGTGGATCGTGTGATTGGTCGAGCCGCCCGTCGCCAGCAGGCCGATGATCGAGTTCACGACGGACTTCTCATCAACGATGCGACCGATCGGAATGTAGTTGTCGCCGAGATGCGTGTTCCTGAGCACGCATTTAACGGCCTCCTCGGTCAGGCGCTCGCGCAGCTCCGTCCCGGGATTGACGAACGAGCCACTGGGCATCTGCAGCCCCATGAACTCCATCAACATCTGGTTGCTGTTCGCGGTGCCATAGAACGTACAGGTACCCGCGCCATGATAGGCGGCCGACTCCGCCTCGAGCAGTTCATCGCGACCGATCTTGCCCGCCGCGAACTCCTCGCGGATGCGCGCCTTTTCCTTGTTCGACAGTCCGGACACCATCGGGCCCGCCGGGACAAATACGGTCGGCAGGTGGCCAAAGGACAGGGCGCCGATCAGCAGACCCGGCACAATCTTGTCGCAGATACCGAGACACAGCGTCGCGTCGAACATGTTGTGAGACAGCGCGATTCCGGTGGACAGCGCGATGACGTCGCGGCTGAATAGCGACAGGTCCATGCCGTCCTGGCCCTGCGTAACGCCGTCACACATCGCGGGCGTACCACCCGCGAACTGCGCGATCGCACCTTCCGCCAGCGCTGTCTTCTTGATTGCCGCCGGATAGGTCTCGAAGGGCTGGTGTGCACTCAGCATGTCGTTGTAGGCGGACACGATGGCGATGTTCGGCACCTGCCGGCCGGACAGCAGCTTCTTCTCGTCCTTCGTATTCGCTGCCATGCCGTGTGCGAGATTGCTGCACGACAAGGACTTGCGGCTGGGCCCTTCTTCCGCCGCCTTGTCGATCCGGCCCAGGTAAGCCGCGCGGGTATCCCGGCTTCGTTCGATAATGCGGTTTGTGACGCGCTCAATCGTGGAATGCATCTGTTTTTCCTCAGGCCGCCCAGTAGACGTGCACGGGTGCTTTTTTCTGGCGCAGTAGTCGTGTGACGGGGTAGCTCATATCGCCTGCCTTCGCTTTCTCGATGACGGTCTTCTTGGCCTCACCGAAGATCAGCAGCACGATCGCGTCGCTCCTCGAGATCGCGGACATCGTCAGGCTCAGGCGCGGGTGCGGACTGGCTTTCGTGTTGACGGCCATACACAACTCGGGATGGTCGGCAGACAGACCGCTTTCCAGGTCGTTGGCATCGGGAAACAGTGACGCAAAATGGCCGTCTTCTCCCATGCCGAGCAGGGCGACAGAGAACGGAATCGGGAGCATCCTGAGCTCCGCATTCAGTTCTTCGACGCGCACCTTGATGTCCGCTTCCGCTGAGTACATCGGGTGCAGCGTCGCGGCTGCCGCGTTGCCTTGCATCAGCGTCTGTCTCGCCTGGCGCTCGTTGCTGTCTTCATGGTCGGCCGGCACCCAGCGCTCGTCACTCAGGACGATATCGACGCGGTCCCAGTCCAGCTCTTTTTCTGACAGGGCTTCGTAGCACCGTCCGGGCGAACTGCCACCCGTAATAATGAAGGATGCGCGGCGCTGCTGTTCGAGCCTTCGCTCCATGCAGCTCGCCAGAAAATCCGCTGCTGAAATGGATGCGGCCTCCCGGCTCTCGAAGATGAAGTCTTCCATCGACAATGCTCCCCTTACTGATCCGCGTACCAGGACCGCCCGTCACGATCGAGCAGCAGCGAGGAGGCACTCGGCCCCCAGGTACCGGAAACGTAGGACTCGACGGTCTGCCGTGATGATTCCCAGCTCTCGATGACGGTATCGACCCAATGCCATGCGGCCTCGACCTCATCGCGTCGCATGAACAGCGCCGGGTTACCGCGCAGCACCTCCATCAGGAGCCGCTCGTAGGCGTCCGGGTACTGCACGCCGAAGGTCTCTTCGAAACTCAGGTCGAGGGAGACCGAGCGCAAGTCAAAGCCGCCGGGGCCCGGTTCCTTCGCCATAACCGACAGCTTGACGCCTTCATCCGGCTGCAGCCTGATCGTCAGTCGGTTCGGCTTCACGTTGTATTGCTGCTCGGGGAAGATTGAATGCGGAACGTCCTGGAACTGCACGACGATCTCCGAGTGTTTCTTCTTCATGCGCTTGCCGGTACGCAGATAGAAAGGCACGTTCGACCAGCGCCAGTTCTCGATCTCGAGTTTCACGGCAACAAAGGTCTCGGTCTCGCTGTCCGCCCCACCCAGTTCATTCAGGTAGCCGTCAACCGTCTCTCCGCTGATCGCGCCCGGCGTGTATTGCCCGCGGACGGTACTCTCGCGGACGCGATCCGGCCCGATCGGTTTCAGCGCGCGCAGCACCTTGATTTTCTCGTCGCGGACCGCGTCGTGATGCAGGCTGCTCGGCGCCTCCATCGCCACCATGCAGACGAGCTGCAGCAGGTGATTCTGCACCATGTCCCTCAGCGTGCCGATCTTGTCGAAGTACTCGACGCGATTACCGACGCCGAGATCCTCCGCCACGGTGATCTGCACGTGATCGATCGCGCCGCGGCGCCACAGCGGCTCGAACAGTGAGTTGGCGAAACGCAGCGCCAACAGGTTTTGCACTGTCTCCTTCCCAAGGTAGTGATCGATACGATAGATCTGGTTCTCGTCGAAGCACTTGCCGATCGCGTCGTTTACTTCACACGCCGACTGATGATCGTGCCCGAGCGGCTTCTCGAGGACGATACGCATGTTCTTCGTGATCAGGCCGTTGGCTTTCAGCCCTTTCGCCGTCGTCCCGAAGACCGACGGGGCCGTCGCAAGGTAGGCCACGCGGACGCGGTCTTTCTTGCCGGCCAGCAGTTTTGTCAAAGCGCCCCAGTTGTCATGCGTGTAGGCGTCAACGTGGGCGAAGTGAATGCGGCGGCTGAATGTCTTCCAGTGCTCGGCGTCGAAGTCGCCCTCGTCGAGGTTGGACTTCAGCGCCTTCTCGACGATGTCGAGGAATTGCTTGCGGCTGTGTTTGCTCCGACTCGCTGCGATGATGCGGCTATCGCCGATAAACTGCCCGTCGCGGTCCCTGTGATACAGGGCCGGCAGCAGCTTGCGCATGGCGAGATCGCCAGTACCGCCAAATATGATCAGGTCGAACTCGTCGACCGGAACGAAATTTCCCATTATTTAGCTCCCTTTGACCTGTAACTTTACTACGTGGCGTCTGAAATCACGAACAATGAATTCGATTTCAATAGCATTTTCTTGTAGTTTTGCTACATGCTTCAGTTGATCGAAAACCGGCTGAAAGGCCTCAGCCCGGCGGAGTCGCTGGTTGCCCGATGGATCCTCGCGCACCCGCGGGACGCGGCGAATTCGACGCTCGCCGCGGTCGCCGCAGCCTGCGAGGTCAGTGAGCCCACGGTCATCCGCTTCTGTCGGCACTTAGGCCTGGGTGGATTCCGGGACCTGACGCTGAGGCTGACCGAATCGCTGAGCCAGCCCTCGTCGTTCGTGCACCGCGACGTGAACCGCGACGACACGATCCAGGACGCGGCCGCCAAGGTCATGGACTCAGCAATCCAGACACTCGTCAGCCAACGCTCACTGCTGCGCAACGTCGATATCGGCAAGGCCGCCAACGTGTTGGCGCGGGCGAGACAGATCGTCTTTGCCGGCATCGGCGGATCCGGCCACGTCTCTGACGATGCGCAGCACAAGTTCTTCCGCCTGGGCATCCCCTGCTCTGCGCTGTCGGATCCGCCGAGTATTCAACAGTTTGCGGCGATCGCCGAGCGCGGTGACGTTCTCGTGCTGACGTCGAACAGCGGTCAATGGCCCGAGCTTTCGGCGGCGGCCTCGATGTCACGGCAGCGAGGGGCGTCCGTCATCGCGTTGACGGACCCCACGTCCGACCTGGCCGCAGCGGCAGACATCCCGATTCCCTGCGGCTCAGAGGACGAAACCAGCCTGTACACGCCGAGGAACTCGCGGCTTTCGCAGCTGGCCGTGCTGGACGTCTTGCAGGTTGCAACGGCACTGGAGCTCGGTGACGCCGCGGCGAACCGTCTGCGGCGCACCAAAATGGCTTTGAGCGGCGATTTAACTGCGTGAAACCGTGAGTTAGGATAGTCTGGACGCTGTCGCAAACCATAGACGGCAGCGAGGCGCCGGGAATCGCCACACGGCGATGAATCCGGAAATGCAATGATGCGCAGCCGGACACTGATGTCGGAATCCACGGAAAACTCATCGCCAGGACGCAGGCTTCGGGTCGAGAACCCGACCTCGCGTGATATCGCGGATATCGCGGGCGTCTCGCAGGCAACCGTGTCACGCGCGCTCCGGGACAGCCCGCTCGTACGAAAAGAGACGCGCGAACGTATCCAGGCGATCGCGCGGGAACTGAATTATTTCGTTAACCGTAACGCCGCCGGCCTACGCACCCACCAGAGCAACACGATCGCCCTGCTGATGTTCGACGACGCCAGCGAGGGTGAAGATACGTCACAGAACCTGTTCCTGCTGTCGATGCTCGACGCCATCACACGCGCCGCTGCGCGCTACGGCTATGACGTGCTGGTGTCGCTGCAGCAGCTGCACGATGACTGGCACATCGAATACCAGGCGAGCCACCGCGCCGATGGACTGATCCTGCTGGGCTATGGCGACTACCTGGAATACCGCGAGAAGCTCGAGGCGCTGTCCAGGGCGAACACCCGTTTCATGATCTGGGGCCCGGTCGTCAAGGATCAGCCGGGACACTCTTTCGGTTGCGACAACGACAACGGCGGCTACCAGGCGACGAGCCACCTGATCTCAACCGGACGTAAGAACATCGCGCTCATCGGTAGCACGTCGAGGCGCAGCCCGGAACTGGCGGACCGGTACGCAGGCTATGCGCGCGCGCTCAGAGATGCCGGCCTCGAAGAGAATCCGAAGCTCGTGCTCACGGCACAGAACTCCGAGCACCAGGGCTACGCGGCCGCGATCGACCTGCTCGAATCCGGCGAAGCCTTCGACGCCATCTTCGGCGTTACCGACCTCATCGCGATCGGCGCCATGCGCGCGCTGCAGGACAACGGCATCTCGGTACCGGACGACGTCAGTATCGTCGGTTTCGATGACATGCCGCTCGCCGCACACGTCAGTCCAGCGCTGACCACGGTCCAACAGAATGCTCGCTTCGGCGCCGAGGGGCTCGTACGCGGGATCGTCGGCATGATCGAGGGCAAGCCGGTTGCCTCGACCCTGATGGCGCCGAAGCTGGTCGTCAGGCAGTCGTGCGGCGCCGCCAGAAACGACTGACTGGAAACGCGAAGCCGGACGCAACTGGAAAGTAACGACTAGCTGGGCTCGGCTTCCTTGTCGACGAGCATCGCGGCGGCGCCGGCGACGACCATCAGAACGCCGCCGATCATGTAGGCGAAAATCGCAGACCCGTCGAACAGCCAGCCGACGATCAAGCCAAGGATGCTCGCGGCGACGAGCTGCGGAATGACGATAAAGAAATTAAAGATGCCCATGTAGACGCCCATCTTGTGGGCCGGCAGGTTGCTCGACAGCAGCGCGTAAGGAAGAGACAGTATCGAGGCCCACGCGATGCCGACGCCGATCATCGGGATCAACAGCATCTTCGGGTCGCTGATGAAGTAAAAGCTGATCAGGCTCACCCCCCCGATACACATGTTAATGAGGTGGCTTGCGCGGCAACCGAGCCTGGCTGCCATCATCGGGATGGCAATCGCCGCCAGCGCAGCGAAGCCGTTGTAAGCGCCGAACAGCACGCCGACCCAGTCGGCGCCGTTGTTGTACGCCGCCGATGCCGTGTCCGTCGTCCCGAAGTGATGCTTCGTAACGGCGGCGGTGCCGTAGATCCACATGGCGAACAGTGCGAACCACTGGAAGAACTGAACGACGGCCAGCTGCTTCATGACGCGCGGCATGTGGAAGAGGTCGTGCATGATCTCGACCATGCCGTTCTTCGTATGGCCGGCGTTCTGCAGCCAGCCGGTCGCGATCTGCAGCAGGCCGAAGGCTGCGAAGCCACCCGCCATGACATACAGCTCTTTTTCGAGTTCGAGCGTCGTGATCGCGATCCAGCCGGCCACGCCGACGACCGTCCAGACGAGTCCGCCGTTTAGGTACTTGCTCGACGGGCGCTGATCGGTGGCCTGCGCGACATGTTCGGGCGGGCGCGCTGCGTCGAATGCCGCAAGTTCCTCGGGCGAATACTCCTTGGTACGAAACACCGTCCACATGACAGCGACGAAGAACGCGATGCCGCCGAGATAGAAAGAGAGCTTGACGGACTCGGGAATGACGCCCGGCGGCGCCGTGTTACTGACGTCAAACCAGTTCGTCATCATCCACGGCAGCGCCGACGCGACGACGGCGCCGACGCCGATGAAGAACGACTGCATCGCGAAGCCCTTGGTGCGTTGCCGCTCGGGCAGCATGTCGCCGACAAACGCGCGAAACGGCTCCATCGAGATATTGATGCTGGCGTCCATGATCCACAGCATGCCCGCAGCGATCCACAGCGTCGGCGAGTTGGGCATTGCGAACAGCGCCAGCGACGCGAGGATCGCGCCCACCGTGAAATACGGACGACGTCGTCCGAAGCGTCCCCAGGTGCGATCGCTCATGTAGCCGATGATTGGCTGGACGATGAGCCCGGTCAGCGGCGCGGCGACCCACAGGATGGGCAGGTCTTCAACCTCGGCGCCGAGTGTCTGGAAGATACGACTGACATTAGCGTTCTGCAGCGCAAAGCCGAACTGGATACCCAGGAAGCCAAAGCACATGTTCCAGATCTGCCAGAACGAAAGTGGCGGTTTCTTCTGCATGATTATTCCTCGGGCTCGAAACGGATTGCTGCGCCACCCCCGGGCGCGAGCTTGAGCTCGAGCGTGTTCTTGTTATTCACGGTGCTTTGCCGGATGACGTATTCATACGGACTGGTTTCCCAGTGTGCGTCGGGGCCGTCGCTGTAGATGGTCGCCCGGTAGGACTGCCCGTCATCGAGGAAGCCGAGCGGCAGTGACAGATCGCGGGCCTGCTCGTCGGTGATGGCACCGAGATACCAGTCGTCGCCGCCCCGCTCTTTGCGCGCAAACGCGACGAAGTCGCCGACTTCACCAGCAAGGGCAACGCTCTCCTCCCAGTCCGTCGGTACGTCAACGATGAACTGAAAGGCATCGCGATAGCGTTCGTAGTTCTCGCGCATGTCGGGGACCATCTGGATCGGACTGTAAATCGTCACGTACAGGGCCAGTTGTTTCGCCAGCGTGGTCTGTACTCGTCGCGGCTTACCCGAGATCTCGAAGTCGAGGTCGAAGACGCCCGGCGTGAAGTCCATTGGACCGCTGAGCAGTCGCGTGTAGGCGAGCATGACTTCGTGCTCCGGCGGATTGCCAGGGTCACCCCAGACGTTGAATTCCTGCCCGCGCGAGCCCTCGCGCGACAGCCAGTTCGGGTAGGTGCGACGCAGGCCGGTGTCCTTCACCGGCTCGTGCGTGTTGATACTGATGCGGCGCTCGGCGGCCTTTAAGATATTGGTCATGTGATGCCGGACGGCGAACTGCCCGTCCTTGTGCTCGAAGTGCGTGACCCCGTTGTCGTCGACGCGCTTTAGGGACCCGGTGCGCCCGACGTAACCGGTCTTGACCTGTCGCACGCCGTGTCGCTCGAGGAGGTCGAACGCCGCGTCCATCTGTTTCTCGTAGTGCGTTACGTGTCCGCCAGTCTCTTGATGGCCGACCAGCCTGACACCCGAGTCACGCGCATACCTCGCGACGGCCGGCAGATCGAAACCGCGCACCGACCTCGTCAGGTCCTGGATCGGTTCGCCGACCCAATCGCCGTCCCAACCTATATTCCACCCCTCTGCCAGCACGCCATCGAAGCCGTACTCGGCGGCAAAGTCGATCTTCGCCTTCGCCGCCGCCGTCGTCGCCGCGTGGCGTGGGCCGGTGCTCCAGGTGCCCAGTCCTCGATGGATCTCCCACCAGATGCCCGCGTACTTGCCCGGCTCCACCCAAGACACATCGCCCAGCACGTTCGGTTCGTTCAGGTTCAGGATCAGGTCGGAATCGAGCAGGCCGGTCGCAGAGCGCGCCAGCTGGATCGTGCGCCAGGGCGAGAGAAACGGCAGCGAGACTCTCGCCTTCGTGCCGTCCGACCAGGGGCGCAGGTCAACATCGAATCGACCGTCGCCCTGTGCGATCAGGCGATACGCCGGGTAATCGATCAGCGCTGCTTCGTGAAATGACAGGTGTGTTCCGGTATCGAGGCGCAGGGTTATCGGCGTGTGTGCCGTCGTCACGTCATCGATGTCGGTCGCCTGGTACAAGTGCTCGTAGCCTTCGTGCCCATCCCCGGTCTGCCAGAAGGCCGTCCCTGACCGGTTGACCACGAACTGGGTCAGCTCATCGACAGTCCGGATATCGAGACCGTCCTGCTCGGGAATCGCGTAGCGGAACGCGAGCCCATCGTCGAATACCCTGACGTGGACGGCCATCTCGAACGCATCGAACCGCAACGTGTAGATCGCTTGATTGTTATGGTCGCGGACGAAGCGACGCTCGCCCCAGGGCTGTTCCCACGTCGTGTCGCTCGTCTTGCGAGCGACAGTGACCCGGCTCAGCCCCGTGGAGAAGTCGTCACGGTCGTCGGCGCGCAGGCCGAGTCGTGACGGACGGATGATCTCTTCGTCGTCGAACGTGACGGTGTAGACCGGATACGTCTCAGACGGATCCTCGGTCTGGGCGAAGGAAAGCTCGAATCGGATACTGCCATCAGGTGAACTGACGCCCTCCGCCCCTGCCGACAGTGACAGCAGAGCGAAAAAGACGCCAATACCGAGCCTCACGCAGGCTCCGCCCGGCAGTGGTGATTGATGTAGTCGCGGTGGTCGGGCATGACGCTGGCCGCTTCCCGCATGACGCGTCTCAAGCCCTCGAGGCGCGCCGCCGCATCGACATGGCTTCGCTGGTCGGTCAACGGATCGTAGCGCTCCGGCGTGACGAACTGCCCGATGAACACCGCCAGCCAGCTCGGGTTCTGGAACAGCTCGATGCCGGTTGACACCAGGCGACCGTAGGATCGGAAGTGGTCGATCTTGTACTGCAGGGTATCCGGCACGCTCATCGATGCGCAGTACTGCCACAGCGGCGAATCATCTCGCTCGGTCGCGCAGTAATGCAGGATCAGGAAGTCGCGCACGGTTTCGTACTCGGCCTGCGTGAGGCGGTTGTACTCCTCCATGGCGAGCGGATCGAGATTGCGATCGGGGAACAGGGCGAGCAGCCGGGTGATACCCGTCTGGATCAGGTGCAGGCTCGTCGACTCCAGTGGCTCCATGAAGCCCGCCGACAGGCCGATGGCCACGACGTTCCTGTTCCAGAATTTCTTGCGCCGACCGGTCTTGAAGTACAGGAAGCGAGGATCCGTGATCGGATCGCCGTCGAGATTGTCGAGCAGCGTCTGTGCCGCCTCGTCCTCGGAGATGAACCGGCTGCAGTGCACGTAGCCGTTGCCTATGCGGTGCTGAAGCGGGATACGCCACTGCCAGCCGGCCTTGTGGGCCGTGGAGCGCGTGTACGGCGTGAATTCCCCGCCGTGCGTGCACTGCACCGCGACGGCCCGGTCGCAGGGCAGCCAATGCGTCCAGTCGACATAGCCGGTCTCGAGCGCCTCTTCAATGAGCAGTCCGCGAAAGCCGGTGCAATCGACGAAGAACTCGGCAGCGACGCTCTGACCGTTGTCCAGCTTGACCGACTGGACGTTGCCGGACTCCGGATCCAGCTCGACGTTGTCGATCTTGCCTTCGATCCGGGTGACCCCGAGATTCTCGGAGAACTCACGCAGGAAGGCGGCGTACATGCCCGCATCGAAATGGTAGGCGTAGTCGAAGGTCGACTGGACCATGCGCGGGTCCCGGGTCGGCCGGTCGAACTTGCAGTCGCGCGCCGCGACCCAGGCCATGCAGTGATCGTCCAGTAGGCTGGGATCGCCATTGGCTTTTGCACGCAGCCAGTGATGGTGCAGCGGAACCATGTCGAACTCGGCCCCGTACGGCCCGAACGGATGGAAGTAAGTGTGCCCTTCGCGTCCCCAGTTAACGAACTGGATGCCCAGCTTGTAGGACCCCTGCGTTCGTCTCAGGAATTCATACTCATCGATGCCCAGCCGCTGGTTGAACAGGCGAATGGGCGGAATGGTTGCCTCACCGACACCGACGGTACCGATCTGGTCCGACTCGACCAACGTTATTTTGCAGTCCCCGCGTAGCGCATTCGCCAGCGCGGCAGCTGTCATCCAACCGGCAGAACCGCCGCCGATGACAGCGATGTGCCGTAGGCTGTCGCCCGAATTAGCCATCTGTTCCCCCGCTGGCCGGCTGGCGCAGGCCAAATCTCAAAGCGCCCGGCAAACCCCCTCACCGCGCTATTTTTTAGTTTAACAACAAGGGCTTCCGCGTCACTGATGAATACGTATTCAGTTTCGGACGCCCAAACGACTGTCTAGAATACCGGTGGGGGTCTAGACTGCAAGCATTCATCTGGCATGCTGTTCTGCCCGTCTTCTGCCGGCTGATCAAAGCTAAAAAGGGAGCGATTATGTTCACGCGTCTATGTTGCGCTGCAGTCACTGCGATTCTGATCACGGGTCCGTTGTCCGCCACGGAGATTGAACGGATGGAGCCGCCGTTCTGGTGGCAAGGCTTCCAGCATGAGGAGCTGCAACTCCTTGTTTACGGCAAGGGCATCGGCGAGTTCGAACCTGCGGTTGACTACGACGGCGTCAGCATTTCTCGTGTGGAACGGGTCAAGAGCCCGAATTACCTGTTCGTCTACCTGTCGATCGATGCGTCGGCGAAAGACGGCTGGCTGGACCTGACATTTACGAAAGGTTCGGAGACGATCGATCACCGCTACGAACTCCGCGAGAAAAACCCGGACCCCGCGTACACGGAAGGCTTCTCGCAGAAAGATGCGATCTACCTGCTGATGCCGGATCGCTTCGCCAACGGCGATACGAGCAATGACGTCAGCGAGCGACTGGGTGATGTCCTCGATCGAGACGATGACTACGCGCGACACGGCGGCGACCTCGCCGGCGTCATCGACAACCTCGATTACATCGCCGACATGGGGTTCACGCAGATCTGGCTAAACCCGATTCTCGAGAACCGCGTTGCCCGCGCTTCCTATCACGGCTACTCGACCACTGACTACTATCTCGTCGATCCGCGCTTCGGTACGAACGAGCAGTATCGAGAGCTGGTGGCTAAGGCGCGCAACAAAGGCATCGGCATCATCAAGGACCTGATCGTCAATCACATCGGCGACGGTCACTGGTGGATGCAGGACCTGCCGACGCATGACTGGCTGAACTTCCAGGAAGAACGGACGATCACGAGTCACGCCAGGACGGTAAACCAGGATGCTTACGCGTCGGAATACGATCGAATGATGCACGTCGAAGGCTGGTTCGACACATCGATGCCGGACCTGAACCAGCAGAATCCGCTGCTCGCCGACTACCTGATCCAGAATGCAATCTGGTGGATCGAATACGTGGGCCTGACCGGTATCCGCCAGGACACCTGGCCCTACCCGCACAAGGACTTCATGACCGAGTGGGCGCGCAGGATCATGGAGGAGTACCCGCACTTCAATATTGTCGGCGAGGAATGGAGCCTGAATCCGGCCATCGTTTCCTACTGGCAGCGCGGCAAGCAGAATCCGGACGGCTACGTGTCCTACCTGCCCAGCGTATTCGACTTCCCGTTGCAGGACGCGCTAGTCACGTCGCTGACAGGAGAAGTCCCTGACTGGGACAGCGTCTGGACGAAGACCTACGGGGCGGTCGCCAACGACTTCCTGTACCCGGACCCGGGTAATCTCGTGATCTTCCCGGACAATCACGACATGGACCGGATCTACACGCAGGTCGGCGAAGACTACGACCTGTATCGCATGGCCATGGTTTTCTTCGCCACGATGCGCGGCATTCCGCAGTTCTTTTATGGCGACGAGATACTGATGTCACACACCGGCACGAGCAGCCACGGTGCGCTGCGTATCGACATGCCCGGCGGTTGGGACGGCGACGACCGGGATGCATTCAGCGGCAAGAACCTGTCAGACGACGAGACAAGGGCGCAGAACTTCGTCCGCAAGTTGCTGAACTGGCGAAAGACTGCCGACGTGATTCATTCCGGCGCCTACATGCACTACGCGCCGATCAAGGACATCTTCGCTTATTTCCGATATGACGAAACCGACACCGTCATGGTGATCCTCAATCGCAGCGAGGAGACCGAGACGCTGCCGCTGTCGCGTTTCACCGAGCGGCTCCAGGATGCAGCATTCGGCACGGACGTTCTGACCGGCAAGCGTTTCAGTATGAAGAAAGAGCTCGTGCTCGAGCCACGTTCGGCACTGCTGCTGGAACTGGAGTGATTGCGGCGCGAATCGTACGGAGCCCATGATGATTGCCATACCGCGGTGAGAACCAAATGATGTTGCGACTGACTGCCGCTGCCCTGCTGCTAACGAGCTTCGCGGCGAGGGCCGACTTCGGCGACTACGAGGACCACGCACTGCTCGGGCAGTCGCTGCTGGTCGAGACGACGATGGGCAGCCTGAGAATCACCGCCGTCGATGACTCCGCGTTCTACGTGCACTACGTCGAAGACGGCGTCGCGCAGCTGCCGTCCTTCGCGCTCGCGGGAATCCCGGATCCGCAGGCGACGGCGCTGACGGCAAACGAGGACACGCTCGAGCTGGTCATCGACGGACTGACGGCGACGGTGACCCGATCCCCCGTAACGTTGAGCTTCAGCAGGAACGGCGAGGCGCTGATCGCCGAGGAACACGGCTACTTCAATACCGAGACGCTGCGCGGGTTTCGTTTTCAGCTCGACGACGACGAGAAGATCATGGGCGGCGGCCAACGGGTGCTGGGGATGGACCGGCGCGGCTATCGCCTGCCGCTCTACAACCGGGCGCACTACGGCTACGAGACGTATTCCGAGCAGATGTACTACGGCCTGCCGGCCATCCTGTCGGACGATCGCTACATCATCGTCTTCGACAACAGCGCGACCGGGCACATCGACATCGCCAAGACGGAACCGGATATCCTGCAATTCGAGGCCGTCGGCGGGCGAACCGCCTACCTCGTCGTCGCCGGTGACAGCTATCCGGAGCTGATCAACAACTACACGGACGTCACCGGCAAACAGCCGCTGCCGCCGCGCTGGGCATTCGGCAACTTCGCGTCGCGATTCGGCTATCGTACCGAGAAGGAAACGCGGGACGTCGTCCGGCGCTTCCGCCGAGCGAAAATCCCTCTCGACGCCGTCATCCTGGACCTGTACTGGTTCGGACCGGAGATACAGGGCTTCATGGGCAACCTCGACTGGGATCTCGACGCGTTCCCGACGCCCGAGGACATGATCGATGACTTTCAGTCAGACGGCGTCCAGACGATCACGATAACGGAGCCATTCATCCTTCGCTCGTCAACGCAGTGGGACTCCGCCGTCGAAAACGAAGCGCTCGCCCTGAGTGTGACCGGTGAACCCCGTCGCTTCGATTTCTACTTCGGCAACACGGGCCTCATCGACGTTTTCAACGCAAAGGCGCGCGACTGGTTCTCCGGCTTCTACACGCGCCTGTACCGCCAGGGCATCACGGCCAACTGGGGCGATCTTGGCGAGCCCGAGGTACATCCGTCCGACACGCTGCACTACGTCAGCGACGTGGACATGGTCGCCACCGCCGACGAAGTGCACAACGCATACGGTCACCGCTGGGCACAGATGGTCTACGAGAACCAGCTGGCATTTGATCCGGATGCGCGACCGGTCGTCATGATGCGATCGGGATTCGCCGGCACGCAGCGCTACGGCATGATCCCGTGGACCGGCGACGTGAACCGCAGCTGGGGCGGCCTGAAGCCGCAAGTCGAACTGAGCCTGCAGATGGGTCTGCTCGGCCTCGCCTACACCCACTCTGACCTCGGTGGCTTTGCCGGCGGCGAGACCTTCGACAAGGAAATGTACATCCGCTGGATGCAGTACGGGGTGTTCCAGCCCGTGTACCGACCGCATGCGCAGGAACACATCCCGCCGGAGCCTGTCTTCCACGACCGCGAGACGCGCAGGATCGTTCGTGACTACATCGAGCTGCGCTATCGCATGCTGCCGTACAACTACACGCTGGCTTACGAGAACACCACCAGCGGCATGCCGCTGATGCGACCGATTTTCTTCGAAGACGGGACCCGACCGGAACTGATCGATATCAAGGACACATTCCTGTGGGGCGACGCCTTCCTCGTCAAGCCGGTGACCGACCCGGGCTTAAGCTCGGTACCCGTCGCGTTGCCGGACGGCGTCTGGTTCAACTACTGGACCGACACGAGAGCCGAAGGCGGGCAAACTGTTGCAACGCCGGTTTCGCTTACGACGATCCCCGTCTATGTCCGGGCCGGATCGTTTGTGCCGATGGTCCCGCTGGTACAGACGACGCGGGACTACTCGAGCGAAGTGCTGGAGCTGCACTACTACGCAGATTCAAGCGTAGAGCAGGCAGCCGGCATGATGTACGAGGACGACGGCGCCAACGGCCGCAACCTCGAGCGGGGGGACTTCGAGATCCTGCGCTTCGAGGCGGCGCACTCGGACGAGCTCGCCATCGAATTGACCCGCAGCGGCGAGTACGACGGCATGCCGAGCGAGCGACGAATCGAGCTCGTGATTCACAACTGGGGCGATACGCCTGCCGAGCTGCGAGTCGACGACGAAGTCGTCGAGCTGAAGCGCCGTTTGCGGCGCAAGGGACAGAGCGCAACGTATGATGCCGACAAGCGCCTGCTGTCAGTCAGGTTCGACTGGGATCATTCACCGGTACGGATTACCGCCCGTTAACCCAAAAGACAAAAAGTGAAACCATGCGAAAACTGTTACCCATGTTGATGCTGATCCTCACGGCGTGTAGCGCGGAGCCGCCGGCTGAGTCGACGCCCGAACCCGCCAACGCGGACTCCGCCACGGACGCGGTGAAGCCCGTCGTGTACCAGGTATTCACGCGGCTCTACGGTAACCAGGAAACGACGAATAAGCCCTGGGGGACAATCGAGGAAAACGGCGTCGGCAAGTTCGCGGATTTCACGGACGCAGCGCTCAAAAGCATCCGCGAGCTGGGCACTACGCATATCTGGTACACGGGCGTACCGCATCACGGCGTCATCCGGGACTACACGGA
>JASJBE010000053.1 GCA_030066655.1 Woeseiaceae bacterium | reverse complement strand
AGTTTTTTGCTTCTTGTTGAGACCGGAGATACTAGATAGCGGCTGCTACAGAAAGATTTCACTGATGTTTCGAAAACAATACGAAACACGCGTTTGTGAGGTCCGGGCCGGCCGTTTTCTCCGGCGCGCGGCGCACTTGGGATCAGGTGTTTAAGCGAACGATTTCCCGCAGACCGGTCAGGATCAAGTCGGGAACCACTTCGTCGAATAGGTCCTCGCGGTTGAACAGCTGGGCGAAACCGCCGGTGCCGATAACGAGCGGCGCGTCGTCCGCGAAACTCTCGGCCGTAATGCGGCTGACGACCTCGCGGACCATGCCGACATTGGACCAGTACAGCCCGCACTGGATGCTCTCGACCGTGTTTCGACCGATGGCCCGGTCTGGCGGGAGAATCTCAACGGCCGGCAGCTGCGCCGTGCGCTCCGCCAGAGCTTCCATCGACAACCGCACGCCCGGCAGGATATTCCCGCCGAGGAACTCCTTCTTCTTCGTCGTTGCGCAGAGCGTTGTCGCCGTACCGAAGTCAACAACGACCAGGTTTCGGTCCGGGAACAGCACTGTTGCACCGACCGCATCCGCGATCCGATCCGCTCCGACTTCCTTCGGATCCTGGTAGCGAATCTTCAGTCCGGTCTTGACGCCCGGCCTGAGCACGATCGGTTCCAGCGAAAAATACTTCTGGCAACAGGCCCTGAGCGAATAGAGCAGGTCGGGAACGACGCAGCAGATGGCCACATTGCTGATCCTGTCGTGCTCAATGCCATTCTCACGCAGCACCGATCGAAAGAACACACCCAGTTCATCCGACGAACTCCTGAGTTGCGACGTGCGCCTGAACCGCAATTTGAGCTCATCGTCGACAAACACGCCGCCGAAAATCTGGCTGTTGCCCACATCCAGACACAGAAGCATCGCTACATCTCCAGCTCAGTATTGTCGATCAGCCGTACCGACTGCCCGGTGGGCCCCACGGTAACGGCGCCAAGACGACGACCTTCTATCGTCTCGACGTAATCGACCAAGAACCCAGCCTCCCCAAGCTGGCGGCGCGCATCGTCGTCGCTGGATGCCTTCTCCAAAATCTCATGGAAGATCGGCGCCTGCCTGCGATCGGACGGCGCCAGGTTCAGGTTGCGCGAACTCATGGCGAGACCGTCGGATTCCCGTATGGTCGGACAGCCAACTATCTCGACATTCATGAAAAACGCGTCGACCATGTTCCTGATCAGCGTCAACTGCTGGAAGTCTTTTTCTCCAAAGAAGGCCGCGTCCGGCTGCACGAGGTTCAGGAGCTTCATCACGACAGTCAGCACCCCGGTGAAGTGGCCCGGCCTGTGCGCACCGCAAAGCGTGCTGCTGAACTGGCGCTCCTCGATCCGGTAAGCGAAATCGTCCGGGTACAGGTCCTGATAGGCAGGAACAAACACGCAATCGACGCTCAACGCTTCCAGCCGGGCCAGATCGTCCTGCAATGTGTCCGGATAGCTTGCCAGGTCATCCGCGTTGTCGAACTGCGTCGGATTGACATAGATGCTCACCGCGGTGGCATCACAGGTTGCGCGGCTCCGCTCGATCAGCGACGTATGGCCCTTGTGCAGCGCGCCCATGGTCGGGACAAAACCGACGCGAGCTTCGCTGTCGACGGCGTCTCGCCAGCTTCTTAGTTCTCCGAGGGTCCTGGCGACAATCACTGGAAGCTTTCCTTCAAGGCGGGGAAAGCCCCCTGTGTCACATCCTTGTGGAACGCCTGCACGGCATCGGTGATGAATGTGTGTCCGTCTGCGTAGCGTCTCAGGAAGGTCGGCGAGAACGTCGGGTCGGTGCCCAACAGGTCATGCAGAACCAGCACCTGCCCGTCTGTCCCCGGACCCGCCCCGATACCGATGGTTGGCACATCAATGCTGCGAGAGACGCGCTGGCCCAACAGGCTGGGTACGCATTCCAGAACGATCGCGAAGCAGCCCGCCCCCGCGAGCGCCTCGGCGTCCATTAGTATCTTCTCTCCGCCGGCGTCGTCCCTGCCCTGGATCTTGTGGCCGCCCAGTTGGTGGATCGACTGCGGCGTCAGGCCGAGATGGCCCATCACCGGCACGCCGGCCTCGACGATGCGCTCGATGATCTCGAGCTGGTGGTCAGCACCTTCAATCTTCACGGCGTGAGCACCCGCCTGCATCAGCGCCTGGACGGCATCCAGGGCCACCTCGACGCCCTTGCTGCAAGACAGGAATGGCATGTCGGCGACAATAAACTTGTCGGGGGCGCCGCGAGCGACGGCCGCCACGTGCATCGCCATCATGTCCATGGTCGCATGCACCGTGGAGTCGAAGCCGTGCATGACAACCGCGAGTGAATCGCCGACCAACAGGGCGTCAATATCGGTGTCGGCCAGAATCCTGGCAGACCAGGCGTCGTAGCAGGTGACCATTGAGATGAGCTCTGCCTGGCGCTTCTTCTGCCTGAACGTCGTTACATTGGTCATGCCCGCAACCCCCACATTATGTTGAGAGGTCTGATCAAGGCATAAGGTTGGAGCGGCCCGAAACGGCCGTAGTCATACGGTCTAATTTTCACTGGTACCTGTCCTCGTTGGATCAAGTCCGAAATCCATCAATCGCAAAGGCTTATGCGGTTAGCGCGCCCCGATTGACAGCTGCCCTAGTATCGCGCTGCGCGGCCGCGGGCACCAGTATTTTGGATATTCAATAAGCTCATTAGACAAATTGCGGTGAATACGGCTCGCGCTACGACGCGTACAGGTGTACGCTTTCTAGCCTAGGTTAAACGACTGAATTTATATGCTTTTCTCGTTGAAAAAACGCCTCGAGGCGGAGATGGCTGCCGCCGAAAGTTATGCCGAATGGAAGAAGGCCGCCATTGCCCATGACAAGGCAACGGGTACGGAAAAGTGGAAGCAAACGGACGTATCCAAGTACTTTGACTACGGCTCGATTCGCACCCGCTTAAACCGGCTGCAGCGCCAGCGCCGCCGCGGCGACTGCGAGGGCCTGCTGTTCTCACTGAACGAAGGTCTGCACGGCAACATCGATGGCATGGGTCATGCGAGGTTGTTCGGCAAAGCCCAGTTCGGCACCAAGAAGCTGATCGTGGCCTATGTCGACGAGGTCGTCAGGTCGCTCGACATGCTCGCGAGCGACGCCGCGAACGATATCCCGTTAGAGACACGACTGGACTTCTTCCGTCGCGCCCAGCACTGCTACGGCTGCTCGGCGTTGATGATGAGCGGCGCCGGATCGTTGCTGTATTTCCACATGGGCGTCGTCAAGGCGCTGGCGCAGGAGAGGCTGCTGCCGTCGATCCTGTCCGGCAGCAGTGGCGGCGCGATCGTCGGTGCGTTGGTCAGCACACACGGCGATGACGAACTGGAGAACATCTTCGAGCCCGAGAACCTGGTTCACGAGATCGAACGCGACCAGGGAATCCTCGGGCGGCTGCTGGAATTTGCGCCGGAAGTCGCCAGTACCGAGGAAGTCAAGGAAGTCCTCGAACGGCTGATACCCGACCTGACTTTTCTCGAGTCGCTGGAACGTAGTGGGCGTCACCTGAATGTCTCGATCGCCGCCGCCGAGAAGCACCAGACGTCGCGCCTGCTGAATGCGTATACGACACCGAACGTCTTCGTCCGCGAGGCCGTCATGGCGTCTGCGGCAATCCCGGGCTTCTTCCCGGCTGTCACGCTGTGCGCGAAGAACGACCGCGGCGAGCGTCAGGCCTACCTGGCGTCGCGCAAATGGGTGGACGGCTCGATTAGCGATGACCTGCCGGCGAAGCGGCTGGCACGCGTCTACGGCGTCAATCACTTCATCGTCAGCCAGGTCAACCCGCACATCTTCCCGTTCATGACGCATGCAGACGGCGAGAAGAAGACCGTCATGCACACGGTGAAGTCGGTCGCGCGAGCAACGGCGCGGGAGTGGATCAACGCCGGCGTTTCCCTGGTCGAAAAACCGCTGTCTCTGAGCGCCAGGGCCAGCCGCGTCGCGAACTTCGCGCTCGGCATCATCAACCAGGACTATGTCGGCGACATCAACATCCTGCCCGACCGGCGCCTGTTCAACCCGCTGAAACTGCTGGCGCACCGATCGCTTGACGAGGTCATCGACCTTATGGAAATGGGCGAGCGCGCCGCGTGGCCGAAAATCGAGCAGATTCGTGTGCAGACGAAGATCGGCCGCAAGCTGAACCACATCCTGAACGAGATGGATGACAGCCTGCTGCAGGTCGCCAGCGACATCACCCGCCGGGCGAGCTAACACCCGACATCAAGCTTCAGCAGTAAACCGAGGCCGTCTCTCGGTTTATCCCAATGACAATTCGCCCCCCAATATGAGCGAATAGGGGAACTACGGCAGTGCGTGTTCTGGCCGGGTTTCCGGTTGACCGCGCACTGACGCTTAACAACACGAACACACCTATTTCGGGGGTTAAAAATGAACGGGCAACTAAGAAGCGCATCCCTTGGGCTGCTGCTTGCCGCAGGTGCGCTCAGCTTTCCTGCAACGGCAGCCGAGTTTGAATGGGGCGACTTTGAAGGCAGCTTCAATTCGCAGATCTCGATAGGCGCGAACTGGCGCATGTCGGAAATAGAGCCGCGACTGGTCACGCCGGGCAACGCGCCCTCCTTCGGTACGGCATCCACCGGCACCGCCGACGACGGCGACCTCAACTACAAAGACGGCGACATCTACTCGCTGATCCTGAAAGGCGTACACGACCTCGAACTTCGCAACGGCGACTTCGGGATTTTCCTGCGCGCCAAGTACTGGTACGACGAGGAGCTGGAGAACGGCAAACGCCCGCACGGCAACTCGGCCAATTTGTACACGCCGAACGAGACGCTGGATGACAGCGGCTTCGACGACTTTGCGAAGGCCTCCGGCATCGAGCTTCTCGACGCCTTCATCTACAACACGTTCTACGTCGGCGAGAAGGAGGCGCCGATCGACTTGAGACTCGGTCGCCAGGTCGCCAGCTGGGGTGAGAGCACCTTCATCCAGAACGGCATCAACACGATCAACCCGATCGACGTCTCCGCGTTCCGTCGCCCGGGCGCCGAGATCAAGGAAGGCCTGCTGCCGGTTGGCATGCTGACGGTTTCCGCCGGCGTTACCGACGCGCTGAACATAGACCTCTTCTACCAGTACGAATGGGAAAAGACCGTCATCGATGGCTGCGGCACATACTTCTCGACGAATGACGTCGGTGCCACAGGCTGTAACGTCGTTACCGTGTCTAACGCGGTCAGCGACCAGGTCAACATGCTCGGCGGCTTGTTCGTCACCCGGTTGCCCGACATCGAGCCCGACGACGACGGTCAGTACGGCATCGGCATCCGCTACTTCGCGGAGAAACTCGCCGGCTCCGAATTCGGCATCTACTACATGAACTATCACAGCCGCACGCCATACCTCGGCGGCTTCACGTCAACGAACCCGATCCGCGGCGGCCCGCCGGACGCACCGTTTATTCCGGGCAATCCGCTAGGTGGCAACCCGCAGTACTTCGCCGAGTTCCCGGAAGACATCGAACTGTTCGGCGTAAGTTTCGCGACGAACCTCGCGGGCTTCGCGGTTTCCGGTGAAGTCAGCTATCGGCCGGATTACCCGGTACAGATCAACGCCACCGAGATCCTGCAGGCCGCGCTGGCTTACGCACCGTGGTCAACGGTCACGCCGATCGTGCTCGGCGCCGGTTTCGGTAACCCGGTATCAGGCTACGACGAACTGCCGTTCACGCAGGCTCAGGTCACCTTCATCCGCTTCTTCGAGCAGGTCATGGGTGCCAACCGCCTGTCGTTCGCTGCCGAGATCGGCGGCAACTGGGTCGGCAGCCTGCCAGACCAGTCGGTACAGCGTTACGGCCGAAACACGATCTACGGCATGGGCGCTTTCGAACCGATTCCGCTGTCGGCGCTCGGCATCCCGCCGCTGCCCGGTCTGCCCGCCAACCTGACGTGCGAAGGCTTCGTCCCGCCGCCGCCACTCGAGGACCTAGTACCTGCGATCGTCCCGAACACGAACCCCGTGAACTGCAACAACGACGGCTACGTGACGGACTCGTCCTGGGGATATCGCGTTCGCGCCGGCCTCGAGTACAACAACGCGTTTGCCGGCATCAACCTGACGCCCGCCATCGCGTGGTCACATGACGTGGACGGTGTATCGCCGAACACGAACTTCAACGAGGGCGCGAAAGCTGTGACGGTGAGCCTGACCGGCGAATACCTGAACCGGTACGTCGGGTCATTGGCCTACACGGCCTTCTCGGGAGGCGACTACAACACGATCGAGGATCGTGACTTCCTGTCACTGTCATTCTCGGTCAATTTCTGAATCGAACACCAGGAGCAATTAATCATGAGAACCATCACGAGAACCACATTCCTGGCTGCGATTGGACTACTCGCTCAAGGCGCTTTCGCCGAGATCACGCCTGAACAGGCGGCGAGCCTCGGCGGCGACGAATTCACGCCGATTGGCGCCGAGCGCGCTGGAAACGCGGCCGGAACGATTCCGGCGTGGACCGGCGGCATGAAGGAAGCCCCCGCCGGCTACGTCGATGGCGAACCGCTCGTCAATCCGTTCCCGGACGAGCAACCGCTGTTCACGATTACGGCTCAGAACTACGAGCAGTACGCGGACAATCTCTCACCAGGGCAGATCGCGCTGTTGAAGCGCTATCCCGACACGTTCCGCATGCCGGTCTACACGACGCATCGCACGGCCCTTTATCCGGAAGAACTGTACGAGCAATACAAGCAGGACGCATTGACGGCAACGACCACGGACGGTGGCAACGGACTCGCAAATGTCGACTCCTACCTGCCCTTCCCGTTCCCGAAATCCGGCATCGAGGTCATCTGGAACCACGTGCTGCGTTTCCGTGGCGGCAGTGTCAGGCGCACCTACACGCAGATCCCGATGCAGGCTAACGGCGCATTCAGCCCGGTCGTCTTCGATGACCAGCTGACCTTCGCCAACTACCTCGACGGCGCGCCCGAAAACCGGCTGTTCTACTACAAGCAGTCGATCAAGGCGCCGGCACGCCTCGAAGGCAACGTGCTGCTGGTCCACGAGAACATCAACCAGGTGATCGAGCCTCGTGCAGCCTGGGTCTACAACGCCGGCCAGCGTCGCGTTCGTCGCGCGCCGGACGTCGCCTACGACGGGCCGGGAACGGCCTCTGACGGGCTGCGTACCGCTGACGATCTCGACCTCTACAACGGCGCACCCGATCGCTACGACTGGAAGCTCATCGGCAAGCAGGAACTCTATATTCCGTACAACGCCTTCAAGCTCCGCAACAAGAACCTCAAGTACAAAGACATCCTTCTGAAGGGCCACATGAATCCGGAATACCTGCGGTATGAGCTGCATCGGGTCTGGGTCGTTGAAGCCACGCTGAAGGAAGGCGCGCGCCACATCTATGCGCGGCGGACGTTCTACGTCGACGAGGACACGTGGCAGATCAGCGCTGCTGACCTGTACGACGGCCGCGGTGAGCTGTGGCGAGTCAAGGAAGCGCACAACGTCCTGCACTACCAGGTCAGCGTGCCGTGGTATGCAGTAGAAGTCTCCCACGACCTGATTTCCGGTCGCTATCTGCCGATTGGTCTCGACAATGAGATCCGGGGGTATCAGTATAACTGGGACTACAAGGTGTCCGAACGCGAATACACGCCGGCCGCACTGCGGCGTTCCGGGGTTCGCTAAGGAGAGACATCGGGGGGAGATTAGATGAGGCGCACAAGAGCTGCCCGCAATAAGAACAGGCTCGCGCCTACAGGAACCGCCGCAATCCATGCGGCGGTTCTTGTCGTCGCACTGGGTTGGATCAGCACCGGTCTTAGCGAGCCGACCGAGTTCGCCATGCTGCCGTCGTTGCAGTCGGAGCTCGCCGAACAGAGCCTGTTACTCGACTTCGCTCGCAGTGGCGAGCGGCTTCTTGTGGCCGGAGAGAGTGGACACATCCTTTATTCGGACGACGGCGGTCAGTCCTGGACACAGGCTGATGTTCCAATCTCTCTGACGATCACGTCGGTGGCCTTCGGCGGTTCCGGCGAGGCCTGGGCGACCGCTCATGACGGCTTCCTGCTGCACTCCTCCGACAACGGTGCTACGTGGGAGGTCAAGCTGACCGGCTCCGATGTTGCTCGCTTGTCCGTCAGCGAACTCGAGGAAAAAGCCGAAGCGCAGCGCGCGGAGCTGGAAAACGCAACAGCAGAAAATCGTGAGGACCTGGAGTGGGCACTGGACGACACGATGTTTGCCCTCGAGGAGGCGACGGCAGCCATCGACGAAGGCATGACGTCGCCGCTCTTGAACGTCTGGTTCGCCGACGACAGTGAAGGCTTCGCGCTGGGTGCGTACGGCGTCTTCCTGCACACGGTCGACGGCGGTCAGACCTGGAAGATGGAGAGCAATCGTCTCGACAACCCCGACAAGTATCACCTGTACGGCATCACTCGCTCCTCCGCCGGCACGCTGCTCGTCGCGGGTGAGGCCGGCACGTTGCTGCGGTCGACCGACGACGGCGATAGCTGGGAGCGCGTCGACTACGTGTATGCCGGATCCTTCTTCGATGCCGTCTCGGCCGGCGACGGCAGCCTGCTGATCTTCGGGCTGCGTGGCAACGTATTCCGTTCGACGGACGAAGGCGCGAGCTGGGTACCGGTGCAGACGAATGACCAGCGCACGCTGATGTCCGGTATGGCAACCGACGACGGAACGGTCGTTCTGGCGGGTGCGGCTGGCGCTGTCCTGTTCAGTGACGACAATGGCGTAACGTTTCGCGAAATACCGACAGATGGCGGCCTGGTCTATAGCGACGTCGATCTCGCATCGGACGGCCGAATCCTGTTGGCCGGCTTCGGCGGAATCGCCGTCATCGATACGGCAGCCGACAACACGGAGGGTCAGTGATGACTATTGAGCATAAAGACCCCCACTCCGACGTAACGGGCCTGGATGGGGCCAAGGCGCCGCTGGCGGAACGATTGCTGTTCGAGAACCGCGTCATCGTCATCGTCCTGTTCTCGCTTCTGACGCTGTTCTTCGGCTACCACGCGGCCCAGCTGAAGCCCGACGCGAGCTTCGAGAAGATGATCCCGACCTCGCACCCGTACATCCAGAACTACCTCAGGAACCGGGCGGACCTCGCGAGCCTCGGCAACTCGATACGCATCATCGTCCAGGCGAAGGAAGGCGATATCTTCGATGCGGACTTCCAGGCGGCGCTGCAGCAGATCAACGACGAGGTGTTCTACATACCCGGCGTCGATCGCGCGGGCCTGCAGTCGATCTGGACGCCCAACATCCGCTGGAGCGAGGTCACCGAAGAGGGCTTCCGCGGCGGCGCCGTGATTCCCAATTCCTATGACGGCTCGCCGGAGTCGCTCGAGCAACTGCGGATCAACGTACTGCGCTCAGGCCAGGTCGGGCGCCTGGTCGCCAACAACTTCAAGTCGGCGACGATCATCGCGCCGCTGACCGACACCAACCCGGAGACCGGCGAGCGGCTGGACTACCGCGACTTCTCGAACAGCGTCGAGCAGCTCGTCCGCGACAAGTATGAGACGGACACGATCAAGATCAGGGTCACGGGATTCGCCAAGATCGTCGGCGACCTGATTGAGGGCGCGGTGCAGGTCGCGCTGTTCTTCCTCGCGGCCTGGGTAATCACCAAAGTCCTGCTGCTGCTCTACTCGCGTTGTTACTACGCTACGCTGATACCCCTATTCTGCTCGACGGTCGGCGTTGTCTGGCAGCTGGGCCTGCTGCGCGCGCTGGGTTTCGGCCTCGATCCCTATTCGATGCTGGTGCCGTTTCTCGTGTTCGCCATCGGCATCAGTCACGGCGTGCAGATCATCAACAACGTCGCCGCCCGCTTCTTCTTCGGCATCGGCGCCTACTGGTCGGCGCGCCGCGCATTCCGGGCGCTGTATGTCGCCGGTTTCATTGCGCTGATCAGTGACGGCATCGGCTTCCTGACGCTGATGGTCATCGAGATCCCGGTCATCCAGGAACTCGCCATGACGGCGAGTATCGGCGTCGCGGTACTGATCTTCACGAACCTGCTGCTGATGCCGGTACTGCTGTCCTACACGGGCCTGACCGATTCCTGCATGAATTACATTAGGAAGAGGGAGTCCGCACCGGCTCGCCTGGCGCCGTTTATCGCCCAGTTCGCGAAGAAACCCTACGCGCCGGCGACGATCATCGTTGGCATCGTCCTGTTCGGCGTCGGCCTGATCGGTGGCCAGAACCTGAAGATCGGCGACCTCGACCCCGGCGCGCCGGAACTGCGACCCGACTCGCGCTACAACCTCGACAACGCCTTTTTGACCGAGAACTTCTCGACCAGCACCGACGTCTTCGTCGTCATGGTCGAAACGCAGCCGCAGGCTTGCGGTGACTACGAGACCGTTGCCGCGATCGACCGTTTCCAGTCGGTCATGAGCAACACGCCCGGCGTTCAGTCGGTCATCTCGCTGATCAATATCTCGAAGCGAGTCACGATGGCGATGAATGAGGGCAACCCGAAGTGGCATGCCCTGAGCCGCAACCGCTACATCCTGAACAACTCGCTGCAGCACGTACCGAGCAACCTGATCAACACCGACTGCAGCATGGTGCCGGTGCTGATCTTCCTCGACGACCACAAGGCTGAGACGCTCGAGGCCGTCACTCGCGACGCCGAAGCCTTCGGTGCACAGTACAATAGCGACCAGGTCAGCTTCGTCCTCGCCGCCGGCAACTCCGGCATCGAGTCGGCGACCAATGTCGTCATCAGCGCCGCGCAGTACCACATGCTGGCGCTAGTCTATGGTGTGGTCAGCTTCCTCGTCTTCGTGACGTTCCGGTCCTGGCGCGCGGTGGTTTGCATCATCGTGCCACTGGCGCTGACGTCGGTGCTCGGCCAGGCGCTGATGGCCTTACTTGGTATCGGCGTGAAAGTGGCGACGCTGCCGGTCATCGCGCTGGGCGTTGGTATCGGCGTCGACTACGGCATCTACATCTACAGCAAGATGAATACGTACCTGAAGCGCGGTCACGATGTGTACGAGTCATACGTAAGAACCTTGCGCACGACGGGCATGGCCGTCGGCTTCACCGGCTTCACGCTGGCGATCGGCGTCGGCACCTGGATCTTCTCGCCGATCAAGTTCCAGGCAGACATGGGCCTGATGCTGACGTTCATGTTCCTGTGGAACATGCTCGGCGCGCTGACACTGCTGCCGGCCCTGGCTCATTACCTCGTCAAGCCAACGCCAAGAGTGGAAGAGCCGGTCGCGGTTGCGAGCTCTGCCTAGCGGGAGCTGAACCGTGATCGAGCTTGCCAGGACCCGGGCCTGTCGGTAGGCGAGACGGGCCCGCGGGTAGCCGTCAGTCTTTGGCGAACCTCCACGGGTCGAGCTCGCCTGCCAGCTCTTCATACTCGTCGTGGTCGAGGCGGATCCACAACACCTTCTCGTCTCCGGCTTTGTCCAGCGACAGCTCGTAGACCGCCTCCCACGGAGTCTCGCCGTAGACCTTTTCGGTCAGGCTGGCTCGCGCTACAACCTCACCGTCAACATCGATGGTTTCGGCGACCGGCGTTAATGCGCTCCATTCATCGGCGGGCTTTGACTCATCGCGAGACAGGCTCACGCAAAGTGTGACACCGTCGATCGGGCCGTACGTGTTGCTCAGAGCCAGGCGCAACAGGCCGCCCGCCCCTTCGACGGGCCAGTACTCAACGTTCAAACCGGTCTCGACCGGCACTTCCCACCACGTCGACGCGGCCGGCTTTTTCTTTTTCTCAGGCG
The DNA here is from genome assembly GCA_030066655.1 of Woeseiaceae bacterium. Classification (GTDB taxonomy): domain Bacteria; phylum Pseudomonadota; class Gammaproteobacteria; order Steroidobacterales; family Woeseiaceae; genus UBA1847. The sequence goes on along the minus strand of JASJBE010000053.1, from coordinate 22,947 downwards.
GCGCAGCATTTTTTCCCCGCTGTTTCAGCCGGTCGGCCACGGCGCCAAGGTTCATCTGCTTAAGTTCGCCGAATGACGGAAACTCCAGTTTCTTTCGGGCCAGGGGGACGTCGGCCCCGGCCGCTAACAGTACGTCGAGCAAGCGGATTCGGCGTGCAATCACGTCCTGCTCGACCTCAGGATCGATCGTCATCTTGCTCACCATCTTCTTCTGCTCGCTCTGCTTCCGCTGAGCTTCTGAAAACAGCTTGCCGAAGTTGGAGCCGTCTTCATTCAGAAGCGCGTTGTCGACGGAGATTGAGCTCGCATCGGGGTGCCCAAGGTGCTTTGTGTAGTGAAACGCCATGTCGAGACCACCCGGAATCGCTTCGTCCCACAGCAAGGCCGACGTGCAGGCGTTCCATACCGGGTTAATCTCGGACGTGACACCCTTGTTCGGATCGTGCCCTTCCGCCAGCAGCGTCTGCACCGCATCGATGTCGAGCCAGGCGCACCGGTAACAGAACAACAGGCGCCGCGCGTACGAATCGAGTTTCCCGATCGCCAGCAATTCCTCCATCACGTCGGGAAAGGCGAAGGTCTCCCGCAGCAGGCGTTTGCCCACGGGCAGCGACGCCCGATCACTGCGCTTGAACGCAGCAACGAAGTCTCGCAGCCCCGGCTCCCCATGCGCGTAGAAAGCCAGCTCCGCCGCGGTGAGACCCATCACGTCCCTGGTATCGATTCTGGCGCCGGCAGCGAGCAGCGTCTGCATCGCCTCGGCGTTCCCTGCCCTGCAGGCGGAGTGCAGCGGTGCTCGCCCGTACGGGACGTCCTGCCCGAATGACTTCTCGAGCATCGCCTCAAGCTTCGAGACAGGCACGTCGATACCGAAACTCGCCGCCGTGTTTCTCATCTGGTTCGTGTTCTTCTCGTCGACCGGCGGAGCGAACTCGAGTGCATCCGCGTCTGATGCTAGCAGCGCAATCACCTCTGCGTTGTTGGCGAGGATTGCAACGTCGAACAACGTGCGGTTGTGCCCGTCGACCTGGCAGCGATCGCTCAGCGCTGTGATTGCCGGCACCGCCGACGCGTCACGCGCTTCGATCTTCTCAACCAGTATCGCTATGTCGGGTGCGTCTGCCATGTGTCTCGCTCCTGCCGGGAATCAGGCCATCTGCATCTGGGTTACTCACTCTAAACCACGTCATACCCTTGGCACTGTGCGTTGTCGCACACATGGCCCGGAACGCTTTGGTGCGAGCAGAACCCGGTCGCAGTGTGTCACCTCGGCCCAGCTCATGAACGACGCCGTAGGGTGCGCCGATAAACGGCCATCCGACGCCGACTTTCGTCGTAATTTCAGGTATTTATACATACAAATACCTATGCGCTACGGCGCTTATTCGGGTCCGCAATTCGGTAGAATCCGGTAGTGGACAGAATGAGTCTCTTAGAGTCCGGGTTCCTGATGCTCGAAACGCCGGAGACGCCGATGCATGTCGGCGGCGTGAGCCTGTTCAAATTCCCGGATCGCGTGAACCGCCGGACCTTCATGGCCCGGCTGGCTGACTCGTATCGTTCCACAACCGAACTTCGCAAACCCTTCGCTCACCTCGCCGGCCACAGCGTGCTGGGCCGCTTCGGGCCGCTCCGCTGGGAGGAAGCCGACGACATCGACCTCGACTATCACGTGAGCCAGGCCGCGTTGCCCAGCCCGGGCAATTATCGCGAGCTGTTTGCGCTGGTGGGGCAGCTGCACTCGACGGTGCTCGACCGCAGCCGTCCGCTCTGGGAGGTGCACCTGATCGAGGGCCTGAAGAATCGTGAATTTGCTGTCTACACGAAGGTCCATCACGCGACGGTCGATGGTGTTGCCGGCATGCAGCTTACCGAGGGCGGTTGCTCACCCGATCCCGAAGCGGTTATTGATATTTCGCCGTTCTCGATTGAGGCGCATGAAAGGTACAAAGCGGCGCACAAACACCGCAAGAAGCACAAGTTTGACCCGAGCGAGTCGGAGCTCAATGCGATTGCCGAGTTCTTTAAGACGCAATTCGAGACGTCCTCTCATGTTCTCGGCCTGCTAAAAAGCTACGCCACGACGTGGCTGGGGTTTGGCGATGGGCTCGCTGTGCCGTGGCGACACGTCCCGCACACGATGCTCAACACGAAGGTCTCGAGCGCTCGTCGATTCGTCGCGCAGTCCTGGAGCATCGATCGCATACGTGCCGTCAGCAAGGCGGCGGGCGTCACGCTAAATGACATCGTCCTCGCCATGTGTTCCGGCGCGCTCAGGCGCTACCTCGAGGAACAGGATGAGCTGCCAGAGCACTCATTGCGCGCGCTCGTGCCCGTCTCAGTCAGGAAGAAAGACGATTTCGATTCACCGGTCGCCATCAGCTACATCGTTGCCGACCTCGGCACCCGCCATGAAGATCCGGAGGAGCGTCTCGAGACGATTGTTGCGTCGACGCAGTCCGGCAAGGAGATGCTCAGCCAGCTGTCGCCGCGCGAGGCCGGGCTCTATGCCACGCTGGTACAGACTCCGCTGTTTATCTCGAGCCTGATGGGCGTCGCCGACTGGTTCCCGCCGGTCAGTACGGTGATCTCGAACGTGCCCGGACCACGGGAGCAGCTGTATCTGAACGGCGCATCGCTACTCGGCACGTATCCCGTATCTGCGGTATTCCACGGTTTTGCACTGAACATCACATTAGTTAGTTACCACGACAGTCTCGACTTCGGCATCGTCGCATGTCGAAGCACGGTGCCTGGCGTCCAGCGTCTGATCGACTACCTGGAACAGTCACTGGTCGAACTCGAGGAGGCCGTCTAAGCGAGCAGAACGCTCATCGGAGTTTGAAATGACCGAACGACACTCAATTCCCCGCGACAAGGGCAACGACCACACCCGCGAGATGGCGAAGAAACGCGCCGAGTTCATCGAGGCTGAGACTGGCGCCAAGCTGGACAAGGTGACGAACTTCTCTATCGATCCGGAAACGACGATGGGCAACATCGAGAACTTTACCGGCACGGCGCAGATACCGATCGGCATCGCCGGACCACTGAAGATGGTCGGCGAGCACGCGCAGGGTGATTTCTACATTCCGATGGCGACCACCGAAGGCACGCTGGTTGCGAGCTACAGCCGCGGCATGCGCGTCATCAGCGAATGCGGTGGTTGCAGAACCACGGTCGTCAAGCACTCGATGCAGAGGGCGCCGGTCTTCCTGTTCGACAGCGCGCTGGACGCGCGCGAATTCGGCAAGTGGCTGGATGAACACATCGAGTCCATTCGCGCCGTCGTCAGGGCCTCTGTGGATGTCCCCGAACTGATAGAAATTGAGAAATACGTAGTCGCCAACATGCTTTACACGCGATTCTGCTACACGACAGGCGACGCGGCGGGCCAGAACATGACCGGCAAGGCGACACTGTATGCCTGCGAATGGATCAAGACCAATCATCCGGCGAACCCGCGCTACATCCTGTCCGGCAACATCGACACCGACAAGAAGCACTCGATGATGAACATGATCCAGACGCGCGGCAAACGCGTTGTCGCAGAGTTCGTATTGAAGCGCGACGTCGCGAAAAAGCTGCTGCGCATCGAGCCGGAATGGCTCTACAAGTTCCGGCAGATCGCCGGCATCGGCACTCACCTGTCAGGTGCTTCATACAGCGGCGCACACTCGGCGAACGGTATCGCCGCCATGTTCATCGCCTGCGGCCAGGATGCGGCGAACGTGTCTGAGTCGCATGCCGGCATGAACTATTGCCAGATGCTGGACAACGGCGACCTGTACTGGTCGACGACGCTGCCGGCGCTGATCTGTGCCACCTACGGTGGTGGCACGGGCCTGCAGACACAGCGCGAATGCCTCGAAATAATGGACTGCTACGGCACCGGTAAAGGCGACAAGCTCGCCGAGATCATTACCGCCGTCGTGCTGGCAGGCGACATCTCTCTGTCGTCGGCCATCCTCGCCAACGAGTGGGTGAGCAGCCACGAGCAAATGGGGCGGAACCGGTAGCATGGAGATCTACCAGAAGCACAAGTACGTGCACAGCACCGATGAGCTTTACGCGATGTTCACGAGCAAGAAGGAGATCAAGGCGAAGCACAAGGCGCTGGGTGCGCGCAATATCAGTGTCGAGGAATGCACGACGGACGACGAAGGAGCGATCGTTACGTTCGTGCGTGAGGTACCGGCGAATGTACCCGGCGTGCTCAGCAAGTTCCTGCAGCCGTGGAATGTCGTGGAACAGTCGGAAGAGTGGGAGTACCTCGACGGCGACGTGTATGCGGCAGACCTCGACATTGATATCGCCAATGTGCCGGTCACGGTATCAGGATCGCTGGAACTGAAGCCCACCAAGACCGGCTGCACCAATCATGTCCGTCTGACGGTCGACTGCGGTATTCCGTTCGTCGGCAAGACGCTGGTCGAGTTCGTCGGGGGCGACTGCGGGCGCCTCGCCCACAAGGAATACAAGTACCTGCAGGAGCGCCTGGCAAAGAACGGCTAATCACGTCGGGCGACCGTCGTACGCCTGGTCGTGTCTTAGGCGGAGTGACTCTGCCTGAAGGAATGCTCGATCAGCGACAGTCCATCGATGCGCCCGATGACGACGCTGCGCGGGCATTGCCGATTGCCTGGCTTCGTTGCCGTGACTGGAAGATCAGGGAGCGCCGTCACCTAGTCGAAATGGAAAGGCATCCTGAAGGTGATGTCTGTGTCGGGAGCCTCGTCCGTAGTGCCTATGCCGACGGCGAGATTCAGCGGCGTGCCGTTCGGCGTACGCAGTGAATAGCCAATCAGCAGTTTGCCGATCGTGACGTCCGATCCGGCGATGCTCGGACTTGAGGCCGTCTCGATCCGCGTCCGCGTGAACTGGTCGAGGCTGTAGCTGATACTGAACGACGAATTCTCATTCAGACCCAAGCCGAGACCGAAGCTCGCGCGGAACGCATCACCCGGGTCTACTCTGCCGAAACCGGCGATGTTGCCCTCCTCGTCGAGCCACGTGCCCTTGTCATCCTCGATGGTCCACAAGTAGCCGATGCTGCCGAAAAACACGACGGGGTCTGACGGATAGATGAAGCTCAGGCTCGGATTGACGCTCCAGAAGCCCGAGCCCGTCGGCAGCTCGGTCGAGAACTGCGGTTGCCCGGCAAGGGTCGACATCGTCGCAATCTCGAATGGGTCGGTGCCGGTATCCGACTTGATTCTGAGATTGGCCGTCAGAAACGGCGACGTCGGTTTGCTGCGTTTGAACTGATAACGCAGGCCGAGCTCGATGTCACCGAGCCCATCGCCGCTGGCATTGAAGACGGTGTCCTCTACGGCGCCGGTCAGGAACTCGCGAGACCGCGTCGAATCATCCCGATACAGCCACGAGCTGCTGAGCTCTGCCTCGAATCGATTCGTTATGCCGTAGCGCCCCGTCAAACGAGCCGTGTAGGTCTCGCGGTCGGCCTCGACGACGTCGATGATACCGACCAGCAGCGCGGGAAGAATCGTAAAGCCCTCTACCGCGATGCGGTTCACCGACGAATACGAGAAACCGATAGACGGCTCAAGCGTAAATCGACCCCGGCGGGTCAGCACGCCGCCAACATCATCGCTGATTCGCGGCAGCTCCGGCATCTGCTGTTCCTGCGCCTGAGCCTCAAGCTCTTCGCGTCTTTCCGTCGCGACCTCGGTCGGCTCGTCTTCCTCAGGCGGCGCAGACGACCCACCGCGATGCTGCTCTAGCTCCTCGATCTCCTGCATCAGCTGCTTTATCTTGCGCCGCTGCGCCTCGATTGTGTCCATCTTGTCGAGTAGCTCGGTGTACTGCGCGTTGACCGCCTGCATCTTCTGCAACAGTGGGTCTTCCCCGGCGCCCGCTGCTCCGTCGGCGATCGCCATTTGTGGCGCCAGGGCGATGGCGACCAGTATCCCTGTTCGAAGTTGGAGTGCGCGTATCACTATCGTCATCCCCTGCGATCAGCGGTACGAGGTCAGGCTATCCAGCAGGGCCTGCTCACCGGATATACCCATGACCGCACCCGGCACGTTGTGCAGGGAGATGTCGAGCACCGTTTCGGTAGCGATAGTCTGGTCGTCGAGCGAGTTCTGGATGATGCTGCCGAAGCTGCTGCCCATGGCCTCGATAACCCCGGGCGACACGAAATTGCCGTCACCCTGCTGTACGAGGACGGAGTTCATGTTCAGCAGGTCGGACTCCGAGAAACCCTGCGCCATGCTGTTGATCGTGAACTGGTTGTGGAACTGCTCGATGCCGTTAATTGAACCTGTCTGCGTGAAGCCGATGGATACGTCGAGACCGTCGCCAATGCTGAAGCCACCACGCATCTCGTCGAGCTTGACGTTTTGCACGATCAAGTCGTTTACCGCCGCCACGTCATAGCTGAAGGAGTTCATCAGCGGATCTTCTTCGGTTTTCACCGCCGACGTTTCGTCGAGGGCTGAATCGATGCCTGCGGCGGCAGCGCGCTTGTACAGCCCTTCTGCCCGATCGATGAGCTGGGCAAGCGCCCGTTGCTGTTCGTTGATTTTCTGTCGCTGCGCTTCGAGTTCCTTGCGCTGCGCATTGACCGCGAGCAACTCCACGGCCAGCAGCTCGCCCTGAGCGTCGAACCGCGACAACCGTTCTGCGAGTTGCTCGCGCTGCGCCGCCATTGCCGCGATCTCTTCGTCGAGCTTCGAGCCATGCTGCGCGCGCTGCTCGAGATCCAACTGCTCAACACTCGCCGCGGCAATCAGCGCTTCCAGGCGGTCGCCCTGCACCTGCAGCTCTGCGCGTTCATCGTCAATCTGGTCGCGTTGCAGGTTGATTATCGCGAGCTGTGCCTCCAACTCAACGAGGCGCTCGTTGAACTGTTCGCGCTCCTCGCGAAGCTCGGCCGCAATCTCGGGCGTCATCGTAGCGGTCGCCTGGTAACCAGGCTTCAGCGCAAGCGGAAGCTGCCACGTCAACAGCACGCCCGCTGTGACGGCCAACGCGCAGACAGCAACCAGCAGGCGGCGACGCAGCTGCTCCTGCCGGCGAATCTGACGCCCGATTGGAGCATACGTGGCGACAAGCGCTTTTATATGGGGGTCCTCGGCGCGAGGCACCAATGCGAAGGTCGACATCTCAAAAATCTCCGATTCTCGGCAAGTCGACGGTCAGCCCGGACAGGCTTTCGCCCGGCATGGTATTGCCAAGCGGCGCCCTGGCCAGCTGTTCCCATTCGACGCTCTGGTTAAAGTTCTTTTTGCCCATTTCGGGCTCCGTCTTGATGATGAAGAGCACGCCATTATCCCAAACCGACTCGAACTTCTGTCGCGACATATACTTGAGCCCAAGGGCTGGATCGCCAATCAGCACCTCGTTGTCATCGACGCCCTTGACAACCACGAAGTGCCTGTAACCCCTGACATTGATAAGCGCGATGGCGGGTATGGCAGCTTCCTGGAGTGTATCCAGCGACGCTTGATAGCCATCCGCACCGTAGCCAATCGACTCGAGGTAGCCCTTCATGTCCAGCAAGGAGAAACCGGCCGTTGCGATTTTTTCTTTGTCGCCCACCTCGAACATCGCCTCGAACGCATTTCTCTCTGTCGTTTCGCGTTCATAGTGATAGGTCAGCAGGGTCGCAATGGCCGCCGATCCACAGCTGAAGTCGTACTGCTGGCGGACAACCTGCGAGAACTTGGTCTCCTGCATGCTGCGCATCGATATGTTGCTGACTCCGGCGCCGTCCGGCAGCCATACCGAGCCCGCAAAAACGGGGAGCGCTGCCGCCAGCAGTACGGCACCGGTCACAAGGTCCCGCAGCTGCAGCGACCAGCGCTCAAACCTCCGTGCGATGTTGCTGTTCATGTATCGACGACTTCCGGCTAGTTACTGGGCGCGTCGACGGACACGTTGATGATCGTCGAACTCTGGATCAGAACGTTGTTGCCGGAGTTTTGCACGGTACTCAGGAAGCCGGAGGAATTGCTGAACGCGTTGCCGTCGATCAGGTTATCGCCGGTCGTGTTGCCGATCGCCACGTTGTCAGTGACGTCGCCAGACTGCTCCTGATCGTTGATCGTAATCTCAGCCAGTTCAATCTTCTCTTTAGCACGTTGCGTACCGAGCTCATCGTCGCTCAGCGTCGCGCTGGATTCGAAGGCATCAAGGCCGGAAAGCGTTTCGGTTAGCACGTTCTCGGCGACCTCCTGGATCTCCGGCACCTTGGCATCAGCTGCGGGCGCCTCGACAGTCTCGTCGGCACTGGCCACGGGGAAGAAGAACACCGGGGCCAACGCCAGCGCCAGTTTTCGAACTTGATTCATCATTGGCACTACTCCGCTGTATTGAGATAGCTGCGCCGCGAACGTGAGTCCGCGGCGCAGCAGCCGTTTACACCCTTACAGTTCGAGGTTCGACTGAACGTTGACGTTCTGCTGAATCAGGCTGTTGTCGCCGGCGTTCTGGCCGATGACGTTGATACCAGCTGCATCAGAGAATGAATCCGTCAGTGTGTTGCTCGTCGTTACGGTCGAGTCCTTGGAAACATCGGTATGCACAACATTGTTGGACACGGTTGCCGACAATGTCGACGTGTTCGCGGCCACACCACCCAGCGAGATGCTGTTGTCGATGGAAGCCGTGCCGCCGTTATTGGCTGCAGCGCCACCCGCATCGGCACTTGCGTAGCTGCTGTCTGAGTTGTCGCTGTCGTCCGAATTGTCGCTGTTGTCGACTGTGACGGTGCTACCGTTGTTCGCAGCGCCCGAGTACCCGTCGGCCTCTGCTTCGTTCTCGACGCTGTTGTCGCTGTTGTCGACCATAACCGTGCTGCCGTTGTTCGCAGCGCCCGAGTAGCCTTCGGCCTCCGCTTCGTTCTCGGTGATGTCCTGGCTGTTGTCGACCGTTGACGTGCCGCCGTTATTTGCCGCTGCCGCGCCGTTGCCGCCTGCTGAAGCAGAGCTACTGTCGCTGTTGTCGCTGCCGTCAAGGTTGGCCGTACCGCCATTATTGGCGACCGCAGAGCCGCCGGCACCGAGCACACCGCTCGAGTTGGAGCTGTCGCTGTTGTCGACGCTCGACGAGCTGTTGTTGTTGGCCGATGCCGCACCGCCGCTCGCCGACGAACCGCTGCCATCAGCGGTAAAGCTGTTCGTCGAGTTGTCGTTGCCGTTGTTGTTCAGCGTGTCGGTAACACCGATTGACAGACTGCCGTCTGCGGCCGAAGCGGCGCCAGTATCTGCGGTCGACGTGTTGTTGGTGCTGTCGTTGCTGTTGTCGCTGTTGTCGACGCTGGACGTGCTCGTATTGTTTGCAGACGCGGCGGCGCCGGCAGCCATCGAGCCACTGCCGTCTGTCGTCACGCTGTTCGTCGAGCTGTTATTGCCATTGTTATTCAGCGTGTCGGAGACACCCACAGCGAGACTGCTATCCGCTGCGGACGCCGCTGCCGTATCGGATGTAGACGTGTTGTTGGTGCTGCTGTTGCTGTTGTCGCTGCTGTCACTCGCGTCGGTAAAGCTCGATGTGCTGGTGTTTTCTGTTGACGTGGTCGCCGTACTGCCATCGTTGGCCATTGACGAACCCAGATCAGAGTTGTTGCCGCTGTTCTCGATATCGGTATCGGCCAGTGCGGCTCCGCTGAACGCTATTGCCACAGCCGCCAGCGCCAGTTCACGTAGTTTTTGACTGTTCATTGTCTTGTTTCCCATAGTGTTATGAATTGCGAATACGTGCACTACTGTGCAGGATCGGCTCCCGTACCCAGGTTCGACTGGACGTTGACGCTCTGTTGAACGGCCGACGATTGACCAACGTTCTGTGCTGCAACGCTGATTCCTGCCGCGCCGGAGAACGATCCACCGACATCGTTGCTTGCGTCGGCGCTGCCCTCTCGGTAAGCCGATGTGCCGGTGCTGTTGTCCGTCACGGCCGCATCCAGATCGCTTTCGCTGATCGCAACGGTGCCGAGCGAGACGCTGTTGTCAATCTCCGCCGCGCCGCCGTTGTTGGCGGCTGCACCGCGGAAGTAAGCCGACGCGCTGCTGTTGTCGGAGTTGTCCTGATCCAGCGAGTTGTCGCTGTTGTCGATAGACGCGACGCTGTCATTGTTCGCTGCAGCAGAGTAGCTCTCTGCTTCCGCTTCGTTCTCAACAGAGCCATCGCTATTGTTGATCGTCGCGTCGCTGTCGTTGTTGGCCGCTACCGAGTTGCCGGATGCTTCGGCTTCGTTTTCCATCGAAGTCGTGCGGTTGTCGGCCGTTGCCGTGCCACCATTGTTGGCGGCAGCTGCACCCCCGCCACTGGCATCGGCGTAGCTGTCATCAGAATTGTCGCTGTCGTTAAGGTTGGACGTGCCACCGTTATTGGCCACCGACGAACCGTGCAGGCCGCCCACGATGCTATCGTCGGAGCTGTCGCTGTTGTTGACCGTCGCATCGCTGCCATTGTTAGCCGAAGCGCCCATGTTCTGCGCGTCCGAGCTGCTGATGTCGACGTCGTCCGTGTTTGTCGAGTTGTTGTTCAGATTGCCGTTGCCGACGTTGTTGGCAGAGATGGCCGTACTATCGTCGACAGCGGATGCGCTACTGTTCGTCGCACTTGTGCTGTTGTTTGTGCTCGAGTCCGAATTGTTGCTGTTGTCCGCAGACGCGTCACTACCGTTGTTAGCTGAAGCACCCAGAATCTGGGCGTTTGAGCTGCTCAAGTCGGAATCGGCCGTGTTTGACGAACTGTTATTCAGGTTGTCGTTGCCGGCATTGCTGATTGCGACCGAAGCGCTGTCGTCCACGGCGGACGCGCTGTTGTTCGTCGCGCCGGTCATGTTATTGGTGCTGTAGTCTGCATTGTCGCTGCTGTTGGACTCGTTAGTAACCGTCGTGTCTTCCGTATTGACGGTCGTCGTGCTTGCATCCGACTCCTCGTTTGCCATCGAGGATCCTGCAGCGGCTGTATTGCCACTATTCTCGATGTCGCCGCCGCTGTCGTCTGCCATGGCCGGCGTCGCCAGCACGGACAGCGCGAACAACGTCAGCAGACTGCGTGTTGTTTGCGTGTTTGTAGTCATTCGTGATTTCCCTCTGCCTTGCGTTGGTTGCAGAAGCACAACCGTGATAAGGACGGAATCTGCTCGGTCGAACAGGCGCCGCGCCGTAGTTCTTGCTGCAGGTAAATCTACGCGGACTGACGATGTGAACAATTCCCATCACGGGGTCCCAAGCTGCAGTACACCGGGTTGGGTACACCAATTCTGGGGAGTGAAATCGGGTCACAAGGTGCGCTGTCGCAGGTGCTGCTGTGACGCGTGTCACAGTCCCGGAAACGCGCGACTTTGCCGCGGATTTTGTGCTTTTTCGCCGTTGCTTTGGGCGAGACCGGGCGCTATTTTGATCGAAGTGGTAACAACAATCGCGCGGACAATGCGTGGCACTCAGCGCACCTCCGCAGCGCAAATTCCAAGAAGGGCGAGCGAATCGTCCGAAAGGCGGGTATAGGAACGATGGATCTGAGTCCGACGGACATTAAGCTCGTTTCGTACGACCTCAACAAGGCGGATGAGAAGTATGACTTCAAACTGTCGGACATTCTCAGGCGCCGCAACCGACCGATTCTCTTCATCCTCGACAAGGATGGTGATCTCGTTTATTCCTGCCTGCCTGAGAACGAACCCGCTGATGAGGTCTTCACGGCGACGATCACGCCGGAGCTCATCGACAAGGCGCTGCACGAAGCCCGCCACCTGATCACGCTGGGCGCGCGCCCGATGCGGAAGGCGACGCGCCAGGTCGTCGTCGACAAGCCCGGCCAGCGCTGCGCACTCACGGTGCTCGACAACCAGTTCTGGACGATCCGCATCTTCGAGCTCGACGGCGGTGTCGTCGACCTGGATCCGAAGTTCGCCGCACTGATCGAACCCATCGGCAATCCACAGCCGAATGCGCTGGACCTGGAAAAGATCAAGGGCCTGTTCCGCCTGTCGAAGCGCGAGGCCGACGTGGTCGAAGAACTGGTCGCGGGCGGCACGGACAAGGAAATCGCGAAGCATCTTGGCATCAGCGTCGAAACCGTGCGCGCCTATCTGAAATCCGTGCGCGCCAAGCTTGGCGTGTCGACTCGTACGGCGATCGTCTCCGCCGTGCACAATCTTAACGACAGCCACATGCCGTCACAAAAATAGGGGGTCGCTATGGCAGACCAGAACACAAACGTCGGCAACGAGAATGATGAAACCGCAAATAACCCGGTTCTGTTCGGCGACGACTACGACATCGACGGCTCGACCATCGAGGCACCGAGGTTACTGGCCTCGGCTGGTTCTGCGTCCTACTCGGTACGTCAATTGGAGCGCGACTGCGAGACGCTGCAGAAGAAGTGGCAGCTCGTCGAGCGCAAGCTCTCTACCCGGGAGCAACAGGTCGCCGAGCTGCAGGAGGAGCTGGATTTGATTCGCAAGGACCGCGACGCGCTCGTCACGCAGAAGCAGTCCGTCGAGGACGACCTCGAGGCCGCGAGAGAATCCGCGGATGGGAGCGAGAGGCGAATCGTCAAGCTGGAGAGCAAGAATACGTCGCTCAAGAAGAAGATCGAGGACCTCGACGACTACATCAAGCATCGCAAGGGCAAATGGGACGGCGCCGACGACCGGATTCGTGAGTACGAGGACACGATCAAAGGCATGGCCAGGGCCATCGAGAGCCACGAGTCAGCACTCGCAGACAAGGACCGGCAGAGGGCGGCGCTCGAAGAGTCGGTTGCTGATCTGCAGCGTCAGCTTGCCGACGTCTCGGGACGCCACGGAGAGCGGGAGTCAGCGCATTCGGAACTACACGAGCTGTTCAAGGAACAGACCGACGAGTTGCGTACGCTGCACGCTGAATCGGCCGACCTGAAGCGAGAGATCGACCGAGTCAGGAACAAGCTCGAGCGTCGCGACGAAACCATCCGGACATTGCGTTCGGACCTCGATGCGCAACGCGCCAACGAGCAACGGATCGACGCTGACCTCAAGAATGAAAAGGCGGTCCTCTCGGAGCTGCGAACCGAGTACGACGCGCGTATCGCCGAGCTGAAACTGGCACTGAAGAACAGTGAGGCACTGGAGCAGCAGCTGCGGAGCGACGCATCGGAGGCCGCCGACGAACTAGCGAGCCTGCAGGAACGGTTCGCCGAGCTGGAGATCCGGGCCAACGAGCTTGACGTCATGTATCTCGAATCGGAATCGGCGCGCGAGAGCGTTGAGGCCGAACTGGAGGCGCAGCGTGAGATCGTCGAGACGCTGGAGCACGAACTCGACTGCAAGCGCGGCGACCTCGACGTACTCGACATGAGCGTGGATCGCCTGTCATCGATCGGCGACAGCATCCGGGCGCTGGACGTGCAGATCGACAGCCGTTGGGATGAGCCGCAACCGGCGGATGACGACCTCAACGAGGTCTTCGACGGTGGCGACGAAATTATGATCGAACCGGAAGCACTTATGGACCCGGCCACGGACAAACCCGAGCACGTCCTCGTCACCGATGGCAGCAAGCTCGACAAACAGGTTTGCTATCCGCTAATCGGCAACTCGATCACGGTCGGCCGCTCACACTTGAGCGACATCCAGATCGACAGCAAGTACATCAGCCGCAATCACGTGCGCATCCTGATCGATGGCGCCACCGCGATCGTTGAGGACGCCGGCAGCACCAACGGCTTCCGCATTAACGGCCGGCGTGTCTCGCGGCACAAACTCGCCGACGGCGATGCGCTGCTGCTCGGCAAGAGCACGTTCAGATACGAGCACGTCGGCACCTGAGTTCACAGAGAAACTTCAGCAGGCGGCGACAGTGATACGAAGCGGGCCCTCAGAGAGACAGCGCGCTCGCGAGGCGCAAGGAGCGAGACTGGCTGAGATTCTGGCGGCTTCTGCCATCAGGACGTTTCCGAAAAGAAAATGGGGACATTCTGCTTTTTCCAGGAAAAAGCAGAATGTCCCCTTATGACCCCGTTGCCTGACACCCGCCCATGCGCGGGAGATCTAGCTAATCGTCGTCTTCGTCTTCCGCGTCCTCGTTGACGAACACAGCCGTCGTCCGTGCCGGTACCGTAAACGTATAATCGTCCTCGTCATACTCCGCACGGCGAACAACGCGATCAAACGAACGTTCCTGTATCGGGTGCAACTCGAACTCGCTGTCCTCACCGGTGTCGAGGAAGAAGCTCTGCTCATCCGGTGACGCGTTGAACAGCACGACGATCTCGATGTCGTTGTCACCACGCAGGCTCATGACAACGAGCCCCGGCACCTGGCTCGGGCCCGTGTTGTGGAACTCGACGCGCTCCTGGATATCCTGTCCGGTCCGCAGGCGGAACAGCGATGAGCTGTTGCGGATCCTCAGCATCTCGCGCGTGTGCTTGGCGGCAGCGCGAATATCCTGCCGGTCGATGTCACCGAGCGACGGGTTGCCGAGCAGCGCCGACTGTTCAGACCAGTTATTCTGGTTGTCACCGAAGGGCGGAAGCCCCCTGCCCCAGCCCGTCTCGAAATAACTCCAGTCGACGAAGTTGAACCAGTCGCCCGAATTGAAGCTGTTCCTGTCCAGCGACTTCGATCGTGCGATGTCCTGGCCGGCGTGGAACAGCGGCACACCCTGGCTTAGGGCGATGATGCTGTTGCCGAGGTTCAGCGTACGGATGCGATCATGCATGCTGGTCGCGAGCGGCAGTTTGTACTGGCTGATATCGAACAAGGTCTCGTTATCGTGTGCTGCGACGTAGTTGATGATCTCCTGCGGATCGCTCGTGTAGCCCGCCCCGGGATTGCCGAAGTAGTCGATATCGCGACCCTGTACGAGGTTGCCGTTGCTATCCATGAACTGGAAGTCGGCCAGCGTGCCCGCGAGGCCCAAGCGAATCCAGTCGGTCAACCGCAGCAGTTCGTCGAGCTCGCCCTGGCTGCCGCTATTCAGCGCATTCGGATCCGTATAAAGGCCATTGATAAAGCCCTGCCGACGGACGTGCGCCTCACCGGAGTCGAACGGGCCGCCGCCGCGGACGGCGTCGCGCATCCGGTCATTGAACGACCCGACGCCCGTGCCCATGCCCATGTTGGCCTGCGTGGCCTGCTGGAAGCGCGCGTTGTTCGCGACCTCGCCGAAGTTCCAACCCTCGCCATAGAGGTAGATCGCACTGCCGTCGACGCCGTCGTCTTTCATCGTCAGCGACTGCAGCATGTCACGCGCTTTCTCGATGTTGGCCTTCGTGTGATGGCCCATCAGGTCGAAGCGGAAGCCGTCAACCTTGTACTCGGTCGCCCAGGTCTTCAGCGAGTCGAGCATCAACTTCTCCATCATGTTGTGCTCGGTCGCCGTGTTTGCACAGCAGCTCGACGTCTCGATGTAGCCCGCGTCGTTGAGGCGGTGATAGTAGCCGGGCACGACCTTGTCGAGCACCGACTTCTCGCCGCCCTGGCTGCCGCTGGTGTGGTTGTAGACGACGTCCATGACGGTGCGCAGGCCGATGCGATTCAGGCCGGAGACCATCGCACGGAACTCGCGGATGCGCGCCGCCCCGTCCGGACGAATCGAGTAGCTGCCCTCCGGCACCGTGTAGTGGAACGGGTCGTAGCACCAGTTGAAGCCGTCCTGGTCGCGAATCGCGTCGATCGCGGCCTGCTGCTCCTCGCTGTTGGGCGCAAAGCCGGACAGGTCACCCGGGTCCGCATGCGTGCTGCGATCTTCGGGAATCGTCGCGCAGTCGAAGGCCGGCAGCAGGTGCACGTGCGACAGGCCGGCGCGTGACAGGCGGCGCAGGTGCCGCGAGCCATAGGTCCACGGCAGTGCGAACGCCGAGAACGTACCCTTGAAGGCCTTCGGCACCGTGTCGTCGTGGATGCTGAAGTCGCGAACGTGCAGCTCATAAATCGCGATGTCCTCCGGGGCCCTGAGGCGCGGCTTGCGCAGGCGGTCCCAGCGCCACGGCTTCAGGTCACGATCGTCGAGGTTAACGATCTGCGTGCGTTTGCTGTCCATCGACAGGCTGTGTGAATACGGGTCGGTCACGAAGAACGTCTCCACCTGCCCCGAGTAGCGTGCGAAGACTTCGATCTCGTACAGGTAGTACTTGCGATTCCAACCCGGGTTGCCGACCGCACTCCACGTACCGGTCGCCGTGTCCTCGGTCATTGCGACGACCTCACTGGCGACACTCGTTTCATCGGAGCTGTCGAACACGTGCAGATTGACCGAGCGCGCGGTCGGCGCCCACAGCCGGACGGTCGGCGTCTTGCCCTCCCACGACACGCCCAGCTCACCGTCGTACGTAAACAGCTCATCGAGCACGCCCGGATGCTGTACGCCGGTCGCATCGACCGCCCCGCCTTCGCTGTCGGTCGCCGCGAGCGCGAACTGTGTTTTCAGGATCGCAGGCACGCTGGCGATCGCGGCAGAATCGAGCGTATACACCGGCATGCCGGCCAGGTGCCGGAACTTCTCGGCGATGGCGCCGTCGACGACGCCATTGCGCATCAGCGGTGCCGTGCCATCCGCACCTTCGAGACCGTCACCGGTAATGACGAGGCTGGCATCGGCGCTGTAGTGCAGCGTGACGTTGTTGCCGTCAGCAATCGGCCAGGCGAAGACGCCGGGCGCCAGCCAGTAGGCGCGTGCCTCGTCGATATTGCCCTTCGGTAGTTCGCCACTGATCTCGACGAGATGTGTCACAGGATCATACGTGAATACGACCAGCGCGCCGTCGCTCGGGACGATGAGCTGCATGTTGGCGCCGTTCCGAACACCGCCGGCGCCGTAGTTCTCGTCCCAGCTTTCGTTATGAGCGACCTTGAACTCGTAGGTGCCCGCCGGAATGTCGCGGGTCGCAAACGTGTACAGGCCGTCGCCATCGGGGTCCTGCAACCAGGACCTCAGGCACCACGGCTGCCAATCGCCGGAGCAGCCAAGCTCCGACTGGAAGCTGCCCGGGATCGACGCGATCACCGAGTTGCGATTGCTCGTGATCCAGTTCGTGCCGCGTTCGAAGTAGAACTTGACGTCGGCGGCTTCGGACAGGTTGAGCGGGATATTGCCGCCGTTGCGTTCCGCGTTGAGTCCGTAGTTCAGGAACCATGTGCCGTTGAGCGGCGCCTTGTACTCCCAGTCACCGGCAGGCACGTTGAAGACGCCCTGCCACACCGTGTCCTCGGCGTCGTAGGTCAGGAACGTCGCGCTGCACGGCGGCTGCCAGTCGCCTGGACAGCCGAGCTCTTCCTGCAGGCTACCGGCGACCGTGACCAGCGCCGGTTCGATGACATGAGTCTCGTGGTCGTAAATGATCGTGATATCGCGAGGCGACTGGAGATCGAGCTGGAAATTGTCCCCGCCATCGCCGTAGCTCTCGTCCCAGGTGTCGTTCAGAGCAACCTTCCATTCCCAGAAACCGGCCGGGACGGAAAATGTGCCCTGCCACAGCGATGTGCCGGCCACGTTGCTCAGCTCCGTGGACGGACAGTCCGGCTGCCAGTTGCCGGGACAACCCAGCGATTCCTGCAGGTTGCCGACGAGCGCGACACCCGCGGGATCACTGGTGTGATCGGCGTGCGCCGTGGCGGAAAGTAGTAGAGAAGCTGCGAGCAGAACGCCAAAAAGCGCAATTCGGGTCGAACCGATGAGTATCGACGACATGATATGACCCCCCCAGATCATCCATTTTTATCCCTCGAATAACGGTAGGCAGGGGGTGCATTTCAGTCAATGCAATGTATTCGTATTCATTGCGGCGCCCGGCAGCGACGTGCCAGTTTTGGGGACATTCTGCTTTTCCGGGAAAAGCAGAATGTCCCCCTTTTTTTTTCCTTTTCCCGGAAAAGCAGAATGTCCCCTTTTGTTACGGGTCGCGCCGCAGGTTGCGGTAACCGTCGTTGACGAAAGATACAACGCGGCCGGCATCGTCCCGCTCGAACAGCAGGGTCGCGCCGAGGTCACCGTCCTTTCGCTTCGCCCTGAAGAGGTCGCCTTCAACACGCACATAGGTGGCGGGATCGTCGCCAGGCCTGTCGCTGTAGAGGCCTATCGATACGAGCTCGCCGCTCGCCGTCGGGATGATGTAGGCACCCATCGGGAAGTCGGGCCACGTGTA
Organism: Woeseiaceae bacterium; assembly: GCA_030066655.1. Classification (GTDB taxonomy): domain Bacteria; phylum Pseudomonadota; class Gammaproteobacteria; order Steroidobacterales; family Woeseiaceae; genus UBA1847. The sequence continues at coordinate 4,842 of JASJBE010000053.1, read as the reverse complement.
GGCGCCTTCAAACTCCATCAAATCCGAGATCTTGTCTTCAGCTTCCTCGCCGCCCGTCTCGGCCATCGCAGTCACTGCGCCAGCCGTCAGGCTGTGCACGACGGACACGAGTGCCTCCGGCGAGACGTCATTGACATTGACCATGGCGGTCACAGCCACGTTGTTCCTGGTGTCCATTGCAAGGTATGAGCGGTGGCCGAGGCAGTAACCCCCGTGCCCTACGACCGCCGTGTCGCCCAGCTTGTCGTGACTGAAACCCAGGCCGAACGTACCGCTTTGGGGGTCTCCCGGATCCATCCAGTGCACACGATGCATGTTTCGCAGGGTTCTTCGTTCCAGCACCTCGGGCTCACCCGTTTCGAGCAACCTGAACTGCCACGCTGCGAAGTTGCCGAGATCGAGCACCGACGCCGCGAATCCCGCTGCCGGCGAGAACGCATTCAGCTGATAGGGCTCTACCGCGCGACGTTTCCCGGTCGCATCGTGTTGCGTATACCCCGTCGCGAATCGACCCTGGTCACCGTCCAGCGGCAGGTCCGTTGACACGGTATCGAGACCGAGCGGCTGCAGGATCCGAGTCTGCACGTAAGTCGCGAATGACATATCCGACACGGACGCAACGACCTTGCCGAGCAACGACATGCCGATGTTGGAGTACTGGTAGTTGGTAAACGGGGTGTACTGCAGCCCCAGGGAATTAACGGTCTGCTCGAGATCGTCGACGTCCGGGAAATCCGTCGAGTTCCAGTAGGTGCCAATACCTTCGCGCGGAAGACCGGAGGAATGACTCAACAAGCCCCTGATCGTCACCGGCTCGACGACCAACTCGTCGCTGTTCTCAAGCTCCAGCTCGGGAAGATAGTCAGACAGTTCAGCATCGAGATCGACACGCCCCGACTCGACCAGGTCCATCACTGCGATTGACGTAAACAGCTTCGAAATCGAGCAGATGCTGAATGTGGTCGAGGGCTCGGCCGCTCGCCCGGAGGCGACGTCGGACACACCGTAAGCGTGCTCCCAGACAAAGTCCTGATCATGGACGACCGCAACCGTCCCCGCCGGCACCAGCTCGCGGACCATCTTCTTGTCGAACCAGGCTTCTGCGGCGCGCAGTCGCGCGTCGAGTTCTAAAGATTGGGGGGTTGTATCCGCTTGCGCCGTCATCGCCATCGTGGCGGCGATGAGGCAAACGATAGTGCTTCGAATTCGCATAACTTGCTCCCGTGAGGATTACTCGAACAGGTCGGAGCGGTATCTTACCGCCTATCGAGTATCGACTGGTCAGATTTGCCGGACCGGGCCGCTTGATCCCTTTCTGGACGGCAGGCTGTCGCTCTCTCGCATTCATCAGCCCCTCGTGGCCGCATGGCTCTGAGCGAAACCGAAGTCGTTTACAAGAGCTACCCCTGGTGCAGTGATTTCTGGCCGTTGAGACACTGAGTTTGCAATCTAGAGCGTTGGAGATTAATAGCAGTGACTGATTTGGAACCGCTTCTGGCCGCACAGCAAATTCGGGGTAGACTGACGGCAGCTGATGCATTCCGGACTGTGACGATGAGCTTCATCTTGGCAACAGAGGGCACTGTTTGATGCGCTCGATTGCCCTGATTCTGCTGAGTCTTCTGTCGGTTTCAGTACGCGCGCAGGAGTTTCACACAAGTCCCAATTGTTGGGAGACGACTCGAATATACGCATCCGGCAAGATGACGCGGGTTCAGGTTTCTGTAGAGAAAATCGATCCGACCGCCGCATTCGAAGGGACCATTTCCCCAAACGGCGCATATTCATTCGACATCACAGGCCGCGCGAAGGACTCGGACCCGGACTGGTTTCCACGTCTGATTATCTTCAACGAGCGCCCGTACTTACTCGAAATTCGGTTTCCGAATACTAAGACGATCTCCAAGGCAGAGTGGATCAATGAGAATCTGATCGCCGTCCGATTGTGGTGGGGACGAGTAGCGGGATCCGACTTTATCGTCGACGCTGAGAAGGAGGAGATTATCTACCAGCAACCCATTCGTTGGGGAGATTCAGCGTTTCAGCACTTCAAGCAGTGCAATCATGAACAGTGGAAAGGTGAAGCGCATTGCCAGTGTTCATTACCTCGAACAGAGAGCACCCCGAAGTCGGGCACTGGCAACTAAAAGTGATTATCTGTAGGTGACTGCGAGCCGCCATCCACGTGCTTTGGAGTAGGATGATGGTTTCCGACGCTTAGCAAATGGCCGCATGGATAGAGTTGAGAACCCGGACGTAGCGAAGAAGCTGCAGTCGTACCCGAAGGAAATTCGTCTCAGACTGATGCAGCTTCGAGAGTTGATTTTCGACGTTGCCACGAACAATTCGGATGTTGGCGAAGTCCAAGAGACGTTGAAATGGGGAGAGCCGAGCTATCTGGCTGACGAAGGCAGCACAGTGAGAATAGGCTGGAAGGAATCCAGGCCTGAGCATTTCGCGGTGTATTTCAACTGTAATTCGAAGCTCGTAGACACCTTCAAGGAAGTCTATTCCGACTCATTCGATTTCGAAGGCAACAGAGCAATCGTCTTTCATAAAGACGATAAGATTCCGACAGCAGCTCTGGAGCACTGCATTCTGTTGTCACTGCGATACCACAGGATCAAACACCTTCCATTGCTGGGCGTGTGATCTTTTTCGATCGCAATCGGGGTCGTACTCAAGCCAGCCAAAACCCAGGCGACGGAACGTGAACCACGGTTCGTCGGGGTCCATTTGCTGGTTGATGACTGATCTCGATTGGGCAATGCTCCACCCTTTGGGTCGTGCGTCGACGAGCGTCCAGGCTTGAGTCTCCGACCATCCAGAGCCATCCGCGAACTCCGTCGCCTGGTAAAATAAAAGGTAAGTACTCGCAAAGGAGTATGTTTGGAGAATCGTTGGAGCGCTGTACCCTTCCTCTCCTTTGAAGCGTAGACGAGTAGATCCGTCGCAGTTCTCTATTGAAATTGCTTGTTGCCACTCACCGTCGTTGTCCATGTCCGGAATGTTTCGGGTGGCTACGTTGCCGGTCCACCGCCCCTCTGGCAGGGTTGCCGGAAGGTAGGTCCATTCTTGGGGTTCATTCACGTTAGGTGCCGCGCAGCCTGAGAGGACTGTGACAAGTGTACAGAGCCCGGCCAGTACAAAGATTCGTTTCGGCATCACGAAGGTCTCAACTCTCCAAAACAGTCATCGACACTCTATTTTTCCGATTGCGTTGAATCAAGATAGCGGCTCTAGAGTGGGATCAATGCGTGCTTCTGGCCGTTTGCAGAGGCTCGCAGATTCCCTAAGCGGTCCGCTAAAGCGACGACCTTTTGAACAGCCGGCCGTTCGGTCTACGGCACCCCTGACTCACGATATCGCCCGTGACGGCGACTGCGGCTCAATGAGTCCTTGCCTCTATCCTACATCCTGATTCACCAGAAACCAGCTTTCCGCCGTCAGCGCGGGTCTGTTAGTGTTCACTTAGGCCCGACGGTCTTTCGCGACCGAGGCAAGATTCAAGACCGACACTGCCAGCGAATGGCGGTTTTCAGGCGGAGCGCACCGGTCCGGCCCCGTCGTCCACGAGAGACACCATGCCAGCGCATCAATGCCCTAAATCCGTAGGATTGCTTCTGTTGCTGTCGTCGGCAGCCTTCGCGCAGGCGCCGGTGCAGGTCGAGCCGGTCTCCGACCGGACCATCGTCAACCAGATTAGTGTGACCGGCACCGTCACGTCGCCGCGACGGGCCGTGCTCAGCACGGCGGTTGCCGGGCTCGTGGCCGAGCTCGTGATTGATGAGGGACATCGCGTCGAGATCGGCGAGCCCCTGCTCAGGCTGGACGCAGAACTCGCCCAGCTGGCGCTGGAACGCGCCGAGGCCGAAGTGCAGCAGGGCGAAATCGCCGTCGACGATGCGAAACGACGGTTCACTGAAGCGGAAAAGGTCGGCGCCCAGCGAGGCGTTGCCCGCACGCAGATCGAATCGCTTCGCTCCGAGGTAACGAGCGACGAGGCAGCGCTCATGGCCGCACGGGCGGCCGCGCGTGAGCAGCGCGCCATAGTCGAACGGCACACGCTGAAGGCGCCCTTCGCCGGCGTTATCAGCGAGCGCAACACGGAGCTCGGCGAGTGGGTGAACCCCGGCGACGGACTGCTCGAGCTGGTCGCCACCGACAACCTGCGCTTCGACTTCCGTGTCGGGCAGGAAAACTTCAGCGCGATTTCCCCCGACACGCCCGTTGAGATCGCATTTGACGCGCTGCCCGGTCGCTCCATACCGGCTCGCGTTGACACGATCGTGCCGATCAAGAACCCGGGTGCTCGCACCTTCCTCGTCAGGGTCCTGGCCGACAGCGCTGACGCAGGTGAGGCACTTGCGATCACGCCCGGAATGTCGGTCCGCGGCAGAATTCAGGTGGACACCGGACGCAGAGGCATCACGGTGTCCAGAGACGCAATCCTGCGCTTCCCGGACGGTCGCGTGACGGTCTGGGTCATCGACGACACGGGTGAGCTACCCATCGTTCATGAACGGCTCGTGCGCACGGGCTTCGAGTTCGGCGGCTACATCGAAGTCATTAACGGTCTCGCAGAGGATGACCTCGTCGTCGTGCGCGGCAACGAGACGCTGCAGGAAGGCCAGACCGTCACGATACTGGACGGGAGCCGCTGAGCATGTTCGAGGCCTTCGTCAAGAACGGCATCCTGATGACGGTCGTGGCGCTGATCATTTCGGTGCTCGGCGTGCTGGCCGCGATTCGTGTCCCGGTGCAGATGATTCCGGACCTCGAGGTGCGAACGGTGTCTGTGCAGACATCCTGGCCCGGTGCGACGCCGCAAGACGTCGAGAA